>CAZFNU010000014.1:0-15300 GCA_964520445.1 uncultured Candidatus Saccharibacteria bacterium
CCTCCTGGGAAGTAGGTATAGTAGTAAGTGATATTGTTTACAGGATCAATAGGTAGAGTAGATAAGATATTAGAGTTATCAGATTCTCTAAAGTTAATAGGTATTCAGCCTGTAGAGTCATTTAGTCTATAGATTGTCGTATTCTTACAGCTATAGCCATAACCGACTGGTAGACTGGGTAATGCATAAGAAGAGCAGGTAGAACTCGTATTGTCAGGAAGACTTACATAGATAGTAGTAGCTGATCCTAGGTTAAGTAAACCTAAGTTAATAACATTAAGATAGTTAATGGACTTAGTGATGTTATTAAGATCTGATACTCTTTTGTAATCATTAACATTATCTAAGATATTACCTGGTTTGATAGTAAAGATTACTATCCCGGCTAATAAAGCTAAGATAGCTAATACTATCATGAGTTCTACTAGGGTGAAGGATTGTTTAGATTTTAGATTAATTGTAGTCATAGATATAATATATCATTAATTTATTTAAAAAGCAATAATTTATTAGAAAATCTCTTAATCTAAACACTGAGAGATAATTTGTGCCTGGGGTGGGAGTCGAACCCACAAGAGCTTACGCCCAGTTGATTTTAAGTCAACCGCGGGTACCAATTGCGCCACCCAGGCATATAACCCATATATTACCAAAATTATACTTAAAAATCAATATTTAGGAGATTTTCTAATTTTTGCAGTAGGTCTTTTTTATTAAAGTTCTTTTTTAAGTATTCAAACCCATTTTTACCTAATATTGATATTTCTTTATCTTTTTGAGATATTTCCTGTATTTTCTTAAAAAATTCTACAGGATCATTGGTTTCTAAACAAAAACCAAACTCACCATCCTCAATTAATTTAGAGGCCTCCCCTTTTAAATTAATTAAAACGGGTTTCTCTAAGAACATATAATCAAAGATCTTAGAAGGAATATTTTTTCTAAATGTATCATTAATGGTATAAGTAATTAATCCTAAATTACATCCTCCCATAAGTTCAAATAATTTTTTCTTTTCCTGGTAATCAATAATAGATATATTATGTAATTTATCTCTTTTAATCATTTCTTCTAAATCTTTTTTTAATCCCCCTTCCCCTATTATTAAAAACTTAATATGAGAATTTAAATCCTGAGCTACTTTAGCAGTTTTAACTATTAATTCTACATTTTGTGCTCATCCTAATAATCCAGAATAAAAAACTTTAAACTGGTTTTCTATATTACCTAATTTAATACTATCTTTAATATCTATATGTTTTTCAATATTAAACCCATTTGGCAGATAGAATATTTTATTAGGATTAACCATATATCGGTTAATTAAAATATTTCTAAAACCCTCTGTATTAATTAAAATCTTCTTAGAATAATGGTAGCTTTTTAAAACCAATCTTTCTAATATTTGGGTTAGAAACCCTTTTTTAACTATCTTTAAACTAATTGCTGCTTCTGGCCACATATCTCGTAAATCAATAATCATCTTAATTTTTTTAATTTTGGCATATCAAAAACCCAAAATTAATACACTAACTGGAGGAGAAGATACAATAATCACATCAGGCTTCTCTATTCTAAACAAATTAATAAAACTAGACAGGGCAAAAGTAAAATAGTTTAAATACCTCTGTATTTTAGAAGTTAAGTTTCTGGGTATATACATAAAACTCCTAAAGATAGAGATATTATTTGATTGTTCTTTTTTCAAAAACCCATTTATATACCCAGGGAACATCTTCCCTAAAGGATGGTTTGGAAACCCAGTTAATACAGAAATTTTATGCTTAGACGCTAAGAAATTAGCCATATCAATCAAGCGATTAGCAGGGGCATTAGTTTCTGGACTAAAATATTGAGTATAGAAAAGAATTTTCATAACTATAATTTAAATTTAAAGATGTATTCTTTTTGTATATCTTCTTGTTGAGTTGTAATGCAGATTGTTTTAGAGGGTATCTTTTTATGCCATTCTTTAGAAACAAAATCATCTTTAATCTCATAGATTCAGTCCATAGGTAATATTAATTGGATTTGTTTTGTCCCATTAGTTAAAATTAAATGATTTTCTTTCAAACCATTTGTTTTCTCAAATATTTTAACATCAGGACTACAATGGAAAAATCATTGAATATTCTTTTTGCAATCTCCACTAATATTATCTTTAATCTCTAAAATAGATTTTTGTTTGTCTAATATAAAACTACGAGAGATTAATGATTGTTGCATCTTTCACTGAATTTGATACATACATTGCGTTTGCGTATCTTCTCATGCACCAATAGCAGTTTTAGCATTCTTCTTTGATGTAAAATTTATAAAGAAAGGTTCAGCTAAATTAATTTCATTTTGTTCAGCATTGTTTATCATCAAAGTATTATGAGCATAAGTACTCCTAAATAAATTTCGTGTTTTCAAATCTTCTGTATAACAATATGTCCCGGGATCAACAATAAAATCCTTACCATTAACATTTAATTCAAAACTACCAATATCATTATGAAAATGAGACGTGAATCTATTATTTAAAGGATTCTTTCTTCCAATAAAAAGATATGCATCAGAAGTTTTCATTATCCCAATACCAGATTCTTTTAATAAACAACATCGTTTCCCAATATCAAACATCCCTACTAAATCTTGAAAAATTAAATTATATAAACCAATAAGATAAGTATGGTTTAAAGAAATATATTTTTTACTATCTTCCAGCTTATGTAATCTTGATCCATCATCATCCCCTATTTGAGGAGATAATTGGTTTGGCTTGGTATACAAGAAAGAGTATTCAAACATTTTATGTAGTTTTGTCCAATAAATAGCATCTAGTTGGTTAATTAAGAAGTCTTTATTGCATTCCCTGTTAAGTTTATATAGCAAAGAGGCATATGCAAAAAGCTCTAATTTTAACCTATGATATTGGGTAGACCCTTCTTTATCTACCCCATCATTATCTACCTGGTTTTTCATCTCCCCTGATAATCATTGCATTCCTTGTCTGATATATTTTTGTGACTTTTTAAGCTCAGGAAAAGCAAATCCGATATATACCAACCCTAATATATCTGCTACAAAATGATTTGTCTTATTCGGAAAGCACTCTAAATTTTGTTCAATAAATTTCCCATGTTTAATAACTGAAATTAAAAAACTATTCTTAAACCCTTTACTAAAATCTGTATCAAATTTTTCCATTCCTTTTTCGAAAATCTTAAAAGCCAGTATTAGATTACAAATACGTATGGCTACCTCCATAGCTACTGTTCAATTCGGTCCATAACCCCAAGGGTTTTTGGAATTAAAATCCATAAAGACATTTTCAAAAAAACTTAAATATTTTTCATCAGCTGTTTTAAGATAAGCTAAGGCTAAAATGGGTGCATCAAAAAACCTTGCCTTCTCTCAGATATTTTTAATATCCCTTCCCTTATCAAAGTCTTTGTATAGCCCGTTACGAATTGTTAAATAGAAATCTAATGATCATGAGAAATGATTTTCGTCTTCTAGCCAAGAGATTTCTTTTTTCTTCATAATTTCATCTGCTTGTTTAATAATATAGTTATTATCTATTCAAGAAGTTAAGATTTCAGTATTATCTGTAAAGAAAAATGTTTTTTGTTTAGCATTTCTTAAACATTCTTTTTTCAAATTAATATTATTCTTTTGGTAAATAGGTTTTAACATAAAGCCACGCAGATTCATTAATCCGTAATTTCAAGCCCCTCTTGGGTAATAGAATATTTTTTTAAGAATTCGTTTAGGCATATTATTTATTTCCGATTATAATTTTAAAAAATCCGAAACGACTAGGTATAAATTTCTGGAATATTTTAGGTAAAAACGCATTCCGAGATATTCTTAGATCATATGGTGTTACGATATTGTATACTCTAAGATCTTTAAACTCTTTAAACATCATTAAAGCTTCTTTATCTGTAAAAGCTTTAGTCCCTCTGCTTTCATGATGATTGAAATAAAGATCATTAAATTTCTTAAATATTTGTAATTTTAATAAACCATAAACAATATATAATTGTAACCCTACCAATGAGTATTTATTATATATCATAATTGCTATCTTACCGTTTTGCTTTAAAACCCTGTGTATTTCATCAATACTTTTCTGCATATTTGGTATATGGTGTAAAACCCCTCAAGAATAAACAAGGTCAAATGACTCATTTTCAAAAGGTAGATTCTCGGCATCGATATTTAAGATATTACCACATTGTTTGAATATTTCAAAGTGTTTTTTACATAATTTAATGGACTCATCTGATAAATCAACCCCCGTATAAATAGCTCCGTTTTTAGCGAATTCTATACCATCCATACCTATACCACATCCAATTTCTAAGACATTTTTGCCAATATGTTCATTAAATCTAGCAATATCGAAAATAAAAGGTTCTAGCCGATAACGTCTAGTTTTAATTTTATCAAAATATTCCCTATTAGTATCTTTTGGTATATTTCCAAAAGTTCCACAAGGTTTTTTATTTCAAAATTTTTTAATATCAGGTTTTAAATCCATATAATATATTTATTTATTTTTTAATACAAAATATCAAACTAATACACAAAAAGGAGGTAATATGTCCGCCAAGCTATTAGAAAAAGATTTAAACCCAGGAATTTTGGCAAATGTTCTTTCTGTAATAGGCCCACCAAAAACTGGTCCATTCTTTCTAGCTATAACCCTTAATCCTGCCCTAGAAAAAATTTTCATTAATTTACTAAAAGTAAACTTTTGTAAATGCTTGTCTTCTTTATTTAATGTAATATATTTTCTGTTTTTCTCTATTTTTGTCATTATCTTAAAGAGAAATTTATTTTTAGCTAACTTCATTAACAAATGACTTTCATTTTCTGATCAGCCATATCCATTAGGCGTGGTTATTATAATAATACCATTTTCATTTAATTTAGATTTTAAACTTTCTAAAAATAATAAAGGATTTTCCAAATGCTCTAAGATTTCACAAGCTAATATAATATCATATTTTTCTGATATATCTTCAACAAACGATTTCTTAAAAGAAACATTAGAAAAAATGTTATTGTTATTAGCGAAATTTATGGATGAATCATCAATATCAATCCCCAATATGTTATATCCTAACTCTCCTAATGGTAAAGTAATAAGTAATCCACTCCCACACCCTACATCTAATACCTTGATTTCTTTTTTATCCAAACTATTTTCTAAACAATATTTTTCAATTTGTTTAGTTATAAAAACTAACCTCTTTCTATGCCCATAACTATTTTCTTTTATAATAAAATTATTCATGAGCAGTATTTCTTTTAAATATTTGTGGTATAATTAATTCTATTATATTGACTCTTTCATATTTTTGTAGGAGAATAACATGTAAGAAGAAAGTCAGGGTATAAGCCAATACAGATGTTCAGGCCGTTGCTACCATACCATACTTAGGTATAAACACTACATTTAAGATTATATTCAAAATAACCCCTGGAATTCATATATATACTGCACGTCAAGGATAATTATTGGCAGCGAAGAACTGTGTTACAATACTTAATAAGGACCAGAAATACATAGCAATTAACAAAATAAAGAAAGGAGCAACTGATATCGCGAATTGTTCTCCGAAGAAAAGAATAATAAAAGTCTTTCCGAATATTCAAGATAAAATAACCATCCCTAAAGAAGATATGGATATTCAACCAGTAATTTTTTTAATGTAATAAATACTTTTTTCCAAATTATGTGAAATTAAGGGGAAAACAACAGATGAAGCACTGGCTGATAAGAGTAACATAGCATCAATAAAATTAGTAGCTACAGAATAAAAACCAACATCTTTTACCCCCTTCATAACAGATAGCATATATAAGTCAGACCTTAATACTAAATAACATAAAAAACAAGCTACATAAGATCGAAATCCAAAATCAATTGCTTTTCTAAAATATTTAAAATCAAAAACCAATATATTAGGAAATCCATATTTTTTAATTAAAATAATAAAATAAGTACTAACCTGGGCTATTAGATTGATTAAAAAGATAATTACTACTGATATTAGACTGATTTTAAATACCAAGAACCCAATCAATATAGAAATTAGCAACAATATTCTATCAATAATTATGATACGAACAAAAGTTTTAAATTCTTGTTTACCAGCAAAAACATTTTCAAAAAAAGACTCCAAAAAAGAAAAAGGAACCATTAATAAAGATAATAAAAGGAAAGTTTTTGGTACTCCGCTTCCTAAAATATTAGGATATATTAGTCTTAATAATAAAACGCCAATAACAGAGAAAACACTCAGAAAAATACCTTGTCAAAAAGAATTATTAAATACTTTTTTTTCTGTTTCCTGTTCATTACTTAAATAAAAAATACTAGCATTTCCTAGTCCTAAATGGAATAAGAAATATAGGAATTCTGGTAGGAATATAACTAAAGCTAATATTCCTTTTCCTTCAGGACCGAAACTTCTAGCTACTAATACCGTTAAAATAAACAGTGTGATAGCTTTTAAAATGCGAGCTATAAAGATAATAGAAACATTAAAAAATGTAGATATTTTTTTATTTAAATCAATAATCATATCACAAAGATAAAGTTATTAAATTATATAATTTCAAAGAATAATCTCGATCCCCGTATTGATGATCTTTAATCATTTGTTCAACATATTTGTAATTAAGAATGCCTAAATCTTGTAACTTAGAATTACGTATAATGCTAATTAGTTTCTCACTAACATCATTCTCTTTTTGTGGGCGCAATCATTCTTTTATAGGAGCATGAAATCCTTGTTTTTTTCTGTGAATAATTTTTTCTGGTACAATACCTACTAAAGCTTTCTTTAAAATATGTTTTGTTTCATCGTTTTTAATCTTAAATTTCATAGGTATTAAACTAGCTAATTCTACTAGTCTATGATCAAGAAAAGGAACTCTAGTTTCAATGGAATTAGCCATACTCATCTTATCTACCCTCATTAATAGTAATTCTGGTAATCTTAAATTTAGTTCAATATATAGTATCTGCATGGTAAAATCCGCCTTAGGGTTAATTTTGCGTAATTCATCATAATATTTCTGTGTTATATCATCAGAATTCTCTAATTTAACCAAGTGTTTAAATTTATCCGTAAACAAAGAATTTTTTTCATAAGTATAAAATCCATGAGCTCCACCAAAGAATAATGGTTTGTTATGAGCTAATCTTCTTAGCAATTCTATCTGTATCCCCTTCTTAGAAGGAGAAAATAAAGTATTCACAATTACATAAGGTAAAGATTTTATTAAGGGTAAGTTTTTAGAATAACGTCAAAAAATCTTTCATAATTTAGCGTAATATCAGTAACTTTTATACCCGCAGAATATTTCATCCGACCCTTCCCCTACCTGTACCATAATAACTCCATGGTCTCTAGCTAATTTAGATAAATAATAAATAGGGAAAGAAACTGGATCTCCGTTAGGATCATCTGCATTCTTTGCAAACTCTGGTAGCCAAGAAAGAAAATCTTGTTTACTTAATTTAATTTCGTAATTTTCTGAACCCAATAATTTAACAATCTTTCTTGCTTGTTTTATTTCATTATAATCCTCAGCATCCTCATAGAAACTAGTAAAAGTTTTAACTGGTTTACCTAAAGCTCTAGACATTAAAATAGCATTAGCCGACGAATCAATTCCTCCTGATAAAAAACATCCAAAAGGTACATCAGAAACCATCTGTTGTTTTATGGAATCCTCTAATAATTCTTTAGTTTTCAAGATATAAAAACTTTCCGACTGATTCATGTATTCATTCATCTTAATTAATGGATGTCAATATTTCCCTGTTTTTAATTGATTGTTCTCTAAAATCATAAACATCCCAGCTCCTAATTTAGATACATTTTTAAATAGAGTTAACGGAGCTGGAGTACAAAGAAAATCTAAATAATGAGCAACTGCTTCTAAATTTAATTCTTTTTTAAATCCATCATATTGTAAAATAGATTTTATTTCAGAACCAAAAAGAAATACTCCATCTTTAAAGTAATAATAAAAAGGTTTAATTCCTAATCTGTCTCTAGAACAAAATAATCTATTCTCTTTTTGATCATATAAAACAAACGCAAACATTCCATTCAAATCTTCTAATAATTTTTCTTTTTTTTCTTCATATAAATGTAAAATTACTTCTGCATCAGTTTGAGACTTAAACTTATGCCCCAAAGCAATTAACTTTTCCCTTATCTCTTTAAAGTTATATATCTCCCCATTAAAAACTAAAATTAAATTTCCATCTTCATTTAATATTGGTTCATTAGCTTCACTTGATAAATCTATAATCGATAGTCTACGAAAACCAAAACCAATCTTTTTATTTTCTGATATAAAAAGACCTTTATCATCAGGTCCACGATGAATCATTGTATCACGCATTTTAACAAGGTTTTCAGAATTCACCTCCTTGTTAGTATTTGTGTAAAAAACACCAGTAAAGCCACACATATTTGCTATTTGTTGTTAACTTGTTTTTGAATCTCAAAAGAAATCTTAGAAGCTTGGATTAAATCTTGTATTGGAGCAGGTAAAGTATTATCCTTTAGTGATTGGGCCATAACTTGTAATTCTTCAAAATGCCCTTTATTTGGTTTCAAATGTTTGATACTCCCACTCCCCCCATATATCTTTAATGTTTTAAAATCATTGATTACAAAAGATTTTCCTTCGCCAAATATTTCAATATATTCTTTAGCTAATTTATTATTCCCCAGTGTAGTGTATGTTATATTCGCTATAGAACCATCCTTGTATTTAATCTGGGCTACGAAATTGTCATTCTTAGAATAGTAATCAGAATTAATACTATTAGCTGAGATATTTAAAACTTCACTCCCAATTAAAAAATTGAATAAATCAAACATATGTACCGCATTACCCACAATTCTTCCTCCACCTTCAGCCGTATTGACTCAATGATTAGAAGGTAGATATTCGTCATTAATACGACAGTTAATCATAATAGGATTAGTTCTATTCTTTAATTTATCTTTAACCATTAATCCTATTGGAGAATAACGCCTATTAAATCCACCACTTATTATTGGTATGTTATTCTTATTCTCTAATGCTTTTACAATTTCATCTAATTCTTTTTCATCCAAACATAAAGGTTTTTCTATCAAAACATTTTTATTAGCTTTTAACATTTCCATTAATATTTCATAATGAGTATTGTGTCGAGTTCCAACAATAAATAAATCAATATCCGGTTTGGTTAATAACTCTCTGTAATCAGTGCAGGCATATATAGCTCCTAATTTTTTAGCTCATTCATTAGCTTTAACACTATTGTCCACACATACTCCCTTAATTTCATAAATATCTTTCAATTTTAAAAGATTAGGTATATGAGTAGACATCATAAAATTTCCAACTCCAATTAGAGCTACTCTAATCCTCCCATTAATAGGAGTATTAGCTTTAGGACTAAAGGTTAAAATATGTTCTTTATCTTCTATAATACTATCATATTTAAACAATACAGCTAAGGGTTGAGGTTTATTAGCTAATGATTGATAAGCCGTATTGGCCTTATCTAACAAGAATTCCTCATTAATTAACGAATTAAAATCAACCTTTCTAGATCTTAATAATTCAAGGTAAGCTTCCATATTACGATTTTCTGTTCAACGTACATAGTTATAGGGGTAATCTATCCCTTTGTTTTCATAGTTTTCATCATACCTCCCAGGGCCTAATGAACAAGAAATTTTTAAATCAATTTCTTTTTCATATCATTGATTTCTATGAATTAATAATCCAATAGCCCCTAATACTACCACGCACCCCTTACGTCTTGTAATACCTAATGACACATCTAAGAGTTCATTTCCTTTAGTAGAAGCACTGATTATAGTACCATCTACCCCTAAGTTATTAGTAATTTTCTGAATTTCTAGTATTACATTTTTCTCTGAAGAATTAATAATAAAATCCGAACCCAATTCTTTGGCTTTTTTTAATTTGGTATTATCAATATCAATACTAATAACTCTATTCCCATTAGCCTTCAATATTTGCATCACCAAATTACCAATAAGACCCAATCCAATAACTGCTACTGTTTCTCCAATCTTTGGATCAAGTTGTCTTACACTGTGTAAGGCAATCGCTCCAACACCAGCGCTACAAGCTAATTTAGGATCTAATGAATTAGGAATTTTTACTAATAAATTTCTTGGTACTGAAACTATTTCTGCATGATGAGCATTTGATGACCCAGTACAAGCAACTAAATCCCCTACTTTAATATCTGGAATATGTTTTCCAACCTCTAAAACTTCTCCAGCACAACTATACCCTAAAGGAGTTGGAAAGTCTAAAAAGTTCTGGGCTAATTTAAAAGTTTCTACAATTCCCTTTCTTTTTAAAATCTGAAATCCTTTATTAATTTTATCAGGATAATTTAAAGCTTTTTTAATAATGTTATCCTTAGAAAAATTAATAGAAGTAATTTCTGTCCCAGCCGAGATTAAAGAATAGAGATTTTTGACCAATACATTACCCTCTCCGCATACAGGAGTAGGTGTATTTTCGACTAATATTTGCCCTTTTTTCAAGATAATTTGTTTCATAGTAATATAGCTTAATATACTAATATATTACCAAAAAAAGAGATATTAAGCAATATCCAGGGGGATATTGTTTTTCTGTTAAAAGTATGATAATATCAAGTCATTACGGGCTGTAGCGTAGTGGCTATCGCGCTTGCTTTGGGAGCAAGAGGTCGCCGGTTCAACTCCGGCCAGCCCGACCATTGACATTTAACCTATTTTGTGGTAGTATATACTTTCGTTTGAATTTGAATCTTTACAAATAAAAAGGAGGTGGTAGTTGTATGCTTTGACTTTTTTGTTTTGGCTATAAAAGTTCAAAATAAAAAATATAATGGAGGATTTTTAATGTGTAAAATATTCGGGAGCGAACGTTTAGAGTTGAATTCTGACAAGGGAACTATTTTCGTTGATACTCCAATTAAAAAAGATGGAGTATTTGTTTTTTTCCACGAAGACAACAAAGCGGTTATACTAAGCTGTTTTATTAAACAGTTATGCTATGGACAGACTGTAAGAGAAGCAAAAATCTATAGCAGCGGAAAAGAAGTTTCAATAAATTTTGGTGATTATTCAGTAGTTTGTCCAATTACTGAAATAATTAATGAACTCGGGCCACATACTACAATGGAAAATAAAATAGTCCGCAACTCTGAACATAAAAATGGTTTTATATTTCAGGGGGTAAAATAATGTGCCATATTACAACAAACGTAGATGGCGTGCTCTCTGTAGTTACCTTTTCGCATGATAAAAAAACGATCTCCATCACTCTATCAGATAAATCATTTCAAGTGCCATTGTATCATATTAAAATGGCACAGCGTAATAAAGAAAATACTAGCAATGTTATTTTAGATGGAGAAGGATATCAAGCTGCATACATTGTACCTTGTCCTGATGGTAAAAAAATAAGACTTCGTAAATTATTACTAGAATCTTTAATTCCAGAGCTTCAACCAACTTCCACAAAGGAGGTTATGGTAGAAAAATAAATTTTATCTATATAAAATGTGGTTTACCCCATAAGGGGTAGACCACATATTTATTTAAATTAGGTATTTTTAATTCATCTAAGTAATTCAGTATAGGCATCAGGATATCTTTTTTCGATAATTTTCCTATTCTTAATTGTCATTTTTTTAATAACAAAATCCCCTGCTTTAATTCTATATAGGCTCTGATTTAAATTTTCAGGCCTAACCCCAATCTTTAATCTTCAAAAAGATTGGGTTTTTAAATTAGAAATTATAGATTCTATTCCCTTATGCCCTGCAGAAGAACATCCATAAGTAATCTTAAAATTACCAGCTACCAAATCTGCGTCATCATGTATCACGATAACCTGTTTTGGATCTAAATTATAGAAATTAATTAATTTAGAAGCTGTTAACCCAGATAAATTCATAAACCCAGTAGGTGTAGCAAAAATTACTTTAATATCTCCTATTTCAAAACTAGCTATATCAGCTAAAACTGATTTATTCTTTTTTCATTTTAAAACTTTATTTCCTTCTTTATTTTTTTGAGCCATATCAAAAAATCAGTTAATGAACCCCTTCCCAATATTATGGGGAGTAGTCATATATTCTTTCCCTGGATTTCCTAATCCAATAATAATTTTTGTGTTATTTTGTTTTATCATTACTGTCCGCTTATTTTTTGATTTATATATTCTCGTATACTGGTATAATTTTCAACTCCCTCTTTGGGTGTTAAAACATATCCAAAATCAGATAACCCTGGGTTAATTAACAACTGGTCTGGTTTGGAATAAGATATAGTTATGAACTTAAAATCATCTAAATTTAAATCATTAGCAAAAGAAGCCAATTTAATACCATCATTAATTGACACATCAGTAAACAAATATCCTTTTCAGCTATTTCAAATAGCTAATAATTTTTGGATATTAGAAAAATTATTTAAAGATTTTAACTTTTGGAATATAGCAGCTAATAAATCATGTTGGTGTCCTATACGATAAAAATCTCCTGTAGGACCAAACCTAGATCTCACAAACTTAGCTGCCTTTTTCCCGTCTAAATAATTTCAGCCAGCTTCTAATTTGAAGATATCCGAAGGATCGTCAGGATTACTTAAATTAGGATCAGAAATAGCTTTCTCTAAATATATATTAATACCACCTAAAGAATCAATAAAGTATCTAAACCCATCAAGGTCTACTACTGCTACATTATCAACTTTTAAAGCAGTAATTTCTTCTACTTCAGTTTTAATTAGATTCCATTTTTCAATTCCCACACTAGTTACAACTCCTGTAGAGCTTTTAACTGTCTTCCTTTTTTGATTATCTTCAGCTAACAATCCATTAATTTTTAAAAACCTTGAAGTTCCTGGTACTTGGACTAATAAATCTCTAGGGATAGAAATTAAGTTGACTTTTTTCTTAGCAAAATCTAAATTAACAAATAAAATAGCATCAGTTAGCAAACTTCCATTATTTCCACTCCCTGTCATACCTAATATTAAGATATTTTTAGAGTCTTTAGTAAAAGGATTTTTTAAAAATGATAATAAACCCCCACTACTAGCTATGGTAATTTCCCTAGGTTTGGTAACAGAAAAAAAGACGAAAGTAGATACCATCGCTAACATACATACAATCAATAGATTTTCCCTATTTACCAATTTTTTCATCTTTTAAAATTAAGGTTGTAAAATATCTTCACTTCTCCCATTAATAGTAATTAATACATTTTTAACAGCAGGAAATTGTTTAAGAGTTTCGGTAATCTGTGCTCTAATAGCCGAAACCATACAAGAGCCACCAATATTCTCATCCAATTCTTTACTAAAATCTATTTTAGTTAACCCATTTTCATCAATAAACAATTTAATAATTCTTGTTCCACTAGGAATTGAGGTAGTGTACCCCTGTTGTTTCTCGCTATACTCAGGTCCCTTTAATAGTTCCTCTATTGCAAGTCTAGCAATAGCTGGTACTGACTCTACTCTCCGTATTACTGGAAACACTTTGTTACAAGAAATTTCTGGATCTAGTTTGTTATTACTAAAAAATACTTGTATTTGCTTTGTTCCTTTTTTAACAGCCCCCCTTAGATATAATTCAAAACCTAAAGCATCTTGCATTGACCCATCTTTAGCTGATGCATCATACAAAGTAACATAGACACTTTGCCTATTACCATCTGGTAAATGGATTACTTTTTCAAAATCCCCATATTGTCCCATATCAGGAGCATTAGCATATATAGTATCAGTCAATAAGATTTCTTTGGTTACATAATCCACAATTTGCATATTAAAAGTATTTTCAAAAACCCTAGCTTTTCCTACTAAAACAAAATCTTGAGAAATATTAGAATATGGTTCAGGACTAACCAATATGATATTCGGCATTTTTAAAATCCTGATAGAATTAGCTAAAAAAGAACCGGAATTAACAAATCTTCCCAAAGCCACTATTTTAAAATCTCTTTGGTAATAACTTAAAAAAGTAATTGTTCCGTTTTCATCTAATAATTTTGTATTATCAGATGTAATTATTCTAATATCCCCCTTTTTAGTATTAATAGTAATAACCCTTGTGTTATGATCAATATTAACAATAGTTCCTTCTATCCTTCCACTTCATCACTTAATGAATACTATAATCACAACTATTAAAAGTATTATTAACCCAATTAATCTAATAATCCCTAGTCATTGTTTCATAAACAGGTTTTTAATGTCTTAATTAATATATTTTAAGTATATCATATTTCCGTATTGATTTCAACGTTAAAATATGATAACATAAATAATAACCAAAGCCCCTGTAGCTCAACTGGATAGAGCAACTCCCCTCTAAGGAGTAGGTTGCAAGTCCGACTCTTGCCGGGGGCACAGATATATATAATACAAAAAAGACTTCCGGAAGAGTCTTTTTTGTTTCAAGCCAAAAAAAGAAATCCCCCAAAGAATAACATACTATTCTTTGGGGTGCATTACCCTTATAAGGTCAATTAATTTTCTCTAAACTCCTATTGATATCTTCCCTTAGTTTTGTTATATCTAGACATAACCTCATCCGCACTCAATCCCCTATTATATATTCTTACTTCATCAAGAGAGCCGTCGGTGAGTAAATCTACAGTAGATCTATAAGCCCCAATATATTTAACTTGGTTAACTGAAGGAAATACAGGGGTGCCTGAAAGAGTTTGAGTTGCACCGTATTGAACTCCATTTCTATAGAATTTTAATGTTTTGTTAGCATAATCACAAACTATTGTTATGTAAATATATTGATTATCTAGATTTTGGAAGAAGTTTCCGGCCGATGCAACGGCAGTAGTTATTCCATTAGCATAATAATACTGCAAAGTATTACTATTCCTTCCTCGCTGAATTATAATATGGCCAAGGGTACTGCTTTGTGTACCACTTCCCATTACAGAATGATACACCGCAGCACTAAACACACTCTTCATCCACGCCTCTATAGTAAGTATCCCAGTATTAGGTATAGCAAAAGAAGGGGTTTGGATATAGGAAGTACCAGCCACAGGATAGTACATAGTCATCTCTCCTGATGTTACAGCTGTTCAGACAGGGGTGTTGTAAAGAGTCCCTGTATTATTCCTCCCAGAACTATCATAGGTAGTAGTACCAGTACCTTCAGAGAATTTGTAGTTTAAGATTAAGTTAGTATCCCTCACAACAGGAGTAGCTACAT
>CAZFNU010000015.1:0-1949 GCA_964520445.1 uncultured Candidatus Saccharibacteria bacterium
TAAAGCTAAGATAGCTAATACTATCATGAGTTCTACGAGGGTGAAGGATTGTTTATTTGAATACTTAACATGTCTCTTCAGAGAGAGAGAGAGAGAGAGTACTTTTGATTTGTGAAGTTAAATTAAATATAGTCACATTTAAATATTAAATTTTTTTTCTATAGCTTTAATAAATTTTAAAGTTTCCTCTGATTGTTCTTGCAAAACATAATATACTTTCTTATAATCAAGGGCAAAGTATTCATGAGATAAAAGATTTCTAAACCCAACTAAACTTTGCATGCTATTCGAGAGGTCATTTTTAATCACATCCTCTTCTACTAATATTTCGAAAGCTTCTTTAGCTTTAGTCGGTTGTCTAAAATTACAAGAAGCTATAGTCGTTTCTGCTAAATCAATAATGGACTGACATAGTAAATACAAATAACGTTCGACATTTCCAGAAATGAATGGATCTGATTTAACCTCTTTAAAAGAAAACTTTCTAAGTTTTTTAACAAGAGCCAGGTATTTTTTGGCTAAACTTATCTTGTTTATTATTAAATTAATATTAACCATAATATATTTTTATTTTAAAACTTTTTCTCTCCTAAATGTTAGAATAAAATCAAAATATTCATTTAAAATTTGAGGTTCTACTAATGCCTTATATGGTTGTATTGCTTTTAAAACTATCCCTTCCTTAATAACTAAAAATTTAAATAACGGAGTATCTGTATCGTTTAGAACTGCAACATCTACATCGTCACTTTTTACAATATGAGAAATCTCCGACATTAAAGTTAATCTTAAATCAAATCTTTTATTGCTATCTTTCTCTTCTAAATATACAGCAAAATCATAATCGCTTCTAGGGCCTTCGTCCCCTCGAGCTCTAGATCCAAAAAGATACGCCAATTTAATTTTGGGATATTTATTAAACACTCTTTTTACTTTTTTGATTAGTAATTTATTCATATTTATATCTCTTCTTTAATATATCCTAATTATACCCAACTTTTATTAAAAAGTCAACAGCTAAACTTCTTTTACATCCATAATATTATCACAAATCAATTGCAAACTATTATTTCTCTTATCTAATCTCCCTGTGGCAATAATGACTTTATTATCTGCTATACTCCCACTCCCATTCTTTTCCATATTTTTTAAAGTCTTAGGAAAGATAACCATATCAATTTCTTTATCTGCATCAGACAATTTAGAAAAATACATAGGTTCTCCGTTTTTAGTTAATATCTTTTTAGTTCCCCCAACAACCCCACAAATCCTAACACTCTTACCCATCATAGTTAAAGGATTAATTTGAGAAACAATATTTGCCATTTGTCTTACCTTTCCTAAATGGTTTAATGGATGATCAGAAATATATAACCCCAACAATTCTTTCTCTCATTGTAATTTCAAAGTCTTATTCCCAATAGAATCAGTATCTTCCCTCATATTAGAAAGCCTTAAATCAATCTTATCTACTAACTCTGTAGCAAATAATCCTGATTGTTTAGTAGAATTGGTATTATGTTTTTTACTACAGAATTCCAATAATTTATCTAGGGAATGGAATAAATTAATTCTATCTCCAAAATCATCTAAAGCTCCGGCTTTAATTAAACTTTCCAAAGATTTTTTATTAATAATCCCTGTTGGTAAACGTGTTAAAAATTCTTCTAAATTTGCATACTGCCCGTTTAACTTTCTTTCTTCAGTAATAGCTAAAGCCACATTATCCCCTACGTTCTTAATAGCTGACAAAGCAAAATATATTTCGTTATTCTCTGTTACCCCAAACTCTGGAAAAGAATAATTGATATTTGGTGGATGAACTTTAATCCCCATACGTTTACATTCATTTATCTCAATAGCAATTCTATCTAAATCCCCATAATCAGAAGTTAATAAAGATGCCATATAAATAACTGGATAATAGGTCTTCAACCAAGCATTTTGAT
>CAZFNU010000015.1:1959-10013 GCA_964520445.1 uncultured Candidatus Saccharibacteria bacterium
ATGGGCCTTATTAAATCCATAACTAGCAAAAGGAATAACTCACTTTCATATTTCTTTTGCTTTATCTTCAGAAACATTATTAGCTATTAATCCTTTGACTAATTTCTCTTCTTGTTCCATTAATAATTCTTTTTTCTTCTTTCCTACTGCTTTACGTAAAATATCTGCCTGACCCATAGTAAATGAAGCCAAATCATGAGCTAACCGCATTAACTGTTCCTGATAAATCATAATACCATATGTCTTACCTAAAATAGCTTCCATACGTGGATCCAAATATTTAATTTGATTTAATCCTAATTTACTATTAATATATTGAGGAATAAATTCCATAGGTCCTGGACGATATAGAGCAATAATAGCAGATAAATCTTCAAAATTATCAACCTTCATCTCCATTAATAATCTACGCATACCCTGAGATTCTAATTGAAATATACCAATAGTTTGTCCCCTTCTTAATAATTTGTAAACATTAGGATCTTCAAACCCCATCATATCCAAATCAATGTCTCTATCAAATAATTTTTTAATAACTCTTAGACTTTGTTTAATAATTGTTAAATTAGCTAATCCTAAAATATCAATCTTCAATAATCCCAATGAATCAACATGACTCATAGAATATTGAGTAACCACATCTTTTTCCGATCTACTTGAATGTTGTAATGGAACAAAGGTATCCAATCTTTCAGGCGTAATAACTACTCCAGCAGCATGCGTTGAAGCATGTCTTGCTACTCCTTCTAGTTTCTTAGATACATCTATAATTTGTCTTGAATCCGGATCATTTTCATATTCATCTTTTAATTCTGGTATTGATTCTAATGCTTCATCCAAAGTCATATTCATAGGTATCATCTTAGATAACTTATCCCCCAAAGCATAAGGTAATCCTAAGGCTCGAGTTACATCACGTATAGCCATCCTTGCCTTCATAATCCCAAATGTAATAATCTGAGCTACATTATCTGAGGTATATTTTGTAGTTATATATTCTATTAATCTTCCCCTGTCTTTATCTGCAACATCAAGATCAATATCGGGAGGATTAATACGTTCTGGATTTAAGAAACGCTCAAAATATAAATCATATTTGATAGGGTCTACCGCAGATATACCTAATAAATAAGACACTACACTCCCCGCTGCCGAACCTCTTGTATTAAAAGGAATTTTATCAGATAAACAGTATTGAGCAATATCGCGAATAATTAAAAAATAATCTATAAACCCAGTTTGTTCTATAACCCCTAACTCATAATCAATTCTTTTCTTCGCTTCTTCATTGTCTTCTTTATAAAACAAAGGAAATCTTTCTCAAACTAATTCCTGTAAATATTCTTTAGACGTCTTCCCGTCCGGAGCTGTAAATTTAGGAAAAAATAAATTACCCGTTTTAAATTCAAAATTACATTTGTCTACAATCTCTTGGGTATTATCAATTACTTCTGGTTGTTCTTTATAATCCTCAATCAGAACTCCTGGATCAATTAAAGATAAATCAAATTGAGACATAGAAAATTTTCTTTCCTCATCATTAACATCAGAATTACTCTGGACTGATAACAAAACTTCGTGTGTTTCTTTGTCTTCTTCAAAAATGTAATGAGAATCACAAGTTAAAACTGGTTTTATAGAAAACTCTTTAGCTAATTTTAATAACTCTTCGTTAATTTTTAATTGTTCCTCATTCTCTGGATGATGTTGTAATTCTAAATAAAAATCATCCTTACCAATAATATCCAAATATTCTTGTAATACTCTTCTAGCTTCTTCTTTGCTTTTTGAAATAATAGCTTGGGCCAATTCCCCTTTCTTACATCCAGATAAAAATATTATCCCCTTGTGATATTGTTTTAATATTTCTTTATCAATTCTTGGTTTATAATAAAACCCCTCTAATTGAGCTATACTAACTAATTTAATTAAATTCCTATATCCCTCATCATCTTTTACTAAAGCTGTTAAATGAAAACTAAAGCTATCTAAATGCGGTTCTTTCATTCCCAATCTTCGTGATGCTACATATAACTCACAACCAATAATTGGTTTAACTCCTTTTTCTTTTGCTTTATTAAAAAATTCCACAGCCCCATACATATTACCATGATCAGTAATAGCAATAGAGTCCATACCTAGTTCTTTTGCTCTATCTAATAAATTAGGAATTTTAGATAGCCCATCAAGTAAACTATAATGTGTGTGCACATGAAGATGTGTAAATTTCATTACTAGAATTTTATCCTTTTTTGTGATAGTATATATAAATATAACCTATTTTCTATAAAAAAACAATATTGACACCAATCAATTTCTAATACTTAATAGCCATGAATTTCCAAATCGAAAAAAACTACTGAAAACAAGGCTTTTCCTACATCCTAGGACTAGACGAAGTAGGCCGTGGACCCTTAGCTGGCCCTGTTTGTACTTGCGCTGTTTTAATTCGAGAAAACTTCCCTCTTCCAGAAGATTTTGTATTAAAAGTTCGTGATTCTAAAAAACTCTCCCCCCAACAAAGATCAGAAATATATAAAAGAATATCTGAATTTCCTCAGATATCTTTTGGGTTATCTCTTGTAAATAATAAAACAATAGATAAAATAGGACTCCAAAAAAGTATCTTTAATTGTTTCGAGCATTCTATAAACAACTTAATAAAAAAATCAAAAATTCATCCTCATATAGTTCTAATAGATGGTAATCAAAAAATTCCTAATATCAAATGAGAACAAGAAACTATTATTAAAGGAGATGATAAAGTATTTTCTATAGCTTTAGCCTCTATAATCGCCAAACATACAAGAGATACTTTAATGATAAAACTATCAAAAAAATACCCAGAATATAGCTTTGATATCCATAAAGGCTATGGAACAAAAAAACATATCGAGATGATTAAAAAATATGGACAATGCGATCTCCATAGAAAAAGTTTTAAATTTTAATTATGAAAAATAAATTACTAGTCATTATTGGCCCTACTGCTACGGGCAAATCTGATATTGCCATTAATCTTGCCAAACATTTTAATGGTGAGATAATTTCCGCTGATTCAAGACAAATATATAAAGGATTAAACATTGGTTCTGGTAAAGTAACAAAAAAAGAACAAAAAATGGTAAAACACTATCTCTTAGATATAGTATCTCCTAAAAAACAATTTAGTGTCGCTGAATATCAAAAGCTAGTATATAAAAAACTAAAACAAATCTGAAACAAACACAAACTCCCTATTATCTGTGGAGGTTCTCCTATGTATATTATTAGTGTATTAGAAGGATGACAATTCCCTAAAACTAGAACAAATCAGAAAATAAGAAAACAATTAGAATTAAAAACAACTAATGAACTACTACAAGAACTAAAAACATTAGATCCAGAAAGAACTAAAACTATAGAAACAAAAAATAAAAGAAGACTAATCAGAGCTCTTGAAATAATATACACTACAAAAGATACAGTAAAACCATTAATAAAAAAACCATTAAAAGCTAGACTATTAGTCCTTAGTACTAAAAAACCCAAAGAAGAATTAAAAACATTAATCAAGACTCGCTTAGATAAAAGACTAAAGCAAGGAATGATAGAAGAAGTAGCTAAATTAAAAAAACAAGGATTATCCTCAGAAAAACTTAATAGTTTTGGTTTAGAATATAGATATATTAATGAATACCTAGATAAAAATATATCATACAATGAGATGTATGATATACTATATAAAAAAATAGTTGCTTTTTCTAAACGCCAAATAACTTGATTCAAAAAATTTCCTAATGTAAAATACATAGAAAATCAAAAAGAAATTAATAAACTAGTTAAAAACTGGCTTACTTAAAGTTCTTTTTCATCCCTCTAGTAACAACTTCAAAATGTATCTTGCTAACCTTAAAATTCTTCTTCATTACTGATAGAACTAATTTATCATTAAAATTCCGGCAAGAAAAAAGATCAAAAGCAAAATAGTTAGATTCCGGCCATGTATGAATAGATAAATGAGATTCTCCTATTACACACATACCTGTTACCCCACCTTGCATTTTCTTTATCCTTGAGGGAAACTTATAAAAAAAGGGCTTGCCGATCATTTGAAAGCTAAGCTCTTTCACAATCTGTTTAAAGAATTTTTGAATGCTTGACACACTAGCTAATGGTTTATAATCTTTCACGATTACTTCTGCCAATAAGTGTTTGCCGTATTCCATCTACTAAACGTTAACTTTTAATTAAGATTTTTCGATTTTATAATGTCTTCAGTGTAGCATATTTTTTAAAGAAATGCAATAGTTTTTAAGAATTCTCTTAATTTAAAAAGGATTTTCTTTATTAAAATCCGGAACAAAAGAATCGCAAGCATTATCTTCTCAAGGTTGAAAATATCCATTTTGAAAATCTAAATCTTCTACTAATTTCATAATTTTATCATATTCTTCTTTGGAAACCTTGCAATTAATTTCTGTAAATTTATTTGCCTGATATAATGGTGTATACTGTGTCATTAAACTTAAACATATATTCTTATCAAACAAACGTATAGTCTTCAAAGCCTCGCAAGTATTTTCTAAATTATTAGGTAAAATCAAATGGCGAACTATAACATTATCTACTCCTACTTGTTTTATCATTTCTAAAATATTTTCTTTAGCAACACTGGAATAATTTAAACATTTAGAATACTTTTCCCCTAACTTATCATCAGAATATTTATAATCTGGCAAATAAATATCAACTAATCCTTTTAAACTTTTAATATCTTCTAATCTATCGTAAGCATTAGTATTGTAGATTACAGGAATAACCAATCCCCCTTTCTTAGCTAAAATTAAAGCTTCTTTAATTTCTTTAACTCAAATACTAGGAGTTACTAAATTAATATTTAAGGCTCCTTGTTTTTGTAAATCAAGCATAATATTAACCAAATCTTCAATGGTATAATCTTTTCCTAACCATTCCTGTGATATCTGCCAATTCTGACAAAAACAACAATGTAAATTACATCCAGTAAAAAATATACCTCCTGACCCAGCTTCTCCACTAATAACTGGCTCTTCCCCGTAATGTTTTCCAAATCAAGATATTTTCATTGCTATTTCCAATCTTCTGGAACCTTAACATTCCAAACACCAGTAAAAGGGTCGTCCAGATCCATTATCACCGTTCATACAGTTAACACAGCCATAGTTACAGCAAAAATAGAAAAACCTCCAGAAAGTCCGTTTTGAAAATATAGAAAAAAGAACGCAGCTACTACAAAAACTGAAAACATAGAAAGAAGAAACTTTAAAGTATTAGGTATTCTTCTGTCTTTATCTTGCATAAATTTTTCATAATTTTTCATCTTAACCGCTTCTTCTATAGCAACCCATTGTGACCAAACTGTTGCAGTCACAAAAGCAGCTAAAAGGGCATACACCATACATAAAAAAGCAATAGTACCACTAGACATCACCCCTTCATCCCCTCGAATGAATTTTCCTAAATCTAAAGACCTTAACATAAATCACAAAAACATATTTGTTAACGACAAAATAATAATTTTTGCCAATGGTTTTCCATTCATTTTTATTACTTAATTTTTTATTAATAAATAAATTATAGCATATTCCTTGAAAATTCGCAACCACAAAATCTCTGTCTATATATATCAAATTCCTTACATAACTCTCTTTCTTTATCATGTGCTTCCTTCATATCTAAAGATAGCTTTGTAAACTCTAATCCCGATTCTTGACATAATCTTTCCCCTTCTTTAATAATAAATTCAGTATTCTTATACAAATTCACCTGTAAAGTAGAAGCAAAATGACTAAATCCATGATCTTTAGCATATGCTACTGATCTTTCTAACCTAAAAAGAAAACACTGATTACATCTCTCTTGGTTTTCTAAATATTCTTTTAAATCTTTATCTAATGTTTTCTCCAAATATTTTAACCATATTTCATGTTCATATAAACCATCAATAATTGGTATGTTATAAATCTCCCCTACCTGTTTAACCCCCTCTAATCTTTTAGTATACTCTTCTAAAGGAAAAATATTGGGATTAAAGAAGAATAACGTAACATCAGAAATCATCCCCTTTTCTTTAAAATATTCTAGGACAGGTAAAACACAAGGAGCACAACAAGTATGTAATAATATTTTATTCATCTTTAATATTTTTTAATTACTTTGCTATTTTATTTCTCTTAATTTCTCCATAAGCTGCATATAAAATTTTAAATTATGGACAGAAGCTAATCGTAAAAATAAAACTTCTTTCGTTCTTGACAAATGGTTTAAATAAGCTCTGGTATAATGCTGGCAAGTATAACAATCACAATCTGAATCAATTGGTGTAAAATCTTCTTTAAATTTTTTATTACTAATATTTATTGTTTTATATAAACCAGTATTAGATATTAATTTCCTTTGTTTATTCCAAATAAACAAACGACCATGTCTTCCTTCTCGCGTCGGGATTACACAATCAAACATATCTCATCCCATACTGACACACTTAACAATATCTTCTGGTTTACCAATACCTAAAGCAAATCGTAAAGAGTCTTCTGGAATAAAATCAGCAGTTGCACGTAAAACTTCCCCCATAAATTTCCCCTTACTATCTACGTGTCTTGCACCAAACCCATAACCATCAAAACCAATTTTAACTAATTCTTTAGCACAATGTTCTCTAAGATCAAGATATTCACCTCCTTGAATTACCCCGAAGATAAGTGGACGATTTTTCCCAGTTATTTTTCTTTTTTTAATTTGTTTAATATATTCATCTTTACATATCTTTGCTCAAGCAATTGTTCTTGTAACAGCTTGTTCAATTTTTTTCTTACTATAACTATTTGGAGCTGGATCATCCAAACACACCATCATATCCACACCTAAATCAAATTGGATTTGAATAGCTTTTCTAGGAGTTATTTCGCATTGTTTTCCATCTATAGGAGAACGAAAAATAACCTTTTCGTCTGTAATTTTCCCCATTTTCATATTCTTATAAATCAGAGAAAAAATTTGATACCCTCCACTATCAGATAAAAGTGGTTTTTGTCAATTCATAAAATCATGAATATCGCCACTTTTTTTAATAAGCTTCTCTCCTGGCTGTAGATAAAGATGATAAGTATTAACCACCATCGGCCCTATTCCAATTTCCTCCAAATCATCCTTTGAAAGTGAATGAACAACACCTCGTGTAGCATCAGGCATAAAAAAAGGGGTCTCAATATTTCCATGAGCTGTTTTCAAAATCCCTATTCTTGCCTTTGTTTTTTTTGATTTTTTTAATATTTTAAACATATTATTGAATTAACATTGAATCTCCAAAACTATAAAACATATATTTCTTTTTTATAGCTTCGAGATAAATTTTTAAAGTCTCGTCTTTAGAATTAATAAAAGCAGAAACCATCATCAAAGGTGTAGATCGGGGTAAATGAAAATTAGTAATAAAATGATCTATACATTTAAATTTATACCCTGGATAAATAAATATATCTGTAAATCCAGATCCAGATTGAAACTTACCATTTTTAAAAATACTTTCTAATGTCCGTACTGATGTAGTCCCTACAGCTATAATCTTCTTCCCTTCTTTTTTATACTTATTCAAATTATTAGCTGTCTTTTTAGAAACTTCATAATATTCTTTATGCATATGATGTTTTTCTACTTGATCTACTTTAATTGGTTGAAAAGTACCAATACCAACATTTAAAGTAATATATTCTATTTTAACTCCTTTCTTCTTTAATTTCTCTAATAAATTTTTAGTAAAATGAAATCCAGCAGTCGGTGCTGCACATGATCCAAAATTCTTAGCATATGTTGTCTGGTAATATTTCCCTTTATTCTTGTCATAATTTTTAATATATGGAGGTAAAGGCATTTCTCCTAACTTAAATATATTTTTCATTAACTCTACTCCCTTTAAATTAAACTCTATTTCTAATTCATTATCCTCTCCTTGATTAATAATTCTGCCTACTAACAATAATTTATTCTTTAAATAAAATCTAATTTCTTCATTATCTTTAACTTTTTTATTA
>CAZFNU010000015.1:10023-14410 GCA_964520445.1 uncultured Candidatus Saccharibacteria bacterium
TTAACCAAAATAGTCCATTTATTAGATAAAGTATTCAAATTAAATGTATTATTCTTAGTCCCCAATAAAAATACTTCTATCTTCCCTCCACTTACTTTAGCCCCAAATAATCTAGCTGGATAAACTTTAGTATCATTTAAAACTAAAACACTATTCTTATCTAATATATCTAAAATATCATAAAATTTCCTATGTTGTATAGTTTTCTTAATTCTGTTATAAACCAACATCTTGCAATGATCTCTTGGCAAAATAGGTTTCTGACTAATTAAATTTTTAGGTAAGAAATAATCAAAAAGTTTTACATCCATATTATTCTATCTTGGCACCTAGTTTTCTTAATCTTTCTTTCAAATTCTCATATCCTCTCTCAATCTTATCAACCCCTATTAATTCTGATTCTCCCTCAGCGATTAAAGCAGCAATCACATAAGAAAACCCAGCTCTTAAATCTGGTACCTCTATTGTTGCTCCTTTTAAAAATGTGGGTCCAGTAATTAAAGCACTATGTAAATAATCTTTGTTCACAAATCTACAATCTTTATTTCCCAAACATTCAGAAAATAATTGAATATTCGCCCCCATCTTAATTAAAGCGGACGTATATCCCATCCTATTCTCGTAAACCGTCTCATGAATAATGGAAGTACCTTCTGCCTGAGTTAAAACTAAAGAAAATGGTTGTTGCCAGTCTGTCATAAATCCTGGATGAACCTCTGTCTCAATCACTGTAGGTTTTAATTTTAGATCATCATTATCATGAAATCTAATCCCATCATTATATATTGTAAAATTAGCACCAATTTTTCTAGCTACATTCAAAAAACTCATTACATATCTTTGCTCTACCCCCTTTAGCATAATATCTCCTCTATTAGCTATAGCTAAACTTGCAAAAGAAGCAAATTCATTTCTGTCAAACATAATTTTAAAATGAGCACCTTGTAATTTTTCTACCCCCTTAATAACTCAGGTTCTATTAACATCCTGGTAAATCATTGCCCCCATTGATTGTAAAAATAAAGCTAACTCTTCTACCTCTGGTTCAATAGCTGCATTCTGAATAACTGTTGTACCCACAGCTAATACCGAACCAAAAAGAATATTTTCAGTAGCTCCTACACTTGGATAATTTAATTTAATAATGGTTCCTTTCAATCCTTTCGGAGCCTTAGCATAATAATAATGATTTTTATACTCCACTTCAGCCCCTAAATCCCGAAAAGCGCTTTCGTGAAAATCTACAGGACGAGACCCAATAGAACAACCTCCAACAGTAGGGATTTCGGCTTGTTTAAATTTATGAAGTAACGGACCTAAAAATAATATTGGCATACGATTAGATCCACTATACTCTACAGGAATTTTATAAGAATTCATATTACTAGGATCGATTTCTAAAGTGTTTTGACCAAGTCATGTATATTTAACTCCTAAAGATTCACAAATAAATAAAGTAAGATCCACATCGCTAATCCGTGGCATATTTTCAAAAACAGATTTACCTTCAGCCAATAAAGCTGCGATTATAACTTTAGTAGAAATATTTTTAGCTCCTGCTAAAACTATTTCCCCTTGTAATTTCTTTCCTCCAGTAATATGATAATTTAATGACATATATTAAAATTGATTATTTACAAGGACACGACCCTTGACATTTTACAGCCACTCCAGAATTTAAAGCATAACAATCATTAGAATATGATATCCCGTCTGTACCACAAACTGGATCAAATAAATCAATGCAAGCAAAAATAGGTCCTCCTGGAACAACAATTTTAGTAGTCACAGTTGTTGAAGGCGTAACAAGTTTTGTTGTACTAGTTGTAGTAGAACTAGATGTTGTAGTATTTATAGAAGAACCATATCCGCAATCTGCTGGACAATAATTACTATTAGAACCACCAAAAGTACAAAGCACTGTATCTCCATTTAAACACGAACAGCTTCCCGAAGTTAAAGTATTTTCTCATTCATGACATACTCTATCACCGCATTTTGGTTCAGTACATTTTTTTTGCTCTATAGTGGTCCAAGTAGACATATTGGTAGTAGTTGTAGTAGGCGCAGATACTGTATTCTTCGTTGTATTTGTCGTAGATGTTGGATATAGATATGGTGCCGTGGTACTTGTTGTGCTTGTTATATTAACGCGTGTAGTACTAACTGGTATATTTGTAGTCGTGGTAACCTCTGACACTGTATAGTTAATACATTGCCCCTCCGTATTACAGTAATAAGTACAAGTCATTGCATCATAAATCGACGGAATTCCTAAATCACTATTGGAATACCCACAATATTTTATTTCACAATCTTTGTTCCCAGAACATTCTTTAATTTTTAATTGAAACATACCAGCCATAGTATCTCAAAAACTTTTTGTAGTCACCGTTGTTTTTGGAAATAATTCCTCTGATCGGTCATCTAAGGGACAACTTGTTTTACAATACCCTAAAATATAAGCTAATGAACCTTGATAATCTAAAGTACTACTAATATCATCTCCGGACAAACTACATAACTCTAATCCATCACAACATTTAGTTGGCAATTTTTCTCCAATTCTAGTTACCTTTAAAATTGGTTCTCCGTCACTAGCACAAGAAGAAGATTTATACAATTCCGATTCGTTGCTTACTGGAGCTATACTTAACCCTGATAGATCAAAAGCATTTAAATTTTTATTCTCTACTTTTTTAGTACTAGATGTAGTCGTAACTGTATCAGAAACCATCTCTGTATTTATTCTTTCTCTTATGGTTTGTGCTACATTAATCATATTAGCAATTATTTCCCCATTCTCATACTTACTAGCTGTTTTTTGCAAGTCTCCCACAACAGTAATCGTATCCCCTATTTTTAAATCGTCAAATACTATATCTTCTACTTTACGATTAAATAATCCCCCCGAAATTCTTTTAATTTCTGTTACTGCTTGGTTAAACACGACATACTTTACTTTTTCATATCTAAACAATTTCAAAAAAGCCCTCCAAAGAGTAATATTCTCTGCTGATTCTATCACCAATGACCCTGAATCTTGTTGTATAACTACACCCTTTAAAGATATTATCTCTGCCGCCCTAATAACCCCAGGTGCAATAAATACTAACACCATAAATAATACTATTAATTTTTGAAAATTTGATTTTTGCATATTGTTATATATATATTAATTTATATTAATTATAGCACAAATACATATATTTATCAATCCTACTAAGAACTCATCCATTTTAAAACAATCTGCATAATAGAACTAACAAAGAAAAAACCACCAATAACCCAAGCAATGACTGGTTTTAAATTCAATTTATACTCCGGTTCTTGCTCTGATTTCTTCTTAGCTGCAAAATATACTAAAAAGACTATTAACCCATCTAACCCCCCTAATACTCCTCCCATCAAAGATATCAAATCTCCTATAGCATTAATCCCTATGAAGAAGAAAGCTAGTGGTAAAAAAATTACAGTTAAGGTACTTAAAATACCGTTTCATTTAAAATCAACCTGTAATAAAGTTTTTAAATATTGAGCAAAAGCAATATATGAAGTCCAAACAATTAGAATACCCGCCACAGCTCCTATAGCCACAATTGGTTTACCTACAAATTGGACTAACCCTGAAATAGCATCTTGAGAAACACGTCCTCCACTAACTAAAGCTATACAGTTCATAAATAATAAATAAGAAACAGCTACAATAATTGTTCCTATAACTAAAACTTTTTTAAAATTTACTGCTTTTTCTTTTTTCTCACGTAATAGATTAAAAACTAATGGTATAGCTGCTAACCCATTTAAAGCATAAAATATTATACCATAAGACATTAATCAATTATGAGTAATTGTAAAATTTTGAAAATTAGCAATATTCATATGAGGAAAGATGTAAAAAGCAATACCACAAGTCAACCCGACTTCCCCAATTGTCAAAAGTAAGTTAAATTTACTAGCTTTTGTTAAATTAATGCAACTACAAACATTAAATAAAACTCACATAATACCGAATAATAATGGAAACGATAAAAGATTAGGCGGTAACAAAACTCCCAGAAACTTAGAAGCTAATAATAAATAAACCATTGAAGAAAAAGACAGAGTAATCAAACCAGAAATTAAAAAATATTTTTCAGCTGGTTTACTTAAATACAAACCAATATATCCAGCAAGACTATGCGCATGCTTAGTTCTTAAAACAATTTCCCCAAAAACTAAGTGAATTAAAAATAATAAAAGAACCAGTAAAATCATTCATAGATTACTAATAAATAACCCTGAACTAACAGCAGCAAAAGGTAGCAGAAATACCCCTGACCCTATAATAGTCCCAACCAAAACAGCCACGGCTTCTCAAGAAGCTGGAATCTTAAATTTAAACATA
>CAZFNU010000016.1:0-14247 GCA_964520445.1 uncultured Candidatus Saccharibacteria bacterium
ACTACTATCCCGGCTAATAAAGCTAAGATAGCTAATACTATCATGAGTTCTACTAGGGTGAAGGAGTTTTTTAAATTAATTTTAGACATATCTGTTATTTAAATCCAAATTTTAAAGAGAAATAGAAAGTCCCATTATCTTCAGTAATTGATTCTAAAGGAGCTGTTACATTCACAAACATTCCTGTCTTTTCTAAAGCATCTTTAAAATCATTAACCACTGATCTTGAAGGACCAGCTGCTTGTAAAGTAACATTATTAGATGGTTCACTAATAAAAATCTTTAAAATATTTACATTAAAATCTTTAGCTGTATCAAAGAAAGTTCTAAAATGATGTGTCCAATTCCTTTCATGTAATACTGCTTGACTCATCCCCGTTACATAAAAATTAAATTTATCTGCTTCTTTTTCTAAATTAGTTCTTTTAGTATTAATGTCCGATATATTTGTATTAATCTGTATCTGAGCTAATACTTTATTCTTAATAGGTCTAAAAATAACCGTCTCTAATCCCATATACAATAAAGCTAAAGAAAGAAATACAGTTATAGCTATTTTAGTTCAAGCAGATAAATAACGCACAATTTTAGTTTGTACATATTCTGTTTCTGTCCCTGTAGCCATAAAACTAACAATGGTATCTTGTCCCCTTGGTGTTAACCCTCTCCTAGCTGTTCCCATAACGCTATATCATTCTTCCGTAGTCTTCTTCACAAACATAGGAACGTTATTATTCAACAACATAGGTTGCATCATAAATCTTGTTTGAATGAAATCTATAGCATGTCCTTTTAAATTTGTAATAACAGAAAACAAATAAAAATCTTTCAAATCTCCTCCATAACGCGTCTGATAGAAACTAACAATAGGAGCTATTTTCGTAATTAAATAATTTTCAAACTCTGGAGTAGTTAAAAATTTCTGTAAATCATAACCCATCACATCTTGCCAGGAATCAAAATCATAAAACAATAATTCGTTTTCTTTAGCTAAAATTAAATCAATACCATCTCTATCAATATCAATTAATAAATATGGTTCTTTGTTGCTGGTATACTGTTGTACAAAACGTAGTAAACCTAAAGCTGGTTTTTCAACAGCAATTACTTTAAATCCAGCTTGTTCTAAAACTGCTAAATATTTATCAATATTAACTTTATCCCCTACCCCTACAAAAACAGAAACTACATCCTCTGTTTCTCTTTCTTTTAAAAATTCCCAATCACAATAAGCATTCTCCAGAGGTAGTGGAGATAACATACGAGTATTCAATTTAATAGCTTCTTCGACATTACCCTCTGATACCGAATTCTTAGGAATAGTTAATATATTAGTATAGAAATTATTAGCTGGTAAAGATACAATAACATAGGGAACAAATTTAGTCTGTTTAAATACTTGGTCTTTTAAAGCGATCAAAGAATTTAATAATTCTATTGGATTGTCTAAAAAACCATTTTTAATTGCCCCTGGTTTTATCTGAGCCATACCAGAAAATTTCATACTTAAAGCATCCCCATCAAAACTAAATAATTTGACTACTTTATCATTAATTTCAAGCCCCCCAATATTCTCTTGGGGTACTAAAAATTTATTAATTTTATTCTGTATTTTTTGTCAGTCAAAATTCATTCTTAGAAACTTAATATTTTTCTATACATATTTTACCAAATATTCCTTGTTTTTGCAATACCCATATATTCACCTTACCTAAATGATTGTAATATAGGCAAACGAAAATTAGGCGTATGAGTAATATCTCCCTCAGATCAAGTAATTATTGGATCTGTATCAGCATCATTTCTTGCACTAATAGCCCTTGTTTCTGTAAAATATTGCACATGATTAATCACAAAAGGAGATTTACTGAAAACAGTATTAATAACTTTACAAGATCAAATTTGAGCCGCATCACAAGGAACGCCTGAAGCATTAGTAATAGTAGAAAAAATCTGATAATCTTGTTCTTGATCTGTTTCTGATAAATACATCATCGGGCTATCTGGACCTTCCGCATTTAAATCTCTCAAATACCGCATAAGTGTATACATAGTCCCTGATTCCGCCCTTGCCTCATCTTGTTTTTTAGTAATAGATCATTCTAAATTTTGTCTTACCCATGTACTATATGCAAACTGAGAAATAACCACTACTAAAACAATGGTCCCTATAATCAAAACCAACATTAATGCTACTACTCCCTGTTTTTTATTTTTCTTTGTTTGCATAATATATTATTGAGCTGTTATTGTAAATCCATTTTTTAAAACTCCATTACTCCCATCTGGATTAATAACCACCACATCATAAACCCCTAAAGTCCTATTATTCAAATTAAATACGCCATTAGCTAATTGAATAGAGGAAACAAAACTAAAAAGAGTGCTAGGATATATATCTAATACTCCTGCTTTAACTAATTTTACCGTAGCCCCACTCTGAAAGCCTACTCCAACTATAGAACTAATGGTTAAATTATCATTAGTCTCTACTCCTGTATTAGGAGTGATGGAAGTTACCGTAATTTTTCTTTGTGCATCATAAGAAAAATTCCATTTCACATCAGAAACTTTATTATTGCTTTCTTTTAATTTAAACCCGATAGAAGCAATGCCATTAGTAGTTCTTGAATCTCTTACCTTATAATTCGAAGTACTACAAACATTATTAGCTGATTGTCCTCCAGTGATACAATTAAAACTTATCCAACCAATATTTTCTGATCAAGCATAACCATCTCAATCCCCTGTATTAGCATTAATTGTTGTGTTGTAATTCGAAGTGCTACAAATATCTACCTGATTATCCCCTCCTTCTTTACAATTAAAACTAATTCACCCAGTATAATCTCCTCAAGCATATCCATGTAATTGCCCGTCACTACTCAAAGACACCTTATAATTACTCGTAGAACAAGTATTACTAGTTAAACAATTCATAGAAATTTTATCAAAACCATTAATAAAATTAGCAAATCCAGTTAATTGATTAGTATTTTTATCTAGTACAACATTAGTTCAGTCTAATCAACCAACTTTATCAGATCAAGCTCAATGATAATAATTATCTAGATAAATATTATTATCTAAAGTATAATCCATTGCTAATTGGCTTACTACTACTTGGGAATTCCATAAAGTCACACATTCTGGCATAACCATAGTAGCACAATCTTTGCTGCATACTCCTGTCATTTTAAAACATTTCATAACCAAATCATCATAAACAATATCACAAGTATTAGTACATCCGTGAATAGTCACAGAAATTTTATTATTTACTTTATCCACCGTGATATTATCACTAGCCTGAATTATCTCGCTTAATTTCTCTTCTGTTTCTTTTAAAACTTTAGTATTTAATGATGTTACATTAATAAATTTTTTCCCACTAATTAAGAAATTAAAAAATTGATATACCAAAAATGATACCACGACAAATAAAGCTAGATATATCATCATCTCTACTAACGTAGACCCTTTTAAATGTTTTTTATGCATAAACATATTTAATTAATATTTTAATATATTTTAACCTTTAATTTTAACGCACATAATTAGCTTTATGAATCATAATATCATTGACTACTGGTGATACTGCCCCAGGCCCTGGCTCTAATCTTATCTTATACCTAAAGAACTTACAATTATATAAAGACTGGTTATCTGTCTCTCAGCAGGAAGAAGGAGCCATTGGTTCCCCAGGAGCCACACTCATATCATAATAATAACTATCACCACATCTTACACTATTAGTAGGATCGACAGCCATATAGTTTCAAGATGATTCCGGTTCACTGCCTGTAATACTGTCTTTACAAGCAAATTGAATTTTAACTTTCCCGCCATTTAAAGTTCCTGACCAACTGAATCTTAATAATCCAAACTTAGAAGGTAAAGCAAAGGTTTGTGAGATAGATTCCGAATATGCAAGTCCTGGATCAGTCATACGGAAATAGGCACTCATACCAACATTACACATATCACATCAAGAAATTACTCCTGGATGTTGTTCGTCTTCATAACCACAATCACTACACCCTCTACCTTGGTAAAAACTCATATTAGTAGCTGAACATACTTTTGCATCAACATATTTTAAACAAAAGAAATCTCCGCAGCATTTCGGTTCCCCGCAAGAACAACGATCTGCACAGGCTGAATCACCTCTTCCCCCTATCCCAGCATATTCTAAGCATGGATCTCCTCCTGCCACCCCAGATATTCATTTGTTTGTAGCTAATTGATCAAAAGATTCTATAGGCGTTTCTACTTGTTTTATATCCAATTTCTGATATTTTATTCCCTTCCCTCATTTAATAACATCTACTACTCTATTTAATAATGGTTCTAAAGTACCATGTGTCTTTGTTGTCTGACATTCAGACCCATTTTTTGGAATACAATTTAAACATTCAGAATCTAAAACAAGATTACCTTCTTCTGGCTTACAAACAGGTTTAAAATATTGATAATATGTATACCCGCCATCATAACGATTGTTTATTTCATCTGAAGTCAAGGCTCTGTTATACATTCTTAATTCATCCATCCACCCTGAAAAATACTCAGACCCACTCCCAGTCCATCCTAAATAAATATTGTTATAACTCCCATCGTCTGTTATCGTACCAGCATGAGTTCATGATTGTTTTAATACTCCATCAATATATAAAGACATATTAGTACCATCATAAGTAAAATCTAATAAATATCAGTTATTTATAGTTAACCCCGCTGCATAAGTTTCCGTATACTGAGTTCCCCCTATCTTCAAACTAAAAACTATACTAGTACCATTTAAATACAACTTATAATTCGTGGAACTATTTTTAGTTAATAATCCTTGCACCCCAGTCACCGAAAGTGGCTTAATTCACATCTCTGTTGTTAAATATTTAGGAGCATGAAATAAAGGATAAAGATTACCAGAATCTGTAAAAGTAGCTTTGCTAGCATAGGCGCTATTAAATTCTAAACAAGATCCCTCTTTACAATTATTAGAACTATTTTCTGCCTCTACCAATTGTGTAGAAAAATATAAATTATCAGGAACACTAAAGGTTTTAAATCTTGGGCTTGTGCCAATACTACTTCCCTCACTATAGTTTCCAACTCCTAAGGCATCATCAAAATGTCATAACCCCAAAAGACCTATTTGTTCTCTCATAGCTTTATAATGATTAGCTACCTCAGTATCGCTTAAAGCATAATCATATATTCGCACTTCATCCATTTTTCCTATAAAAGGTCTACGATCAGTAGTAGTTCATAATCCAAAATATAAAAGACCAGAAGCAAAATTTACATTACCGCTATATGTTGCTGGAGTTACGTCTTGTTTCCCATTAACATAAATTCTGATTTTAGATCCATCAAAACTAGCGACTACATGATATCAATTATTATTCTGTAAAGTAGTATTACCTGATAATGTTCTTTGTGTAGATCCGATTATAAAACTAACAAAAGCTTTACTACTATTAATACGAAAATAATTACCACCTTCTTTAGAAATAAACATCTGATCTGAAGAAACCGAAGTAGGGTAAATCCAAGCTTCCCAAGTAGTTTTAGTCATGGCATTTAAAGTAGTGTTACTAGCAAAAGTTATTGCACTTCCTCCATTAGAATCTCCAGAAAACTGTAAACAATCATTATGAACACATCTTCCTAATGAAGGAGAAATTATGTAAGGATTATTACAAGGGCTCCCATAGCATGCCAAAGTCCCCATTAAATTTTTATTAGCAGTATCGTCTAAGATATAGGTGCTAGAAGTAGGAACCGCGTCCAAAGATCAATAAGCAAAAGGTTTGTCATCGGCAAATAATTTTTTCTCTTCGTTTAAAACGCTGTTATTAGTTTGTACATCTGTAATATAGTTTAAAGAAGTATAAGTTTGATGTGCTCCTTGATAAGGGAAAGCTCCTAAAACAGATCATCCATCAATACTTTTATTCATAGCTAAAAACCTCCCTAAATTCATCTCATTAATTAATTTTTGTCTTTTCAATAAATCAAAGCCTATTTTTTTCTCTATAAATGATACATATCTTGTATTGGTAAAAGCTAAACTCATAACTGTCATACCCATAAAAAAACCAGCTAAAGCAATAGCCATAACTATCTCTATTAATGATTGACCGGATTTTTGATTTTTATTCCCTCTAAGTATTTCTATCATAATTTAAGTATAGCAAATTTTATAATCAAATACAATACTTATTGTCTTGTTAATTTAGGTACGCAATAATCAGTAGAAGAAGTATTAATAATTAACTTCTTAATAATATTAAAAGCTGATGATTTAATAATAATAGTATAGGTCGTATCACAAATTTTTTCATTATTATCATTACATAATAATTTAGGACTAGGGTCTGTTTGAAAAGTATCACTCTCATACCCGTAACAAAAACGTAAGTCTAGATTAACCCCTGTTGTAGGAGAAGTAAATGTGGTATTTTGTAATAAATAAAATTTATCTACTTGTCCGGTTGTACTTCCGACATAAGAAGCATAATAATGACTTCCTGTTGTCGTATTAGCAAAACGCAATATATAAACATTACTTGTTGAAGTAGCAAAAATTTCATTTCTCCCTTGTACATACTGAAAAAATTCTATAAAATCAGAAATAGTACCATCTAAATTTAACCCCATTGCTGGCTTTAATAAAAATTCAAAACCTAATCCTGAAATAAAAGCAATAATCACTAAAACTATCATTAATTCTACTAAAGTAAACCCCCCTTTCTCTTTTTCTTGTGTCATATATTTAAATTAAATTTTTAATATGCTCCGCCACCTCCTCCACCCCCTCCACCTCCACCACCCATACCACCAATCATTTGATACATTGGAGTAATTACCGATATAGCAATGCCTCCAATAGCTACCCCCATAAAAATCAAAATTACTGGCTCTATTAAAGAAACCAAAGATTTTAATTGATTTTCTAATTCTTTTTTATAGAAATTAGATAAAGTTAATAAAATTTCGCTAATATGTCCTGCCTTTTCACCAATAGATAACAAATTACTTAAAATAGTGGGAAAAATCTTTTCTCTTTTAAAAGCTTCCCCTACTGTCATACCACGACTAATATTTTCATTAATGTGTAATAATGCATTTTTATACTCCTCGCTCCCTACAGTATCTGCAGTGATTTTAATTGCTTCCATTAAAGGCATACCTGATTGAATTAAATTAGCCAAAGTATCTGTCATTCTTTGGATAGACATAGAATTCATAAATCTTCTAATAGGTGGAATAGATCTTAGAATTTGATTTAAAACTTTTTTACCTTGTGTTACTCTACCAAAATACAGATAACCAAAAACAGGTAATATGAACATCAAAGATAAAACTAAAGTTTGATTTTTATTAAACACATTACTAATCTTTACTAGGATTTGGGTATATCAAGGAAGTACCATCCCTGCTTGGGCAAAAGATGTTGTCATCTTAGGAAAAAGAAAAATCATCAAAAACATTACCAAACAAACAGATACAAAAATTAAAACTATTGGATAGGATAAAGACGATTTAACTTTGGATTGCAAATCTGTACTTGATTCTAAATTCTCAGATAATTTAGTCATTACTGCTTCCAAGGTACCTGATTTTTCCCCTGCTTTAATTAAATTAGCTGTCACTAAAGAAAAACTTTCTGGATGTTTTTCAAACACAGAATAAAAAGGATTTCCTTTTTCTAAATTCATCTTAGCATCTATCAAAAATCTTTTAGCTGCTCCATGAGGAAAATCATCTGCCAACATATTCATAGCTTTTAGTAAATCAGTACCTACTTTTAACATCAAAGATAAATATTTAAATAAAAATACTTGATCTTTCATACTAATAGTGTCAGGTAAGAAACTAAACAAAGGTTTACCCCCCAAATCAATTTTTGTTATCTTAATAGGTCTCAATGCTTGACGAGATAAATATTCTAATACTGCATCCTCGTTTTGCATATCGATATCCCCTTCTACTAGTGTATTTTTTTGATCAAAGGCGGAAAAATGAAATAACATAATATATATTTAATTAACTAAAGTATATCAAAATATTCAATAATTTGCAATTATTGTCTTGATATATTCGCCAATATCCCTAACGACCATAAGCAAACAATAAATAATGATCCTCCATAACTAATAAAAGGCAAAGGAACACCTGTTTGGGGCAAAAATCCACTAGCCGACATAATATGTAAATACGCCTGAATAGTAATTCACGTAATCAGTCCTAGGGCTAAATATGAACCAAAAGCATCTGGAGCACCCTTGGCAATAGATAATCCAAAGAAATAAAATAAAAAGAAAGCTACTATAATCGACATTGATCCGATAAACCCCAATTCCTCCCCTATAATAGCAAAAATGGAATCAGTAAAGCTTTCTGGTAAATAGCTATACTTCTGTCTTGATTGCCCAAGTCCTACTCCTAACCATCCTCCACTACCTAATCCGATTTTAGCTTGTTTAGGTTGATATGTCTCATCTAGTGTCTCGCTTGTTGGATTAAAAAAAGCTTGAATTCTTCGTATTCTATACCCTAAACATCTATCTTCAATCTTTCCTGTTATCTTATTTGTTTTTTTACAAAACCCTGAAATATATAATCCGCCAAAAATTAATCCTCCAACAATCGCTAATCCGACAAACCCTGAAACTAATTGAGCAAAAGAAAAACTACTACAAAAATACATCACTATTCCAGTTAAAACTAATAAGACTACAATACTTGTAGATGGCTGTAATAACAAAATGATACTAGCAATACTTAAATAAATTAAAAAAGGTAAAACTGTTTTTTTAAAATCCTTATGTCCCCTAACAATATGGGAACTAAATAAAGAAGCAAATACCATAATTAAGGTAATTTTCAAAAATTCTGATGGTTGGAAAGAAAATAATCCTAAATTTAAAGAACGATAGGCTGTTTCTCTTGGTAAAGTAAACTGTGGTATAAAAGCTAATAATAAAGCTAAAATATTTAAAATAAAAAATACTATCGCTCATTTCTTAAACTTATGATAGTCTACTTTATAAAAAAAGAAAAAACCAGGTAACCCAACTAATATTCCTAGTTTTAATTGATGTTTAATAAAATATCAGGCATCTTTAAACTTCTCCATTCCAGAAACAGTGGAAGCACTTAAAAGAATAATAAAACCGGCCAGTAACAAAATGACTGCTATAGTAAAGAAAATAATATTTGTTTTATGTGTGTTTCGCATAAAATCTTTTTAAGGTGTATTATCCTAATTTTTCTGTACTTTCGTTTATTCTTTTCTCAGAGTTTTTGGACATTTTGTTGATTAAGTTATTTAACTCATCATTAGAATCAAAATGAATACTAATCTCTCCTTCTTGTCCTTTTCTTTTTATCAATACTTTAGTCCCAAATACTGCCTCTAATTTTTCCCTTAATTCAAGATCTAAAGGATCAAAAGAATCTCCTAATCTCTTTCTCACTGGAACTCCTCTCCCCCCTTGTTTTTCTAAGAATTGACGAGCTATAATCTCTGCTTCTCTACTACTCAATTGTTTAGTTAAAATTTCTCCCAACAACGCTCTTTGTTTTTCCATATTGGGCAATAACAACAGAGCTCGAGCATGACTTTCAGTAATTCTCCCTTCTTCGATAGCTCTTTGTCCTTCAAACGGTAATTGTAATAGTCTTAGAGTATTAGCAATACTCTCTCTACTCTTCCCTACTCGTAAACCTACCATTTCCTGAGTATAGCCAAACTCACTAATTAATTTTGCATATGATTTAGCTTTAGCTATTGAACTGATATCTTCTCTCTGTAAATTTTCTACTAAAGCTAATTCTAATTTTAAAACATCACTTTCTACTTTTTTAATGATAGCAGGAACTGTTTTTAATCCCAAATATTGAGAAGCCCTAAATCTTCTTTCCCCGGCTATTAATTGATATTCTACATCTAAACCTGAAGGTGTTTCTATTTCAACACGGGTCACGATTAATGGTTCTAATATTCCATATTCATTAATCGAGGAAGCCAATTCTTCAATTGATTTTTGATCAAACTCTCTTCGTGGTTGATATGGGTTTGGTTTTATCTTATTCACCTCAATTTGAAAAATTTTATCATTAATTTCCGTTTTCAATAAATCAATCCCCTCTTGTCTTTGTTCTTCCATGCCTGCAGGTAACTCAGGTTTTATTTCTGGCTCTGTTGTTATATTAACTGGTTCTAATATAGGAGCAGAAACTATCGGAGCAGTAATCATGTCTGGCACTGTATCTGCTGGAGCAGAAATAGTATTACTCATTTGTTCTACTTGAGTATCGGAATTAAAAGAAAAATCAGAAAAATCGATTTCTCCTTCTCCTGGATTCCAATTATTTAATTGTGAATAATCTATATTAGACATATATATTTTTTAATTTTTGAGTGCCTAGAGTGGGACTCGAACCCACAAGGCCTTGCGACCAAAGGTTTTTGAAACCTTCGTGTTTGCCAGTTTCACCACCTAGGCTATATCTTAAATAAGTATATCATAAAAAATGCCTTTATTCAAGAGTTTCGCTGGTTTTTAATTAATTTAAGTTTCCTGTATTAGCTATACAAAATTTTTCTGATTATTGACACAAACCAATAAATATGGTAAATTTACATCACATTAATGATCTTTAAAAAGGAGGAATTAAATGATCAAAATAAAAGAAAAACATCCAGTATTAGGAGCCTGGCTCTTTGATGGTAAAGAAACAACCATTAAAGAAATTAAAGAAAATGATTTTTTTAACAATATTGTAATAGGAAATAAGTGTCTTTACTTCAAGCAAACATATGATAGAGATTTAGTCGCTAATATAGGTGACTATGTTATTAAAAACGGCTCAAGCCTATATCCTATGTCTGCAAAAACTTTTGCTAATTTTTATGATATAATAGAAGATTAAAATAAAGTATACAAGGAGGATTTTATGGATTTTAATGAGTTAAAAAAATGTTTAGACGGCAGATTAGAATTTCTCAAAAAACAAACAAATGATCCAAAGTTGACAAAAACAAAAAAAGAATTTACAGATATAGATACAGAAATCAAAAAGATAACTACCGTGAAAAAATATTTAATAGATATTCCTAAGAATTTCGTTGAATTAAAAAGCTTTTCTTTCCTATTAAATCCGGGTATACCCGAAGGAATACACGAAGAAGAAGAATTGCTCACCACGTTCATCTCAAAGAGTAAAAAAGTTATTCCCATAGAACTATTTGAATATGCAAATATTCAAATACCAAAACCAAACTATGGCATAAATTTTGTACCTTTAGCTGAAATAGAAACAAAACTCTGTGATACATGTAAAAATAATACTTGCTTTACCTTAAGAACAGACACATTAGTCTCCCCATATAGAGCAGAACGACCTTTTTTAGATCCAAATATAATAGGTGGGGCCTTTTCTGATCCTGATCCAAGGGATAAATCATATTATGAATTAAGAAAAGATCTATTCCATTTTTGTTGTTCCTGTCATACCATTGAACCTGCACATTCTTTAGAAGATACTATGCAAGAAATCGAAAATTACATAGAAGGAAAAACAAAAAAAGGACCAAAAGAAAAACCATATATTATTGGTACTCCCCGTCAATGGTGTAATGAAGCAGTACTAAGATATCTTTCTAAGTTTAAATGATCATCGTCAAAAACAACCGGATAAACTATCCGGTTGTTTCTTCTTTTAAAATATGATATTATAACAATATATACAAAACATTATAAATCTATAATATGTCTAATAATAGAAGATTATTTATCGCCATCGTTCCTTCAAACGAAACCCAGCAAAAATTAATCAAATACCAACAAACCCACTTATCTAGGCTCTCTTTTCATATAACCTCAAAGGAAGATCTCCATTTAACTCTTATATTCCTAGGAGATAATAAAGATGAAAATATTGAATTTATTTCTAAAGCCATGGACGAGGCATGTAAAAAAATGAAACCATTCACTATTAATTTACAAAACATAGAATACGGACCAACAAAAACCCATCAAAGACTAGTTTGAATTAAAGGAGAGGCTAATAAGGATTTACAAAAATTAAAAAACGAACTACAAGAAGAATTATATTCCTATCCTGATGTAAATTTTAAAGGAGAACATAAAGGATTTATTCCCCATATCACCTTGGCTAAAATTAAAGGAAAAAATATTGATCTTCCTCCAAACGATAAAATAGAGACTACCCTTCCCATAAATATTCTTGCTGATAGTATAATTCTATTTGAATCAACTCCTACAAAATATAAAGCAGAATATTCAATCTTATATCAAACATATTTTAAAAATGATTAATATGTATCTTTTAGATATAATACCACTTACAAATCTTCCTAAAACAGAATCCCAAATCATGTCTTATTACCATGATAATCCTTTACTAGGTGGCTCTTTAGTGGAAATAGATCTAAACCATAGATTAATTTTCGGATTAGTAGTCAATTGTACTCCTTTGAAAAATGCTAAAACTTTTCTCAAGAGTACTAAATATACTCTTAAAAAAATCAAAAAAGTAATAAATAACAAAAACTTCTTATCCCCTTTCTTTTTAGAACTTCTTAAATTTATAGCTGATTATTATTTTGAAAATTTAGCCTGGACTACAAAAATATTACTACCTAATAATTTAAAGTCCTTAACTAAATATCTTTCCAAGGATAAAAATGATTTAATCCCTCAAAATAAACAAATCTTAATTGCTTGCCCTACCGAAGCTCATCTTGATTTTATAGTGGATAAATTAAAAGAAACTAACGACCCAAATGCTATCTCTGTCATTCCTAAAAAATTAACCCAAAAAGAATTCAATAAAACCTGAGCTAATATCCTAAACGGAAATACTAAATATGTAGTTGGCTTACGCTCAATCCCCTTTTACCCATTCCAAAATATAGAAAAAATAATTATAATAGACAAAGATAATCCCTCATATAAATCCTGAGATCAACACCCCTATTACAACACCGAAACAATTTTAAAATGGATGTCCAATAAACTAAAAATCCCTATAACTTATAATGATTTCGAAATAACTAAAAAAACAAGCCCCAAAACAGAAATATTCATATATAACCCCTATCTGCAATCTAAAAGAAAAACTAAATATATCTCCTACTTATTACAACAAGAAATCTTAAAAACCTTGAATAAAAAAGAACAGATTATTCTCTTTCTTAATAGAAAAGGATGGGCTAGATCTATAGTATGCGAAGATTGTGGGCATATATTTAAATGTAATAAATGTGATATCCCTTTAATATTCCATAAAGAAGAACCGGCAAATCTTCTTACCTGTCATCATTGTGGTAATGAAGCATTCGCCCCTAGTGTTTGCCCCATATGCCAAGGTAATAACCTAGACATGATAGGGTTAGGAATTGAGAGATTAGAAGAAGAATTAAAACATCTCAAAAAAACAACGCCATTTACTTTCAAAAGACTAGATAGCGAAACAACTCCTGAAAAAATTAAAGAAACAATAAACGATTTTAATAACCACAAAATAGATATTCTACTGGGGACTGAGATAATCTTACGCCCCCAATTAAACCCTGTATCTTTAGTTTCTGTAATCAGTATTGATGCCCTGTTTACTTTTCCTGATTTTAAACAAGAAGAAAAAATATTAAGGTATTTAATAGAATTAAAATCAAAAGCTAATAATTCTTTTATTATCCAAACTATATTTAAAGACCAGTCTTTATTCCAAGTTATTAAAAATAATAATATTAAAGAGTTTATTAAACAAAATCTGGAAATAAAAAAACATTATCATTGACCACCCTATGCTCAATTAATTAAACTTTCTTTTAAACACCCAAATCCTAAAATCGCAGAAATATCTTCTCAAAATCTTTTTAAAACACTAACTACATTTTTAACTAAACATAAAACATATCAAGATTTCTTAACTATCCTAATCCCAACCCCTGCCTTTCTCCAGAAAATAGATAACCTTTATCAATGAAATATCTTAATTAAATTAAAACTTCAAAAGAAAACAGGGATTACTTATCAAGAATTAAAAATCCGGAATCAACTTTTAAAATTGATCCCGGAAGGATGAAAGATAGACGTAGACCCATTAGAAAGTATTTAATTATTGATATCTTCCCCTTGTTTTATTATACCTTGACATAACCTCATCCGCACTCAATCCCCTGTTATATATTCTTACTTCATCAAG
>CAZFNU010000017.1:0-13725 GCA_964520445.1 uncultured Candidatus Saccharibacteria bacterium
AATAATGCTTTCTTTTAAGAAAATATATACATGATATTTATATTTGTGCCGAGGGGGTGAATCGAACACCCGACGCCTTGCTCTTCAGGCAAGCGCTCCACCACTGAGCTACCTCGGCACTGTTAAATATTTATTAAATTGGACATCTTAAAAGAATGTCGACACAAAAACATTGATTTCTTGTGTGAATTGTAGTTTATCATATTTTATATATATTTTCAATGGGTTAGGGGTTTTTTATAAAATCCTTGAAAATATGCGGAAAATATGTTAAGATGGGTTCGTATTTAAAAAGGGCCTGTGGTATAGCGGTAACACATAACGCTGGCAGCGTTAAGTCGGGGGTCCAACTCCCCCCAGGTCCACCAAGGTGTATTTTAAAAATATATTTATATGGAAGGAGAGGTATTAAATGGATACTATTTCTAAGAGAGATTTTTTTGAACATTTATTTGACTATATTGGTCAAGAAGTTAAGGGGAGAGGAGAAGATATTGATATCTTAATTATTGAAGATAATCTAAGTGCTCGTTTTTACGGTGAGGAAAAAATTCTCTCAGTTTTTAAGAGACTTTTTAATTTAGGATTAAATATCAATATTGTAGTAGATAATGTTATCGAAGCACGATTTGAAGATTTAGCAGTGAATAAAAAAAATGAATATCCTGAAAGACATCCAATACTTGCGTTGTTAGAGAGAACTTTTATTAATGTGTTGTATATGAGATTGACGCATTATTTACAAGAGTTCGGAGTTATTATTGGTCATAAATTTATGGCAAAAAGAGTAGATCAGGATAGTTTTGTTATTATTCGTGACGAAGCGGAAATAGCAAAAATATGGAAAGAATTTTATGATCAACAAACTCTATTAATAAATAGATATAAAGACTCTTTGTTACGTAGGGTTGATGTAACTATTCACGGTATAACTTGGCATAATTGTCCTGAAGTGTATGGTCGTTGTGGATTGTCTAGCGATTTTTTAAAACTTTTTAAAAAATGGTATACAGGTAAATGGGATTTATCGCAAAAGGTCAAGAAAGAGATGTTGAAGAAACTATTTTGGCAGAGTGTACATATGGGTTTAAGGACAATCTATATGATAATATTTGTTATGGGGTTTATGGTATTACGATTCGGGAATGCTGAACTCGGAATTTCTTTAATATTTTTCGGGGCTATAGGAGGATTTTTGTTATGTTGGGTCCCTATTACATATAATTTTTAGTAAATAATTTACAGGGTTAGTTAAAAATACTAACCCTGTTTTGATATACCTTGTTTTTCTTGGCATTTTATGATAAAATGTAAAAATAGGTAAACTGGACGCGTAGCTCAGCTGGTTAGAGCGCTTGACTTACATTCAAGAGGTCACGGGTTCGAATCCTGTCGCGTCCACTATTTAAAGTTGTCCCTGTGGCTCAACTGGATAAAGCGGCTCCGTCCTAAGGAGTAGATTGTAGGTTCGACTCCTGCCGGGGACACAAATATTTTTTATTCCTTTGCAAGGCACAAAGCTACGATTTTGTTAGCTTTATTTTGTTTTAGTATGTTAGCAGCGGAATGTAATGTAGCCCCAGTAGTATAGACATCATCTAAGAGAATGATGTTTTTATTTTCTATTAGTTTTAAATAATTTTTATTGATATCGAATATATCTTTTGAATTTTTAAAACGTTCTTGTCTGTTTTTTATCTGAGCTTGGGGTAAGTTATTTTTTATTCTGATTAATATTTGATTATTATATTTTAGTGGGAAATATTTGATTATTTCTTTAGCTAAGAGATTTGTTTGGTTAAATCCTCTTTTTCTTTCTTTTAGTTTATGTAAGGGGATGGGGATTATAATCCAATCTTGGTTAAGAAATACATTTTTGTATTCTAATAAGGGAATTAACATAAATTTAGCTAATCTTTCTTTTAAACTAGTTATTCCTTGGTATTTGAAGAAGTAGACTAGTTGTTTTATTGATTTATCTGAGAAATCTAAAACATGAGAATAACCTAGGATATTCGATTCTTTATGATGGTATTCAAAATTATTGGGATCAATAATAGTATTGCATACTGGACAGAAGAAATTTTTTTCTTTATGTATTTTATTTCAACAACCATCACAAATAGGTCATTGTTTATCTATGTATTTGTAACAGATAAGACATTTTCAAGGGAAGATAATATTCAAGGTTTTGTTTAAAATTGTTTTAAAATCAAAGTTGATCATAACTGTGGAAAAACACTTGCTTTTTTAAAGAAATTATACTATACTTAGAGTATATCATAATATTATATTAGAAAACAATATGGGTTGATTTTCCAAAGCAGGATTAGGTATAGATATTGGCACTACTTCTATAAAGGTAGTAGAGTTAGTGCATAAAGGAGGAATGGCTAAATTAGAAGGTTATGGCATTCTTGAAAATTATGCACACTTAGAAAGAATTAATGAAGCTATTCAAACTAGTAATTTTAAAATAGTTGAAAAAACTACAGCGCAATATTTATCTAATCTATTAAAAAAAAGTAAAATTAGTTCACGAGAGGCGAATGTTTCCTTGCCGTCTTTTTATACATATATGAATTTAATTGAATTACCAATATTAGGAAAGAAAGACATTGAAAAAGCGATTTATTATCAAGCTAAACAATATGTACCAGTTTCTTTTAGTGAGATTATTTTAGATTGGCAGATAGTAAAACAAACTGATACTCGCATTTATGTTTTATTAAGTGCAGTGCCTAAAGATATTGTAGAGCGCTATACTACCATTGGTAGATTAGCGGGGGTAAAAATTAAAACTATGGAACTAGAAATTGTAAGTCAAGTAAGGTCAATTTTAAAAAATGAAAAAGGATTAGTGGCAGTAGTTGATATTGGGGGAAGAGCTACGTCTATTTGTATTGTGGACGAGGGTATACCTCAAATTATGAGAACTATTGATACAGCTGGAGGAGATTTAACACAAGTGGTAGCAACTGGATTAGCTATTGCGCCAATGAGAGCAGAAGAAATTAAAAGACTATATGGACTGGTTCCTCCTATGGGGCAAGAAGATGTGGGAAGAATTATGATGCCATTACTAGGGGTAATTAAACAAGAAGTATTGCGAGAAATTTCCAATTATAATAAAAAAACTAATCGTATAATAGAAAAGATTTATTTAACAGGAGGGATTGCAAATTTGCCAGGGATAGTTGATGATTTTATGAGAGATTTGCGTATTCAGGTTATAAAAGGAGATCCTTTTGCTTTGAAAACAGTAGACTATGATAAAAAGATGGAGCCAGTAATAAGAGAAATAGGAACTAGTTTGTCTTGTGCCTGTGGATTAGCAATGAGAGTTTTTGAATAGCATATATTTAAAAAATATATGCTTTTTTAATAAATATTAAAGTGTTAAAAAGTAATTTTTAAGAAAGTGATTGTTAATAATTTTGAGATTAGTAGAATTTCAGACTATTGACTATTTTAAGTAATTATGGTATCATATGTATATCGTAAATTAGGACTTTAAAAAGTTAATATTTAGGGGTTAAATACAGATAAATTAGAAATTTATCTTGATTTTTACGCAGTAAAAATCAAGTAGATATATTAGAAAAATCTAAATTTAATTGAAAGGAGGTCATAAAATGGCCAGAAAATTATTTGTTATTTTGTGTATTATTTTTCTATTTGTGGCCGTTTTTTGGCCACAAACGAAATATCATTATGTTCAAAGCGCCAAAGCTGTAGAGGTTGTAAGGCAATTATCTACAGGAGTTTTCGGACCACAAGAAAAACCAGGACATTTATTTGTTACTGTAGATAAAACAACTAAACAGCTTGTTTTTAACAATAAAATTATACAAAGTTTAGGTGATAATTTTAATGTAGGTGTAGTGTCTACCGAAGAAAACCATGTTGTAAATACGGCTAAGGCGGTAAAAAGATTTATATATAAACATATAAATGAGCAAATGGATGGAAATTGTGAATATGTGACTCTGCTATCAGATGTTGCATGGGGAACATTTTTCTTTCGGATTGTTCTTCAAAATGGTGATACATTATTTAAAGATACGTACAAAACAGATGTATTTTATGAAGTAGATAATCCAATTTTTGATATTATAAGTGGCGATGAACTTATACCTGATTATATTTATACTCCTAATTTTATTGTATCTCGAATAGAAAAAAGTTGGCTTACTACAGATTGGTATAAACTTGACTATCTGAAAGCAGAGATTGCTTTTCCTTTTTATAGATTTCCGACCATGGATATTTGTTCAAGCTGTATTTGGCCAGCCATTGATTTGTCAAATCAAGGCAATATTGTGAAAAAGATAGCAAAAAATCAAGGAATTGATTCTGTGACTTTATATGAAACCCAGAGCGACGAAAAACTAGCTAATCAGCCAGATCTCTCTTTAAATAACAGTAATTTTCTTGAAGAGTTCAATCAAGATAATATTATTATAGCCGATAGTTCTTATGAACCCGGTATTCAGGAAGAACCTTATCATACTTTTTACAATACGCTTATGAATGTTCATTGGAAAGATAAAATTAAAAATGGACATACTGATGTATCAGAGTTAGAATTTGAGCCGTTTTTTGAATTTGTAGAAAAAACTAAGCCGATAAGGAGACTAGGAATTATTCCTTTAGGTAAAGCTCCGAAACATACTGATCAATTTTTTTCGTTATTGACACTCGGTGATCAAATAAAATCACATGAGCCAAAATTTTTATCTGGAGAAATATGGGAACCATTTGCCCAAACTCTTTTTTTGGGAGCAACGATTGCTCAAGTGAGATTAACGTTATTTGCAGCTGACGAGACATATCGATATTCTTCTGTTTTTGCTACTAGATTTGTTTTGTGGGGATTACCCCAGACTACAATATATGATCTAGTTTCTCAGCCGAAAATGGAAGTACCTGGTGAACTTCATATTCCTCAAAAACAAAAGGAAACGGAATTTGAAATTGAGAATAAAGGAGATGCTAATTTAGCATTCGATATACAATCGCAATCAGTTTTTGAATTAGTTGTTGTTCCGACGAAAGGAACAATAGCACCAAACGAAAAACAGAAAATCAAAGTCAGGATCAGTAATAATATACCATCCGGTATATATATTCTGTCCACTCCTAAAAGTAGGATGCGGATAATACATATTAGAACTAATGAAAAAAAAGACTCGGAACACTCGATAAAAGTGTTTTGGGTAGGAATCTGACCACCAAATAATAAGAAAAAACAATTCTTATTGTTTGGTGGTTTTCTATTGTTTTTGTTTTCGAAATATGCTATACTAATACTAGACTAGCGAAGTTTAACAATATTTTAATCAAATATATTATGGACAGATATTGTAAATTTATTTTATTTATAATAATAATTATGCTATTTTGCGTTGTTGTAGTTGTTAATGTATATGCTGATGTGCCCCAAAGCGCAAAAGATGCCACAAAAAAAGATGATCCAAATACCTGAACTTATGAAGACTGAAAAAAAGCTTGGCCTTATCTTTGTGATGGGCAGGGGGAGAGTTGTAATCCTTTGTTAGACGTATATTGTAAATATGTGAAAAGTAATTGCTGTTCTGGTGGAGGATCTAAATGCGATTGTCCTTGTGAAAATAGAAGATGTGATTTAGAAAATAAAAAGTGTGTTACTTATGCTGTGACTTGTGAATGTTATAGAGATATTTCTGGTGGCGCTTTACCTGGAGGAGGTGCGCTTGGTTTCTGTCATAAACATTGTGATAATGTATTCCAACCAGCTGCTTCTGGAATTCCAGAATACATTACTTCTAGATCGCCAGACGATTTGAATATTTTAGAAAAAGTTGGTTACTATTGATGAAAATTAAATGGTTGTTGACATTGCCATAGCACCGAATCTTCCTGCGCAGAGTTTATGTTAGATAAAGATTTATTAGTTACTAAACATGGATATAAACCCTGTGTTACTGATTTAGATTGTGGTGGATCCGCTCCAATACCTACAACCAAACCTTATCACTATGAATGTGATTCTAAATCTAAATCATTACGTGACGGAAATGATTTCTATTATCAATGTATCAAGGTAAATATTCCAGGTAGTGATACTTGTAAATATGATCTTATAGGTGTAGAAGGGGTTAAAAATAAAGATTTAATTGATAGATTAATTAAAACTAATGGTTCTAAAATTGATTTATCAAATTATTCTACTCAATGTAAAAATTTGACTATACCTGCTACAACAACCTCGTCAACTACTACTAGTACTAAACCATCAGTGACTACTTCTTCGCCATCAACAAAACCAACTACTCCTTCTACTGTATCTCCGTCTAATAATTATCGTTGCAATGTTTTGGGAGAATGTATTAAAGATAAATATGGTGCATATAATTCATTATCATCATGCCAAAAAGTGTGTGCTAAAACACCTACTAAACCTACTGCATGTGTTGTCAGTGGTTTTGATATTGATCCCCGTACTCTTGGATTATTAAGTATCTCTTTTGGTAAGAAGTTCTCTAGTGTCTGGTTTACTAATGGAGATTGTAGTTATTGTGAATTATGGATGTTACCAGTTAGTGCTAGTACAGGAGAACCTAAGAAACAAGCAGATGGGTATACAGATATGGAATATGTTAAGGTAGGATCTGATCTACCTATCTACAGTGGTAACTTTGGATCAGAAATCCCATATTACTTTACTAATAAGACCAGGGGAGATTACAAATATAAATTAAGATGCTATGGTAGTGATTCTGTAGATGAGACATGACCTATTCAGATTAGAGTTTTACCATTAATGATCTGATATGAGGTACCAGGGGTGATGCCTACTTCTCAATTCCATAATATTGAAGAAAGTCCTAGTGATTAGTTGAAATTTGGATAAAAAAGTTTTCCACAGGATGAGTAAAAAAATGTCAAAAAGTCTTGCATTTTTTAAGAAAATCAGCTATACTATATATATAATTTAAAAAAACATCGCAATGTCGATTATACCAACAAATTTACAATTTAATGAGTCAAAACAAGGTAAAACCACTTGACCTAAAGGTTTTTTGATTTTGAGTATTTTGTTATTGATTTTTGTGATAGCTAGTTTTTTTGTAGTTAAAGTTTTGGCAAATAGCACATCTGCTAAGTTAGCTAATTTAAATAAAGAAATAGAGGAACAAAAAAATGAATTATCCATAGATAGTTCTTCAAAAGTAACTAATTTTCAAAATGAACTCTTAAGTTTGAAGACTATTTTAAAGAATCATATTATTATATCTGAGGCTATTTCTACTATTGCTCAAAATACTCATCAGCAGATAAATTTCTCAAGTTTTAAAATTAATTATATTGACAAGAAAATAGAAATTGATGGGGAGGCAGACAATAACGAAGTTGTGGCACAAGCCGGATATGTATTTGCTAATTTGCCCAACGTGTCATCAATAGAAATTAAAAATTTAAAAACCACTAATAGTGGAGTTAGTTTTACGATGGTATTAGAAGTTTTAGAAAAGTTTTTTAATTAAAATATATATATGAGAGAAACAACAAAACAAACTTTAGCAATATTATTTATAACGATTATACTGGGAATTAGTATTTTTATATTTTTAAAATTCACGCAACCTATGTTTAATAATTTAACTTCTTTAAAAACACAGATTATAGAAAAACAGGAAGTTAAAAAAGGTTTATTAGAGCGTAAGGCAATGTTACAGGATATTGCAGATAAGTATCAACTATTGGGAGGAGATTTAACCAAGATTAATTATGCTTTGCCTACAAAACCTCAATTAGCAGAAGTTTTAGCTACTATAGATGTTATCGCGAAACAAGCACAAGTGAATTTAAATGAAGTGAGTTTCAGGGAAATTAATGAAACAGAGGCAGGAAAGAAAAACACAAACTCATACAATACTATAGAAGTAACATTTGCCGTAGAAGGTAATTTTGTTAATACCAATTTATTCTTACAAGAAGTAGGTCAAGAATTACGTATTATGGATGTAAAACAGGTAGCTATGAAACAATATAATACTTTACAGCAAGTAGGTAGTAAAACTAAGAGTTATAAAACTATTTCTATCTTAAAAACTGATGTCGTTTTATATACGTATTATCAACCTTAATTAATATTTTATGGCAATACAAATAGGAGAAAAAAAGAAAAAGCAACCAAAATTATTGATACTTTTGATTATAGTGTTATTAGGTTTTGTTGGTTTTCGGGTTTTTAAAATGTTTACGGCAAAACCGGTTATGACTAATACAGAAATTAATGTAGGAGAGGATATAAGTTTGAATAGTGCCATATCTAATGTAAATGACATTTTACAAGATCCAAAGTTCCAAGTTTTATATTCTCACCATGATGTTAGTTTACAACCATTGGAGATCGGTAAAGAAGACCCCTTTGCTAAATAAGTTTAAAAAATATATATGATTCAAGAAGATATTTTATTGTCAGCTTTAAAGCAGAAGGGCTATAAATTTAATGAAACAGAATTAAAAGAAGAAACAAAATTATTTCATAGAGCCTTAGAAGAAATATTGGTGGAAAAGAATATTATAGCCGAAGATAATCTAGCCCAAATTAAAGGGGAGGTTTTAAATTTACCAGTTAAGATATTTGATAAAAAAGAAGTTATTAGTAAAGATATTTTAAATATGGTAGAAGAGAGTGCGGCTAGGAATTATAAACTAGCGGTGTTTAATAAAGATAATGAATTTATTCATGTCGCTTGTTTATATCCGGAAGATAATAAGAGTTTTGAAGCGATGAATTTTACAGCTAAACAATTGGGTTTAAAATTAAAGTTATATACTACTACTTTTTCAGGATTACAGAGAATATGGCGAGGTTATGGTAATTTTGCTGATAATTTAGGAGTAATTTTAAAAGATTTACAACAAAAAATAGGGACACAATTAAAAAAAGGGAATGTGAACCAGAATATTGTTAATTTTAAAACTATTGAAAGTACAGTAGCAGAAGAAGCTCCAATTATTAAATTAATTAGTACTATTTTAACAGAAGCTAGTAGATTGGGAGCTTCAGATGTTCATTTTGAGCCAACTAGAAAAGTTTTACGGGTGAGATTTAGAGTTGATGGAGTTTTGTATACAGCAGTATTATTACCACTGGAAATTCATGCACCAATCATTTCTAGAATCAAAATTATGTCTAGTTTGCAAATTGATGAAACTCGTATGCCTCAAGATGGGAGATTTAGAACCATAATAGATGAAAAACCTATTGATTTTCGTGTGTCTACATTCCCTACGAATTATGGAGAAAAAACAGCAATTCGTGTGTTAGATCCAACCGTGGGTTTATTAGGATTGCATCAATTAGGGTTAAGCGATTATGAAACCAAACAAGTTAATGAAGCATTAGCAAGACCTTATGGTATGGTTTTAGTTTCTGGTCCTACAGGGTCTGGTAAAACTACTACACTATATGCTCTATTACAAAAATTAAACAAAGATGCTTCTAATGTTGTCACTTTAGAAGATCCAGTTGAGTATACCTTGGAAGGAGTTAATCAATCACAGGTATTACCAGAAATTAATTATACCTTTGCAAGAGGGTTAAGACATATAGTTCGTCAGGATCCGGATATTATTATGGTAGGAGAAATTCGAGATTCGGAAACTGCAGAATTAGCTATTCATTCTGCTTTAACAGGACATTTAGTTTTATCGACTATTCATACTAATAATGCTGTTGGTACTGTTCCAAGATTGATAGATATGGGTATTCAGAAATTTTTAATTCCTTCTACATTGAATTTGGTTATTTCCCAAAGATTAGTTAGAAAATTATGTCCTTTATGTAAGAAAGAAAGAGAAGCTAGTACTGAAGAAATATCATTAATTGAAGAAGCTTTAAAAAATATTCCTAAAGAAGCTATTGGGGAATTAGTTATTAAAAAACCTTATATAATATATGATCCAGTAGGATGTACTGATTGTAATAACCAGGGGTATAAGGGAAGAGTAGGATTATTTGAAGTTTTGAGAATGACACGAGAATTAGAGGATATTATTATTAGCACTACATCCGAAGCTCAGTTACAAGAGGCAGCTATGAAGCAGGGCTTGATTACTTTGCGACAAGATGCTATACTTAAGGTATTGAGTGGGTTAACCTCAATAGGGGAGGCTATATCAGAAACTTAAATTAAATTAAATTAAAGTATGAAAGAGAACAAAATAGCCTTATTTAAAGGCAAAAAAATTAGAAGAGTATTTAAGGATAAAGAATGGTGGTTTTCTGTTATTGATGTTATCAATGCTTTAACAGACAGTATTAACCCTAATGATTATTGGTACAAGATGAAAGCGAGAGTTAAAGAACAAGAACAGATTGAGTTATCGACATTTTGTCGACAACTGAAATTAGAATCTACGGACGGGAAGAAATATGAGACAGATTGCGCTAATACAGAGAATATGTTTCGTATAATTCAATCTATTCCATCTCCTAAGGCAGAACCATTTAAACGTTGGTTAGCAAGAGTAGGGTATGAAAGAATACAAGAGATAGAGAACCCCGAGTTGGCTAGTAAGAGAACTAGAATTTTGTATAAATTGAAGGGGTACTCTGATGATTGAATTGAGAAGAGAATGCGAGGGATTATCATTCGGGAGGAATTAACTGATGAACGAGATAAACGAGGAGCTCAGGAAGAAAGAGATTATGAAATTTTAACTGCCGAAATATCCAAAGCTACATTTGGGGTAACTCCTAGCCAATATAAAAAGATTAAGAAATTGAAAAGAGAAAATTTGAGAGACCATATGAATGATTTTGAATTGCTTTTAACTAGTTTAGGGAAAAAAACAACTACGGAAATTCATAAGAATGAAAATTCTATGGGTATGCCAAAATTAAGAAAAGATGCGAATATTGGTGGGAAAATAGCCGGGAATGCTAGAAAACAAATTGAAAAGAAATTAGGTAGATCAATCGTTTCTTCTAAGAACTTTTTACCAAATACAAGAAAGAATAAAAAATTAAAAAATTAATTAATATGGACGAAAACAAAAATTCACAAAAATTAGTAGATCTATTATTCTTTGCTGCTAAACAAGGAGCATCTGATTTGCATTTAAGTATTGGTAAAAAACCCATTATACGTATTGATGGGAAATTAATAGTTATTACCAAAGAAGAAATTATTACTCCGGAAGTTATGGCAGATTATGTGGCTTCTGTTTTGACGGACGAACAAGAAGAAGAATTATTAAAGAACAAAGAAATTGATTTTGCTTTTTCTCTAGAAGACAAGATTCGTTTTCGTTCTAATGTCTATTTCCAACGAGGATATCTGGCTGCTGCTTTTCGTTTAATCCCAATGCATATTCGTACTGTTGAAGAATTAAGCTTACCACCGACATTACATAATTTTACGAATTATAATCAAGGGTTAGTTTTGGTAGTAGGTCCTGCTGGGCATGGGAAAACTACAACTTTAGCAGCAATGATTGATGAAATTAATCATAAAAAAATGGATCACATTATTTCTATTGAAGACCCTATTGAATATACCTTTATAGCAGATAGAGCTTTGATAAGTCAAAGAGAAGTAGGAGGAGATACTATGAGTTTTAATAGTGGGTTACGTTCTTCTTTACGTCAAGATCCTGATGTAATTATGATTGGGGAAATGAGGGACGCAGAATCTATTTCCATTGCCTTAACAGCTGCTGAAACAGGACATTTAGTTTTTTCTACTTTACATACTAATTCTGCAGCTCAAACTATTGATCGTATAATTGATAGTTTTCCAGCTAATCAACAACCACAGATTAGATCTCAATTATCTGCAGTATTAATAGGTATTGTTTCTCAACGTTTAATACCTAGAATACAAGGAGGTCGAATTCCAGCTTGCGAAGTATTAGTTATGAATACAGCTTCACGTAGTTTGATTAGAGAGAATAAGAGTTACCAAGTAGATTTAGTTATTGAAACAGGGCTAAAAGAAGGCATGATGACTTTGAATAGGGCTTTAGCTGATTTGGTAAGAAGAAGAGAAGTGTCTATGGAAACAGCTGAACTTTATTCTTTAAATCCGGATGAATTAAGAAGTTTATTAATTTAAAATATATATAATTTTAATCTATGGAATTTATTTACAAAGCAAAAGATAGCAAGGGGGTAGAAAAAGTAGGAAAGATTCAGTCCCGCTCTGAAGATTTAGCTATTCAGTTATTACAAGGATATGGATTGATAGTTTATGATTTAAAATTAATAGAAGAACAGGGAATATTTGATAAATTCTTTGGGAGGAGAAGAAGAGCAACTACTAAAGAATTGTCTTTGTTTTTAAGACAATTTTCTACATTACTTTCTTCCAAGGTACCATTAATGGATTCTTTAAAAACTTTATTAGCCCAGACTACCAGTAGTGGAGTTAAAGATATGATTTTTGATTTGATCTCAGGATTAGACGCAGGTTTATCTTTATCTCAAGCAATGGCAAGAGGGGAAAGTATCTTTTCTGCTTTTTATATTGAGATGGTTAAGTCCGGAGAAATATCAGGAAGATTAGAAGAAGTTTTTAACTATTTAGCTGATTATGCGGAAAATGAAGCTAGTTTAAATGCTAAAGCTAAATCAGCTATGATTTATCCAGCTTTTATTGTAGCTGTATTTTTAGTTGTAGGAGCAGTTATTGCTATTACAGTAGCTCCTCAAATGATGGACATTTTTCAAGAATTTGGACAAAATCCACCATTCTTAACTAAAATATTAATTCATTTTGGTCAGTTTTTAATTAATTGAGGAATATTAGTGGCAGTTGGTATTGGAGGATTAGTTTTTGCTTTAATTAATTATTTAAAAACTGCTGAAGGACAAAATTTATGATCTTTTTGATCTATGAAAATTCCTATACTAGGGAATATTTATAAAGCAATTTATTTATCTAGATTTGCTGAATCTTTTGGCACATTATTACACGGAGGAATTCCGGTAGTACAAGCATTAGAAGTAGCAGGAAGTGCTACTGGTAATTTTGTTTTTGAAGAAATAGGACATAATATTGCTGAAGGGGTAAGAAGAGGGGAACCTATTAGTAAATTATTACAAGAACATCCTGATTATTTCCCTCCTCTAGTTTCCCAAATGGTTTATGTAGGGGAAAATACAGGAAGATTAGATGCATTATTAAAAAGAGTTTCAGTGTATTATTTCAATGAAGTAGAAAATGGTTTTAAGATATTATTGGAATTGATTCAGCCGGTTTTAATTGTTATCATTGCAGTGTTAGTTGGTATTTTGATTGCTGGAGTATTACTACCTATATATCAATTAGCTCAAGCAGTTTAATTAAATTAATATGCAAACAAAGAATTCATTTACATTAGTAGAACTCATGATAGTATTAGCTATCTTAGCTTTATTAGCCGGGATAGTAGTATTTACTATCAAACCAGGTAATATCTTAGATAATGTTAATGATTACAAAAGAGTATCAGATCTTAATAACATCACTAAGTCCATTAACTATCTTAATGTTATTAACTTAGGTTTACTTAACCTAGGATCAGCTACTACCATATATGTAAGTCTTCCTGATAATACCTCTACTACCTGTTCTAGTTATGCATTACCCAGTCTACCAGCTGGTTATGGCTATAGCTGTAAGAATACGACTATCTATAGACTAAATGACTCTACAGGCTGAATCCCTATTAACTTTAGAGAATCTG
>CAZFNU010000018.1:0-13375 GCA_964520445.1 uncultured Candidatus Saccharibacteria bacterium
CAGCCTATCATGAAGCAGGCCATGCTATTGTAGCTGCTATACTACCTAATGCTAATCCAGTACATAAGATTTCTATTCTACCTCGAGGTATTGCGGCTGGATATACATTACAACTTCCTGAGGAAGATAGATATTTAAAATCTAAATCAGAATTCCTAGATGAATTAGCTGTTTATTTAGGAGGATATGTGGCAGAAGAAAAGAAATTTGGAGAAATTACAACTGGATCTTCTAATGATTTAAAAGTGGCTTCTAATAGTGCTAGGGCTTACGTAACTAAGTATGGTATGAGTAAGTTAGGTCCAATTTCTTTTATAGGAGAAGAATCAATATTTCTGGGGAGAGAAATGGCAACCAGAAAAACATGTTCTGAAGAAATGGCATCTAAAATTGATGATGAAGTTAATAGATTAATTATGGAGGCTCATAAAAAAGCAGAAACAATAATTCAAAAACATTTAGAACAACTAGAAAAAGTTGCTAAGGTTTTATTAGAAAAAGAAGTATTGGAGAAGGAAGAATTTTATGAGTTGATGAAGTAATAATATATTCGCCTATATATAATAAACCAATGGGAAGGTATTGGTAGGTTATAGACTATCATTAATTTTCTTTTTTGTTTCAGACATTTTTACGAATTCTAACCAAGCTCTACTTGGTTTTTTACTTTTGTTGGTTATAATTTCTACAATATCTCCTGATTGTAATTTGTAATTTAAGGGGACAGCTTGATTATTTATTTTGGCCATCTCACAGTGGTTGCCAATATCGGTGTGGATTTTATAGGCAAAGTCTATAGGAGTAGATCCTTTAGGAAGGTCGATAATATTTCCTTTAGGGGTGATTACATAAATTTGTTCTGCAAGAATATCATTAACTAAGATATCAAACATGCTTTCGTTGTCTTGTTTTTTGAAATTAGTTTTTTCTAATTTTTTAAGAAGAGTATTTTTTTGATGTATTTCTTTTCTTTTTTTATATTCAGATTTAGTTTTATCAAGACTGTACATTCAGTGACTGGCAATACCAAATTCTGAATATTCATACATTTCCTGGGTTTTGATTTGAATTTCAATAATTTGGTTATTATTAGTTAGGACAGTTGTATGTAAGGCTCGATATCCATTGGGTTTGGGTAAGGCAATATAGTCTTTTAATCTTTCTTGTAAGGGAAGTCAGAGTTGGTGAATTAAACCAAGGGTAGTATAGCAGTCACCAATAGTAGGAACTATAACGCGTAAGGCAATAATATCATAAATTTTATCATAACTTTGTTCTTTTTGATATTTTAATCAGATACTATATAGTTTCTTTTTACGAAAATGGATATTAAAGAAAGGACATTTTTTGTTAATTAGAAATTGTTCTAATTCGTGTTTGGCAATGAATAGGGATTTTTCTAAATCAAGATATTTTTTCCCAACTATATTTTTGACTTCTTTATATTCGCGAGCGTATGCATATGGGAAAGATAGCTCTGCTAGGGTAGAACCAAGGCTTTCAAGTCCGAGGTTGTAGGCGATAGGAACATATATTCTAAGAGTTTCTAAAGCATTTTCCCTTTGGTTTTGTTCTAGTAAAGCCCAGATAGTACGCATGTTATCAAGTCTATCCATTAATTTAATTAAAATAACACGAAAATCCTTAGCAGTAGAAAGAATTAAATTACGGAGATTATCAAGGGTTTCAGTTTGTTTTTGGAATTTTTCTTCTTCATTTTTTACTTTATGATGTAATTGGTGAATATTGGAAACACTATCAATAAGAAAAACAACTTCAGGACCAAATTCTTTTTTTAATTCTTCCTTTTTAGAAGAAGTATCTTCTAAAACATCATGTAATAAAGCGGCAATGATTGTAGCAGTGTCCATTTTTAGTTGAGAGATTTCTATGGCTACACGTAAAGGATGTAAAACATAGTCTTCTCCGGATCTTCTTTTTTGTCCTTGATGTAGTTGTTTTGCAATTATAAAAGCCTTATCAATCAAATTGAGATTGGTTTCAGAAAGGTAATCTTGGGTGTTGTTATATATCGGCGTTAATTCGGGTGACATATTTGCATTCTTTATTAGAACATTTATGTGATTGTTTACTAGCGATTATTAGTGGGTAACCACAAGTAGGACAATTTTCTTTTAATGGTTTTTTATTAATTATGAAATCGCAATTAGGGTAATTAGAACAACCATAAAATATTTTTCTTCTTTTTGATTTTCTCATTATGACATCCCCAGTTTTACATTTAGGGCACTTAATTCCGGTTTCTTGATTTATGGATTTGGTAAACTTACATTCAGGGAATTTAGAACAAGCTAGAAATTTACCAAATCTACTCATTTTCATAATCAAAGGGGAATTGCATTTAGGACATATCTCGTCTGTATGGTTATCTTCAATTAAGTCTATCTTTTTTACTTCTTCATATTTGGAAGTTAATAATTCTTCAAAAGGGAAATAGAATTCTTTTAAGAGTTTATGCCAATCGTTTTTTCCTTCAGCTATTAGATCAAGGTTTTCTTCTAGATTGGCAGTCATTTGATAATCAGCAATATTAGGGAAATTTTCTACTAACATATTGCAAGTTTTAGTGCCAATATCTGAGGGTATAAATGCTTTACCTTCATTATAGGAAACATAGCCACGGTCAAGAAGAACAGAGATAATGGTAGCATAAGTAGAAGGTCTGCCAATGCCATATTTTTCAAGAGTTTTTACTAATGAAGCATCATTGTATCTAGCTGGAGGATCAGTAAAATGTTGAGAAGAGATTATTTCTTTAATTTTATATATCTCATTTTCTTTTACATCAGGAGATTTTGAATTTTCTATATCTAGGGGTAATACTTTTAGGAATCCATCAAAAGCAATTTTTTGATAATTACTTTTAAAGGTATATATATTTTTTGTTTCAATGGTCTCTGTAAGAATTTCTTGTTTTTCTAATTTGGCATCATTCATTTGGCAAGCAATAAATCTTTGCCAGATTAGTCTATATAGTTTTTGTTCATCATTAGAGAGGAATTGAGCAATACTTTCTGGAGTACGAGAGGCTTCAGTAGCTCTGATAGCTTCATGGGCTTCTTGGGCGAGATTTGATTTAGCTTTAAAGAAATTTTGTTTTTCTGGAAGATATTTCTCTCCAAAGGTATTTTTTATATATTCTCGCGAAGTAGCAATAGCAAAAGAACTTAAATTAACAGAATCAGTACGCATATAGGTAATCAACCCAATACGGCCAGAACCTAAATCAATTCCTTCATAAAGACGTTGGGCAATCATCATTGTTTTTTTAACTGAGAAACGAAGAATTTGTCAACTAGCTTGTTGAAGAGTACTGGTAGTAAATGGGGGAAGAGTTTTTTTATTAGTAATACTAGTTGTTATTTTTATTACTTTAGCATCTTTGTTTTCAATTTCTTTTTCGATATTAAGACAAGCTTCTTTTTTTGATAAATCAAATCTATCCAAATTCTTTTTATTGATTTGGAACAGATTACCTTGGTAAATGTTTTTATCTTTTTGAAATTTAGCCTGAATTTCTCAGTATTCTTGAGGTTTAAAATCGGCTATTTCTTTTTCTCTTTCCACTATGAGTCTTAGGGCTGGGGTTTGGACACGGCCGGCAGAAAGACCTTTCATAATTTTTTTTCAAAGGAAAGGGGATAGTTTATACCCTACCAAACGGTCTAGGATGCGTCTAGCTTGCTGAGAATCTACTAAGTCTGTGTTTATCTGTCTTGGGTTTTCTAAGGCCTCTTTAATGGCATTAGGAGTGATTTCATGGAAGACAATACGTTTTGCTATATTACTATTTAGATCAAGAATATGGGCAAGATGTCAGGCAATTGCTTCTCCTTCTCTATCCTCATCAGTAGCTAAAATAATATCAGTTTTATTCTTAGCTATTTTTTTTAATTCAGCTACAGTTTTAGCTTTTAATTTAGGGATAACATATTTTGGTTCAAAATCATGTTCAATGTCTATACCTAAAGTGCCTTTGGGTAAATCACGTAAATGACCCATAGAGGCAACTACCTCATAAGTTTTTTTATCTAGGAAGTGGGAAATAGTTTTAGCTTTTGCTGGACTTTCGACAATAACTAGGTTTTTTGGCATATATATAGTTTAGGTTAATTTGTAGTAAAGTAAGACTATCTAAATTTTGATTAATTTGCAAGTGTTTAGTGGTTTTTGTTAATTCTAAGAGGATAAATTAAATTCTTCTAAAATGTCCTTAGGATTGATAATTAATTTAGCTCCAGATTGAATTAGTTTGTTAGTACCAAGACTATTTTCTTCATATATGGAATTAGGGATAGCAGAAACATCTCTATTTTGATCCAGGGCAAATCTAGCGGTGATAAGTGAGCCACTTTTTTCTTTGGCTTCAATGATTAATATTCCGCGAGATAATCCACTGATAATTCTATTACGTTGAGGGAAGTAAAATACTTTAGCTTTTGAATTGATTGGATATTCAGAAACAAGACAACCACCATTTTTTATTATGTTATTAGCTAAAGGGATATTCGTTGCTGGATAAATATTTTCTATTCCAGAACCTAATACGGCTATTGTTTTTAGTTTATTGTTTATAGCGGATTCATGGGCACAAGCATCCATTCCATAAGCTAAACCACTGATAATAGTAAAATTAAACGAAGAAAGATCTTTGATAGTTTGTTCACAAACTTTTTTTCCATAGTCAGACATTTTTCTTGAACCTATGACAGCTAAAAAAAGATCATTTTTTTGTTTTAGGATATCGATATTCCCTTTAACATATATTCCTAAAGGAGGGTGAGAAATTTCTTTTAGTTGGCTAGGATATTCTTTGTCGTTTATTAAAATCAATGAGATATTTGATTGTTTTAGTTTTTGGTATTCTTTTTCTGGATCTATATCCTTATTATTCTGATGTTCTCAGGCGGATTTAAAAGTTTTGAATTTGTGGTATTCTTTCTCTTTAGTGATTATAGCTCCTTCCAAAAGGATATTTAGGGCATTGTAGAAAATATGTTCTTGCATATTTCAATGGTTTAAAAAATTTGCTATACTAGTAGATATATATAGTATACACCTTTTATATTAAAAATTCAAGATATATGGAAATATTTTCTAAAAAGAAAAAAGAGATACCTTTAAACACTAGTGGAAAACCCATTATTAAACCAGTAGGTAAAAAAGTTACTGGATTTCAAAAGGCAGTAACAATTTATGCCGTAATTAATCTGGCAGTAATTGGTATATTTGGTTTTGTTTCTAGCAAATATTCTAAAATGATTAAAAATGATGTGAAGGCAGTTATTGATAAAAGAAAAAACCAATCAGATATTAATTTATTAACAGAATATGTAGCAATATTAGAGAGGGATAATAACAGAGTTTTAAAAGAGTTTGGTCCATATTTGGAAATGTTACCAGCTAAAGATGATTTGCTTGATTTTAAAAGTGATATTGTTAATATGGCTAAGAAGTATAAATTAGATCCAGCTTTTAGTTTCGGGGTAGAAAATCCAGCTACAGATTCAGAGCCGAAGAGTTATGGATTTACCTTGATTATTTCTGGGAGTACTACAAATTTATTTAGTTTTTGAAATGATTTTGCTACAATGCAATATATATTACGTATAGAACAGATTTTAATTGATCAGGAAGATTCTAAAACTAAATCTAACCAACAGTCCTTAGGAACTGGGAGTGTCACAACTACAGCCACGGTTGCTACAACTGTTACTACACAACAATTAACCTTGGAACAAGAACTAGAACAATTAGCGAAGAAAAAAGCGACTACTACTACTAAAAAGAAAGTTACAACTACAACAACTAAATTAATAAATACCTATAAAATGAATATTTTAGGTAAAATATATATTAAATAATCATGGCTAATACAAAATCAAGTCAATTTGTTATTAAAAAATCATATCATAATGTTTATTTCTTAGTTATTTCAGTGATTATATTAATTTTACTAGGTGTTTTGATTTCTAAAACTGTTACTTTTTTTATTGTTAACACCGATGAAATTTTAAGTAATAGTGAAGGTACACTAGACAAGAAAAAGGAATTTAATATGAAGGCTTTTGAAGATTTAAAAGCAAAAAGGCCAATTAATCAATAATTAATAAAAAATTAAAATATATACACATGAATATTTCGATGATTAAGAAAGTGATATCGTATATTATGATTATATTAGTCATGGTATTTACTTTAGTAGGGTTACTGGCTATTTGGGGAGTTTTAGGGCCAGAGACTGTGGAAAAGTCGTTTTCTACTTTAGGGTTGCTGTTTGTTGCTTCACTAATTTCTTTTATAATTATAAAGTTATTAGATAATAAATAAACAATTTAAATTAAACAATATGTTATTAGCAATTATTTTAGTAGTTTTAGTAGGGTGGTTTGTGTTAGCATATAACGGGCTAATCGCTAAGAAACAAAGAGTGAAAGAAGCTGCTTCTGATATTCTAGTTCAATTAAAAAGGAGATTTGATTTAATTCCTAATTTAATTGAAACAGTTAAGGGGTATTCAGAGCACGAGTCAGATACATTGGAAAAAGTAACAGCTATGAGAGCTAGATTAAATGATGCTGAGAGTATTTTAGAAAAAGACCATATAGCAATAGAGGTAAGTAAAGAAATTAGAGGATTTATGGTTAATGTAGAAGCATATCCTCAGTTAAAAGCTAATGAGAATTTTCTGAAATTACAAGAGGAATTGGCAGATACAGAGAATAAAATACAAGCTAGTCGTAGGTTTTATAATGGGGTAGTTAAGGAATATAATATCTCCATTGCTTCTATTCCTACCAATGTTATAGCTAAGATTATGACCTATAGAGCAGAACCTTTATTGGAAATTAAAGAAGAAGAAAAAGAAAATGTTAAAGTTAGTTTCTAAGGATTATGACATTATATACGCAAAGATCTAAAAATATATCTAAAACCTGAGCCCTTATGGTATTGTTTGTTATTTTCATCGGGGCTTTAGGTTTTTTATTTTCCTATTGGTTCAATGATAGTATTTTTATTTTTGTAGCTTTAGGATTTTCTTTAGTATCTAGTTTTGTGAGTTACTGATATTCAGATAAGATTATTCTAGGAATATCACATGCTAGGGAAGCTAAAAGAAATGAGTTTTTTGATTTATATAATAGTGTAGAAAATTTATCAATTACAGCAGGATTACCTATACCCAAGATATATGTTATGGATGATCCATCTCCTAATGCTTTTGCTACAGGGAGAGATTCAAAGAATTCCGTTATCTGTGTGACTACTGGATTACTTTCAGTTTTGGATAAGACAGAATTAGAAGGTGTTATATCACATGAACTATCGCATATTGGGAATAAAGATATTTTATTAGCTAGTGTTATATGTGTATTAGTTAGTGTGGTTTCTTTATTAGCTAATTGGCTATCTCGCAGTTTATTTTGAGGTAGAGGGAGAAGAGATGATGATAATGGGATGGGGTTCATAGCTTTAGCTATTACTTTAATTTCTGTTGTATTACTACCTATAGCGGCTATGTTAACTCAATTAGCCATATCAAGGAAAAGAGAATTTTTAGCAGATGCTTCAGGGGCTTTGTTAACTCGTTATCCTGATGGGTTAATTTTGGCATTAGAAAAAATTTCTAAATCAAACATTCCTATTAAGAATGTTTCAGAAGTAACAAGAGGGTTATTTATTTCTGATCCATATAAAAAGAAAAAAGGATCTTGGTTTGTTAGTTTATGACAAACACATCCACCAGTAGAAGAAAGAGTCAAAGCTTTAAAAAATTTAGATATTTAATATGTATATTCATGGATAATAAATATGATTTTTATTGCGAAGAAGTTTTTTCTAACAAAACAAAAGTAACAAAACTTTTTGAATCAGAAAATGTTTTAGCTTTCTATCATACAAAACCCTCTTATTCTGTTCATATAGTAATTGTATCAAAAAAACATATTTTGGATTTTGGCTCGATCGGAGATAATGATTTATCTATATTAGACGAGATGTTAAGGGTTGCTCGTGATCTTTCAAGAAATTTAGATAAGAATCAAGGAATAAGGCTTATTACTAATATGGGTAGTTTTCAAGATACTCCACATTTTCATTTTCATTTGATAGTTGGTGATAAGATCAACTAATCAACTATAATAATATTAAGATGTAACAGAAAATAAAGAAAATGTTGATAGATGTGTAATATTTAGGTAGTTTTTACGTCTACTATTAGTAGAGACACTATTAAGGTGTTTATATTAATTTTTTAATTTAAGTTATGGAGGAAATTGACGAAAACGAGTCAGTACTCGACAAAAATGTAAAACTAGATTTCGAAAATATTAAGGCTTTAATGCGGAATACTTTCCGAATCAATAAAATAATTTGGCGCAAACATAAAGCGTTATTTTCTCTTTTGGGATTAACTCTTTTTACTGTTTCCTTTCTCCCATTTTTGAGAGCAAACATTAATGGTAAAGTCATTGATATTTTAATTAATTTTTTAAAAACTAATGTTTTAAGTACTACTTTTCCATTTTTCTTGGCTACATATTTAATTATTGATTTTGTTTATGCTATATCTGGTACTACTAGTGAATATATTGGATATAGATTTTATAAATTCTTGGAAGAAACTTTCATGATGTTGATTATTGGTAAAAAATCAGAATTGGATATCGGTATTCATGAAAGTGCTAATTTCAATGATTTTGCTAATAAAGTTGATGAATCGGGGATATGACATGTTCAGAATTTTGCTGATAGACAGTTTTATATCTTACAGAATTTATTAAGAGTAGTTATTGCTGCTGTTATTGTTATTCGGATTAAATGGTGATTGGTTTTAATAATTTTAGTTGGTACTATACCGGAAATTATTAAAGAGATTAAGTATGGACAGAATGTTTGGACTATTTGAGATGCTAAATCTGAAGTTCGAAGAAAATATGCAGAGTATAAACATTATTTTGCTACTATTCCTAGTTTATCAGAAATTAAGTTGTTTGGTACAGGAAATTATTTCTATAACAAAATTCAAGATCTATTTAGATCTTTTAATTCAGAATTAAGTAAAGGGGAGAAAAAGAAATATAAGTTAGGATTATTTACTGATAGTATTTCTCAGGCTGCTATGTCCATTGTTTCTATTTACTTTATTTTTGATGTTATACATGGTAATTTAACTATAGGTAATTTAACTTTCTTATTAGCATCAGTTGGTAATTTACATGGAGCATTTGCTAATCTTTTTAGTTTTTTGGGAAGACAATATCAGGATAGTTTATTTGTAACGGATTTATTTAAATTAATAGATCAGAAACCCAGTATTGATTATAAAAAAGAGGGGGTTGTGTTGGACAATACCACACCTAAGATTGAGTTTAAAGACGTAACCTTTAAATATCCAGGGACTGATAAAATTGTATTAAAGAATTTTAGTCTAACTATTAATCCAGGGGAAAAGATAGCTTTCGTTGGGGTTAATGGAGCAGGGAAGACTACTTTAATTAAATTACTATCTAGGTTTTATGATCCAACTAAAGGGAAGATTTTTATTGGAGGATATGATTTAAAAGATTTGGAGATTAATAGCTGATATGAGAAATTAAGTATTCTGTCTCAGGAATATATTAAATACTATTTATTAGCTAAAGAAGCTATTGGGGTAGGAGATGTTAAAAAAATGTTTAATGAAAAGTTAATTAAAGAAGCTGCTAAAGCATCTGAGGCTCATGCTTTCATTGAAGAATGAGAACATAAATATGACCAGATGCTAGGGAAGATCTATAAAGAGGGAAAAGAATTATCTATAGGACAATGACAGAAATTAGCTTTAGCTAGGATCTTCTATCGTAATTCTCCAATTATGATTTTGGATGAGCCGACTTCTTCTATAGATGCCGAAGCAGAAAAGAATGTTTTTGAAAGATTAACTTCTTTGCCAGATGATAGAACTGTAATTTTGATTTCTCATAGATTTTCTACTGTTCGATATGCTGATAAAATTTGTGTTATTTCAGAAGGGGAATTAAAAGAATATGGGACACATGAAGAGTTAATTAAGATTAAAGATGGGCTATATCAAAAAGCATTTAATTTGCAGGCAGAAGGGTATAGGTAATGGTTGAAGACTAGAATTTAAATAAAAATCAGGCCATTCTTTTCGATTAAGAATTGGCCTGGTTTTTTGTTGTTCATTTATCTATTTTAGGTATGATGGGTATTGATTGTTGTTCTAATATTGGGATACAAAATATTCTATCTATTTCTCTGGTTGCTTCGTTGAAGTTAATAATATGTTGGTTGAGCATGAAGATCCTTAGATTTTTTATCTCTGTAGTTGTTAACTCTCTTATTATATAGTGTTTGTATAATGTCGCATCGCCTTGATGGTACCAGTTGTAATGGTAATAAAAGTTTCCCAATTTATCTATAATCGGTCCACTCACTGTATTCTCTGTTTCGGAATCAAGACGTAAAACTCCTTCCCCTCCAGGGTGATCTCCTGCTCTCAGCCGATAAAAATGTCCAACAGTTAGTTTAATGTCCACGGAATACCTCCTAGAATTTAATTTTTAGTAATTTATTAATGATACTTTTTATATTTTATCATATTTGCATATTGTTGTCAAATTTTTATAAACTATTTGTAATTCTAATTAAAGACCTAGATATTGAAATATATATGGTTTTGTGATAGTATAATGTTACTTAGGAGGGTTCGCCTAATGGTTTGGCACTTGCTTGGAAAGCAAGCGGGCTTAAAAAACCCTTGCAGGTTCGACTCCTGTACCCTCCGCTCATAAATATTTAAAACATATATTATGAAAAAGGAAATTAAAAAGAAAGCCATTGTTATATTTGAAGGTAAGGAAATCCGTCGTCATTGAGATGAAAATAAGGAATTGTGATATTTTTCAGTCGTTGATATTATTCAAGTATTGACTCAGACAGATAGACCTAGGAAATACTGAGATGATTTAAAAAGAAAGCTTAAACTAGAAGGAAGTCAGTTGTCCGATAAAATCGGACAACTGAAAATGCAAGCTTCTGATGGTAAATTTTACCTTACGGATGTTGCAGATACGGAAAATATGTTACGTTTAATTCAATCTATTCCGTCTCCAAATGCTGAACCATTTAAACTATGATTGGCTAGAGTCGGGTATGAGAGACTAGAAGAAACTGCTGATCCAGAGTTAGCTATTAATAGGGCATTAAAAACATACTTAAGAAAAGGATATAGTCAGGGATGGATTAATCAGAGATTAAAAAGTATTGAAATTAGAAAAGAACTAACTGACGAATGAGACAAAAGAGGAGTTAAAGAAGGATCAGAATATGCTATTTTAACTGATGAGATTATTGAAGTTTGAGCTGGATTATCAGTTAAAGAATACAAAAAATTAAAAGATTTGAAGAAAGAAAATTTAAGAGATAACATGACTAATATGGAATTAGTTTTGAATATGTTAGCTGAAACTGTTACTAAAGAAATTTCTGAGAAGGAAGAACCAAAGAATTTTATGGAAAATAAACAAGTTGCAAGACGAGGTGGTGGAGTAGCTTATAGGACTAGAAAGGATATTGAGAATAAGATTGGGAGAAAGGTTATAACCGGTAAAAATGCTAAAAATCTTTTAAAGAATAAAAAATAAATAATATTTTATAGCTATTCTAAAAGAAAACCCAACATTAAAAGATTTTCAAGAATATATTAGGCAAATAGATGTAGAGCGTAATTTTGCTCAAGAGGATGTATTAAAGAAATGTCTGATGTTAAGAGAAGAAGTTGGGGAATTATTTAAGGCTGTTAGGAAAAAGGCAGGAATTGGGGTTGATCCAAATTCTAAAATGGAATCAATAAGTTATGAAATAGCTGATATATTAATATTTTTATGTGCTATAGCCAATAGATGTGACGTTGATATGGAAAAAGCTTTTAGGGAGAAAGAAGGAATAAATAATAAAAGATCCTGATTGAAAGAATAACAAAAAACCATCTAATAAATAGATGGTTTTTGTTTTAGGATTTTAATTTTACTTTTTCTTAGACATACCAGAGATGAGGATAATAGCTCCTATAAGAGCAACTAATAATCATAGCATCTGGCTTGTTCCATAAATTAAAGGAATTTTTGGAACATTAGGAGTTGTTTCTCCACAAAGGTAGATAAAAGCAATACCAACAGCAAATATGATACCACCTCAAGTCATTATTTTTTTCTTCATGGCGTTTAATTAAAAAACTATTAATATTAGACTAATATTATTATAGCATAAAATTTAAGGAAATACTAGATATTTGGGGTTAGAAAATCAAAAGTTTTCCACAGGCTAGAAATTGGGTTTAAAAGCTTGTATTTTAAACAGATATTTGATATAGTATATGTATATAGCTTGTATGCCTTAGGCATACAATTGTATGCCTAAGGCATACATAATACCTAAATGAATAATATGGGGCTTAATTTTACAAAAAATCAAAATCTTATTTTAGAGGTATTTTTTAATAATACTGATAAAGAATATTATTTACAAGAACTTGGTAAAATCTTGGGTAAAAAAGTTGGAGTATTCCAAAAAAGTATTAACAGATTATTAGAAGATAAAATATTAGAAGATCATTATCGAGGGAATAATCGATTCCTTAAGTTAAACAAAAAACATCCCTTGTTTTCTGATTTTAAAAATATCTTTTTAAAAACAACAGGGGTTCAAGGGTTATTAGAAACAGAATTAAAAAAAATTAAGGGAATTGAAAAAGCTTTTATTTATGGTTCCATAGCTTCTGGGAAAGAAAAATTGAATAGCGATGTAGATTTGTTTATTATAGGGAAAGTGGACGAGATGGTTTTGCTCGAAGTTATCAATCAAATCGAAAAAAAGATTGACAGAGAAATAAACTATATTTTAATAAGTAAGAAGGATTTTGATAAAAAAATTAAGGAAAAAAATTCTTTTGTTTTGAATGTTTTAAATAATGACATAATTAAATTAATATGGAAGAATTAATTGAAAAATATATTATAGATGGGTTTCTTAAACGGGGGAAAATCGGATCGGATCAAGTAGCAAAGTTTTTAAAAAGTTCAAGAAGAGAGATTAAAACAGCTGAATGTAACTTGCGAATTGATTTGGAGAACTCTTACGAATGTGCTTATGAAGCGATGTTTAAAGCCGGGAGAGCATTATTGTTTTCTTATGAGTTAAGACCAGATGACGGTATGCAACATAAGACAGTGGTAGAGATTAGTGGTTATTTATTAGGGGAAAAATATCAATATCTGATTATGTTTTTTGACCAGACAAGAAAAAAAAGAAATATTCTTAATTATGACGAGCCGGATATGATAATTTCTCC
>CAZFNU010000019.1:0-11369 GCA_964520445.1 uncultured Candidatus Saccharibacteria bacterium
AAAAAATGATTTTGTTTTATAATTTGTGTTTTTCTTTTAATGACTTTATTAATAATACATATGAAAGAAATTGTAAACATATCTTTCACGGGGAGATATATTATGAGCGGTATTATAGTTCTCATAATAGTGATTCTCTCAATTATAATATTTAAAAAAGGAGAAAAGCGATGAAAAAAATATCGTACCTTTTGTTCGTAGTAATTTTTGTTTTTTCTCTCTTCCTGATGATACCCAGTAATATAGAGGCATACGAAATTCTAGATCCAATCTACATATCTTCAAGTAATCCTCGCTTTAGTACAGGAGGTCCTTGTTATAAAGATACTGTAAAAATTAGAGCATTTGAAATGCAATATTATAAAGGTGGATATATACGACTAGAAACCGATCCCCTAATGAAAGATTGTTTTACATTAACAATCATGTATGTCCCAGAAGGAATCTCTACTAGAGAAGCAATGCCCCATATAAATAATTATCCGATATATCGGAAACTAAATGGGAACGAAAACTTTACTTTTCTCCCTCAAGGTCGATATGTCTATATATTAGAATCTAGCTTACTCTATCCAGTAAAAAAATATATTTCCCGAATTCCTGATTGTGTACACATTGTATTTTCAGCAAAACTCAAAGGAAAATAAAATAAACATATAACACGAAAGGATAAAAATGGAAAAATGAATATAAGAGAGAGCGAGTAGAAACCTAGAGGAAGGTCGCTCTCTTTTTTAATATTTAAAAACGCTCCTGTTATTTGTATAACAATTAGGAGCGTTTTAATTTAAAGAGTTTTTTAGAATTTTCTATAATATCTAGAAAGAACATCACAATCACGGCATATACAAACATAAAGATGACAAGAATAACCATTCCTAGTAAATAAAGATTTATATAGAAATCTTCTAAATCATGCATTTTTTTAAACAGCATCTAATTCTCCTCCCAAAATTTCATTTGTCTATACTATATCATAATTTTAAACAAAATACAACGATATCTTGCTATTATATCGAAAATGTGGTATGATATAATCAAATCTGAATATTAAAATAAAAAGGAGGCATTAAGTGGATAAATTCATTAAAACGTTTATTAGAGATTTTATTAAAGAATTTATTAAGAATCTCACAGCTATTGGAATATTGTTAAAATGGATTTACATATGTATTATTTGGTTCGCTACATTTCTAATTATTAATACTATATGTATAATTGGTATTGTGCTCATAAACACTTCAGGATGGGGATATATTTTTCTATACATATTTCTACTCATTTCCTCAAAAATAGCATATGATCGTATTAGAAAATTTTTGTTATCACGACAGGGGACAAAACCAGAGGAAGAAATGGGAGATATTCTAGCCCTAGATGTATTGGGCGCGATATCGATAGTAATTCAGGGTTTCTTATTAGGCATTATAATATTTGGTAAATAACATAACCACACCGTATAGTTTAACTATACGGTGTTTATTTGAAAAAGAATCAGTATTATGATATACTAGAAATAATTAATTAAGAAATTATTATGGATCTATCTAAAATAAAAAAAGTATATTTCTCAGGCATTGGCGGTATTGGCATTAGTGCTTTAGCTAAACTAATGCTTCATTCGCATAAACAAGTTATTGGTTCTGATATTATACAATCGGAAATGACAGATAAGTTAAAAACTCAAGGTGTTAAGATAATTTTAAAACAAGAAGCAAAAAATATAACTAAAGACATTGATTTATTCATTTATTCTCCTGCTGAAGGAACTAATCATCCAGAAAGAAAAGAAGCTACAAGACTAGGAATTAAACAATATTCCTATTCAGAATTTTTAGGTTTAATTTCCGAAGATTATAATACAGTTTCTATTTGTGGTACTCATGGTAAAAGTACTGTAACTGCCATGACTGGCTGACTTTTAGAAGGAGGGAAATTAGACCCTACAGTAGTAGTAGGTTCTAAGATGAAATTTTGAGAGGATAACTTAAGATTAGGTAAGTCAGATATCTTAGTTGCTGAATCCTGTGAATGACAAGCTCATATGTTAGAAATCTCTCCCAATGTTATTCTAATTAATAATCTTGAATGAGATCATCCGGATTATTATAAAAGTTTAGATAAAATGATTGCTACTTTTCAAAAATATGTAAACAAATTAACTAAAAATCAACTATTAGTTATTAATAACGATGATAAGAATTTAAAAACTATTAAAACTAAATCAAAAATATTTACCTTTGGTATTCAAAACCAGAAATCAAATTTGATAGCTAAAAATATTAAAATTAATCCTCAAACCCATAAACAAACTTTTGATGTCTATTTAAACCAAAAGAAATTTAGTAGTTTTGAAATATCGATGCCAGGAATTATTAATGTCTATAATTCCTTAGCTAGTATTGCTGTAGCTGTTAATTTTAATATTTCTAGCTCCAAGATTAAAGAATCTTTAAAAAAATTTCCTGGTATTTGAAGACGTTTTGAAATAGTAGGTAAATATAAAGGAGCTACCATTATTTCTGACTATGGACATCATCCTACAGCTGTTAAGCAAACTCTACAAGCTGCTAAGGGTTTTTATCCTAAACAAAGAATAGTTTTAGTCTTCCAGCCTCATGAACATACTCGTACTAAGAAACTATTTAAAGATTTCATTAAATGTTTTGATAGTGCAGATTTTGTCATTCTAGAAGAGATATTTACAGTCCCTGGTAGAGAGAGTAAAAAAGAAATATCATCAGTTAGTTCCAAAGATGTTATTAAAAGTGTTTTAAAACATAACCCTAAATTAAAGATGGTCTATACTAAAGACAATAAAGATACTAAAGAAAAGCTAAATAAAAATATTAAAAAAGGGGATATTGTGATAATCATGGGAGCAGGTAGTATTTATGGAGTTTTAAAATCCCTTGACAAATAACACTAATTATGATATATTAGGAATATTCTTGTATTTTTAAAATTATATAAAAAGGAGGATTCTGTGTCTAAGAAAGAAAAAATGATCATTTATTTATTATTAAATGTGTGGCAGACGTAGAGACAAATGAAGAAGTCCCCGATAAAGACAAAACAATACGTTGGTGCAGTCACAGAATAAAACGTGCCAAAGAACGAATCAAAAATAATATGAAAGGAAGAGAAAAATGAATCATTTTGTTTATGATATTAATTCATATTTTAAAGAAGCTGAAGAAAAATTATTAGAAGTAGTTGACGGAGAAAACGTTAGTAAAATGTTCCTTGACTATTTCAAGTATTGTATTGGGTTTTTTATTTTTATTTTCATCAGTTTCTTTATAAACCTCTTTTTCTCTAAATGGTAAGGAGGAAAAATGGAAAAAATAATAGACAATCTTTTGTGGTATTTCCACAATACTATAAACGGATTTAGGTCAGAAGCTTTAAAAACCTATGGCCCTAGCGGGAGCTATTCCATCAATAATATTATGTATAGGTTTAAATTTACAGTATTGGAAATAATATATGCAGTTTTACTAGGAGTTATTATGGTTGTAATGTCTCCGATACTGATATTTTATGGGTTTAAAATAGCCCTATACGAGAATATGACCCCTCGAGATAATTCACACCCTGGAAAATAATTTCCAGGGTGTTTACTTAAATATAGACATCTAACAAAAAATATGCTATACTCAAGAGATTTAAAACTAAACATTACATATGCCAAAAACTATTAAAAAAGAAATAACTAATAAAGACACTATAAACGTTTATGGTGTTAAAGTTCATAATTTACAAAATATTAATGTTAAAATCCCTAAAAACAAATTAGTGGTTTTTTGTGGTGTCTCTGGTTCTGGTAAAACATCCCTAGCTTTTGATACTATCTATGCTGAAGCAGAAAGAAGATATGTAGAATCATTATCGTCTTATGCTAGACAATTTTTAGGAATTAAAGAAAAACCAAATATTGAAAAAATTGAAAACTTATCTCCGGCTATTGCTATTGACCAAAGATCTTTAATGAAAAATCCTCGTTCCACAGTTGCTACTATTACTGAGATTCATGATTATCTAAGAGTTTTGTATGCTCGCATTGGTATTCCTATGTGTCCTAAATGTGGTATTAAAATTACCCATCAAACATCTAGCCAAATAGCCAAACAAATAATATCTTTACCCAAAGGTTCTCATTTCTACATTTTAGCCCCCTTAGTTCAGGGAAAAAAGGGAGAACATAAAGGAGTTTTAGAAGAGATTTATAGACTCGGATATCCTCGTGTTCGTTTTGATAAAAATATCTGACGTACTGAGGAATTGATGAATAAAGAAATCGATAAACAAAAAAAACATAGTATTGAAGTAGTTATTGATGATATTATTATTGATAAGGATTTAGAAAAATCAAGAATTTCTGATTCAGTAGAATTAGGGTTAAAAATAGGTAAGGGGATAATTCAAATTGATTTTATTGATTCCAAAAAAGAACCCTTAATTTTTAGTGAATTATTTGCTTGTTCTAAATGTGGATTTAGTTTACCTAAAATAGAACCAAGACTATTTTCTTTTAATAATCCTTATGGAGCTTGTTCTGATTGCATGGGATTAGGAGTTTTAAATTCTGTAGATCCAGAATTAGTTATACCCAATAAAGATTTAACTATTGCTGAAGGTGCTATTATTCCTTGAATGCGGGCTTCTCATCGTATAGGCAGACAAGGATATTTCTATTATCAATTAGATAAATTAGCTGATAGATTAGGATTTGATTTAAATACTAAAGTTTCTAATCTCTCAGATAAAATTTTACAGACTATTCTTTATGGTGATGAAGAATTTGAGGGAGTTATTGGAAATTTAGAAAGAAGATGAAAAGAATCAACTTCTGATTTTGCTAAACAAGAAATTGAAAAATATATGCACCATTCTGTCTGTAAAACTTGCAAAGGGAAAAGATTAAAAAAAGAAACTCTTAGTATTTTAGTTAATAACAAAAATATCTCGGAAGTATCAGATTTAACCATTGAAGAAGGTTTAAAATATTTTGAGAATTTAAAAAATATATTAGCCAACAATGAAAAAACCATTGCTAGCCCAATACTTAAAGAAATAATCTCTCGTTTAAAATTTTTAAATGATGTTAGCTTAGAGTATCTTTCTCTATCTCGAGAGTCAACTACATTATCAGGTGGTGAGGCTCAAAGAATCAGATTAGCTACTCAAATCAGTTCTGGCCTATCAGGTATTATCTATGTCCTAGATGAACCTTCTATTGGGTTACATCCCCGGGACCAGGAACGTCTTATACAGAACTTAAAACGCCTCAGGGACCTCGGAAATACAGTTATAGTAGTAGAACACGACCCCCAAACAATACTAGCCGCAGATTGGGTTATAGAGATAGGTCCAGGAGCTGGTAAACATGGAGGGGAAATAGTTTTCCAAGGTACTCCTAAACAATTATTAACTTCTGGTTCTTTAACAGGGCAGTACTTATCACATAAATTAAAAATTCATTTATTAGACAAAACTAAAGAAAGAGGAAGTAATAAATTTATTACTGTTAGAAAAGCTAATAAATTTAATTTAAAAGATATTACTGTTTCTTTTCCTTTAGGGAAGATGATTGGTATTACTGGTGTATCTGGTTCTGGCAAATCAACTTTAACTATTGAAGTTTTATACAATGGTATAGTTAACTATTTTAGATCTATTGGGAAAATAGGTTATCAGAATTTAGATAATGATAATTTATCTACTGATTATAAAAACATTCAGGGTTTAGAAAATATTGATAAAGTAATTATGGTAGATCAATCTCCTATAGGAAGAACTCCCAGGTCCAACCCTGCTACCTACACAGGAGTTTTTGATCATATTAGATATATTTTTTCTCAAGCTGAATTATCAAGAATTAGAGGATATGATCAGGGTAGATTTAGTTTTAATGTAAAAGGGGGTAGATGTGAAACCTGTGAAGGTCAAGGGTTTCAAAAAGTAGAAATGTATCTACTCCCTGATATTTATGTTACTTGTGATGAATGTGAAGGAACTAGATTTAATGATGAAACATTAGAGGTTTTATATAACGAAAAGAACATTGCTCAAATTTTAGAAATGAGTGTTTCTGAAGCTAGTATTTTCTTTAAAAATATTCCCCAAATTAAATCAAGGCTAGATTTATTAGAACAAGTAGGATTAGGGTATATGAAATTAGGTCAATCAGCTACAACCTTATCAGGTGGTGAAGCCCAAAGAATTAAATTAGCTGATGAATTATCACGTAGAGATACGGGTAAGACTTTATATATCTTAGACGAACCTACTACGGGGTTACACTTTGATGATATTAAAAAATTAGTTAATGTTTTAAATCTCCTAGTAGAAAAAGGTAATACTGTTATTATCATTGAACACGAGATAGATGTTATTAAATCCTGTGATTGGATTATAGATTTGGGTAAAGAAGGAGGAAATAAAGGAGGAGAAGTTATCTTTGAGGGTAATGTTGAAGATTTAAAAAAGAATAAAAGATCATATACTGCTAAATTCTTGAAATAAGAGATTTCCACAGGTCCCCTTGATTTTCTTTTTGATTTCTGATAAGCTTAAAACATATAAGATTTAAGCTAAAAACAATATGTCCGTAGACAAGTCATTAGATCAAAACAGATGAAATGAATTACAAGCAGTAAGGAAAGATATTCAAAATAATCTTTTAGAAAGAGACACTCTTAAAACTAAAAAAAGATTAGCAAGTTTAATTTCTGAAAATCTAAAAGACGAGGAGAAAATAAGACAATTAGAAGAATTAGATAAGTCTACACCAGATCAGGTATTAATTAAAACAGCAGATTTTTACAATATTTTCTATAAAAAACAGAATTTCTCAGGAGAAGAATTCGGTATTAAAACAAAAAAAGACGCTTCTAATGGACTGTATAGTTTAGAAATTGAAGGAGAAGTACCAAAAAATATATCAGAATGAATAAAGAATAACCCAGATGAAGGCAAGGGGAAATTAGCATGAAATTTATTCTTATCACTAGCAGAAGAAAGTAAAGACCCCATGATATTATCAGATCAGATTATGGATACCATTGAACGATTTATAGAATGAAAGAATAAACAAAAGAACACACAAGAAACTCCAGAGACGAACAATTAATTTTACAAAATCCAAGTATTAGATTTGCATTTTAAAAAAGAATTTATCTATATTGATTAGATAAAGATAGTTCGTAGAAGGGAAGGTGTAAAGTGAAACAAGGGCCAAACATTTTTACCCCGTAGTTGACAGGGGGGTATATCTGTCAATACATATTAAAAAATACTTAAGGTTCCTTTCGAGGAAGATTATCTTTCATTCAAGTAACTAAAAAGGCAGACGTACCGTCATTGGGTACGGTCTGCCTCATTTTTTGACAATTAACTAATTCTATGATAACATTTCCGTAGCTTAAAAGAAAGGAGAAGTATATGAATCTTAAAAATGGATCCTGGTATCTTGTTGTTCAAAGGGATTATCAAAAAGTTAAAAAAAATGCAAGGTATATCCTAGTATTAGATGAGAAAAATAATATTAAGGAATTTAAAGAAAGAAAAATATATCAATTAAACACTATTGATATTATTGGACCAACTGATTTTCAAGATATGCATTTTGACAAAGCACTTCTTTTAGAAATTGGCATTAATCGTTTAAAACCATATACTAGAATAAAACAAGTTAGCAAAAGACACGATTTCTTTTTTATTACCAAAAAAAGTTTAAAAGATCTAAGGAAATATTCCGTTGTAATAATGATCTTACATTTTGGTTTCCTAAAAACCCTTCTTGGCTAGTACAAGATCTACACTATGCTGAAATCTTTCTTAATAGATGTTATCCTCAGTCTTTTATAAAACTCTGTGCTAATATTAATCATGAATTAATTAGGTATGAAAATGGATATATCAAAGATAGACACACTCTTGTTGGATTTCAGAACTCTCAATCTTTAATTGAAAACTGTAGTATTCCACCCTATGTCCTTGCCCAGTTATTTTCTTGCCACTCATTTGATATAGACAAAAGATTTCGATATGTTATTAAGTATTTTTCAGAACTTCAATTCATAATCAATAACGAACTCAAATACAAAAAAATAGATTTCTCTTGCCAACCCCCACACCCAGAACAAAGACTAAATGGTATTCAATTAAGACTTTCCAGGACAAATCAAAAACTAGAGTTTATAAAAATAGAAGTTTATCATAAAGATGATAATTAAATACCCCAAACAGGAATTTCTGTCTGGGGTATTCTTTTACTTTGATCTAGGTATAAAATTATTAATTTTCGGAATGTTATTAAAGGCATTTCGATATATACAGGTATCGCAATATGTAAAAGATTTTGATACTTCTCCATAATAATGTTGGCATTTTTTACATTTTTGAAGTTTATCTCGCTTTTTCTTGTCTATTATCCAGCAAATAAGATAATAGAGACCTATAAGAGGAGCTACCATTAAACCAACTAATATTATCCAAATAAGCGAAAACACTAGGATGCCAAAAATTATTCCACCTGCATGCTTTTTGTAGGTATAGACAATTTGTTTATCCTTTAAAGATATTGAGTCTATTGCCTTAAAAGCAGTAAGGGAAGAATGTTCAAGAACTTGTTCATCCATAATTTTACCGCGAATATCATATGGTATTAAATAAAGTGAATAATCATCCGGCATAATTCCCCCATTACCAGACAAATGTAAATATATTTCCCAATAAGAAGCACCTGCATCATTAATAGCATTTTCTATAGTATATTTTTCGTCTATAGAATTTTTATAATTCAATTTAGCATTATATATCTGATTAATACATTTTTCAATTTCTTTAGTGGGTTCATTGTTATATATTCGGACAGGTATACTTTGAGGAAACTTTATTTCGCTGACTTTAGGCTTTAGGGGGGTAAAAATCATATATAGACTTACTGTGATAAAAATAAATATCATTAAGTCTATACACACTCTCCTTACAGCAAGATTACGTTTTTCATATTTATCCATAAAAACACCAACCTTTCTTTTATTAAAATTCAGAATTTAATTAACGGTATATTACCATAAATTTAATATATTGTCAATACGTTAAAGAAATATGATTTTTCTATTGTAATCTTTTTTAAAATATGATACACTGGATTTATCTAATAAAACATTAAATAACCTTTATTATGTCTGATGATTCATATGTTTTGGAACTTAAAGAGGTCATAAAAAAGCATTTAAATGCCTATGCTGATATTTTAGCTTCAGTACGCTCTAATAAAGTCAGTGCTTCTACTGTAGAAAATATCCTAGTTGAATGCTATGGATCTCATTCTCCTTTAAAAAATCTTGCTAATATTGTAGTTCAACCACCCAATATTTTAATTATTGAACCATGAGACCAAAGTATTTTAAATGAAGTAGCCCATGCTATTGAAGTTTCTCCCTTAAATATCTCTCCTTGAAAAGATCAGAAATTCTTAAGATTAACTTTTCCAGCCTTAACTACAGAAAGACGTGAACAACTAATTAAAATGGTTAACACCGAAAAAGAAAAAGCCAGGATAGAAGTAAAACATATTAGAGAAGATGCAGTTAAAAAAGTTAATAATAATTTAAAAGATAAACTGATTTCTGAAGATCAGAAGTTCTATTTAGAAAAAGAAATTCAAAAAGCTATTGATGATGCCAATCTTAAAATAGACGACATGACCTCTAAAAAAGAAGTTGATTTAAGAAATAATTAATTAAACCTATGTTCTATTTCTTCATAATTTTAATAATCCTAGTAATCTCTCATGAGTTAGGCCACTTTTTAACAAGTAGGATATTTAAAGTTGATGTAGAAGAATTTGGGTTTGGATTTCCTCCTCGTATTGCTTCTTTTAAAAAGAAAAATACAGTCTATTCCATTAATTTGATTCCTTTAGGAGGATTTGTTAAGATTAAAGGAGAAGATGGTAATGCTATCTTCGGAGATAAAACTAATTTTACTAATCAAAAAATCTGGAAAAGATCATTAATAGTATTAGCTGGAGTTACCTTTAACATTCTTCTTAGTTTTATTATTCTCAGTTCATTATTCTTTGTTGGTATGCCTACTTTGGGAGATACTACCGATGTTAATGAATTAGTTCGTAACGGGGCTACCATTAAAAACAAGGAAATTATGATTACTGATATTGCTAAATCCTCTCCAGCAGCAGAATATATTAAAAAAGACGATAAAATAATTGGTTTTGGTTTACCCAATTCTTTGATGGCTGATATCTATACTATTAAAGGATTCCAAAGTTTTGTAAATAACAACAAAGGGAAAGAAATTGTTTTAAAGGTAGAAAGTAATAACAAAGTTAGTAATGTTAGTTTAATCCCCAGAATCAATCCTCCTGTAGGTGAAGGAGCTATGGGTATTACCTATACTGGAGCTATCATTTACACTTATCCTTTTGGTAGGAATTTTATTGAAGCAGGGAAATATATTAATAAAACAATTCAGGTTATGTTTAGTTCTTTAGGTAAAGCATTCTTATCTATTATTAATCTTAAGACTGTTTCCAAAGATGTAGCAGGACCCGTGGGTATAGCCAGTATGTCTGGTAAGATATCCAAGATGGGATTACCATTTTTCTTTGCCTTTATGGCTTCCTTATCAATCAATTTAGCTTTTATGAATTTGTTACCCATTCCTATGTTAGATGGAGGAAAACTATTCTTTTTATTAATAGAAAAAATCAAAGGTTCTCCTTTAAGTAGAAAGATAGAAAACTATGCTACTATTGGTGGATTTGTGTTTTTAATGACTTTAGTAGCCATAGTCACAATTAAGGATATAATTAATTTATTTTAAACTTTAAATCATGCTACAATCAAAATTATTCTTACCTTTACAAAAAGATATTTCTCAAGAAGAAACAGCTATTAATAGCCAACTATTAACTAGAGCTGGTTTTATTGATAAAGAAATTTCTGGAGTATATAATTACTTACCCCTAGGATTGCGTACTCTAAAAAAAATCGAAGATATTATTAGAGAAGAAATGAATAATATTGGGGGCCAGGAAATTCTAATGCCAGTTTTATCTTCTATTGAGAATTGAAAAAAAACTGGAAGAGATAAATTAGATGTAGATATTCTTTATCGCATGGATAATACTATTCTTAACCCAACCCATGAAGAGATTGTAACTCCTTTAATCGGTAAAAATATATTTTCTTACAAAGACCTACCTATTGCTGTATATCAAATCCAAGATAAGTTCAGAAACGAACCTCGTGCTAAATCAGGCCTTCTTCGTTGCAAAGAATTTATCATGAAAGACCTTTATTCTTTTCATACAGATGAAGAAGATTTAAATACTT
>CAZFNU010000019.1:11379-12985 GCA_964520445.1 uncultured Candidatus Saccharibacteria bacterium
ATTGATGCCTATCATAAGATTTTCAAGTGTTTGGGTATAGGAGAAAAAACATTTAAAACCTATGCCTTAGGAGGTTCTTTTAGCCCTTATTCTCATGAATTCCAAACTATTTCTGAAAATGGGGAAGATACTATCTATTTCTGTAACAAATGTAATATAGGGGTTAATAAAGAAATTATTAAGAATCAAAAAGGTTGTCCTGAATGTCAGAATGAAGATTTAAAAGAAATGACTTCTATTGAAGTAGGTAATATTTTTAAATTAGGTACTAAATTCTCTGATGCTTTTAATATTAAATTTACTGACAAAGACGGGGTTCAAAAACCAGTAATCATGGGATGTTATGGTATGGGGCCATCAAGAATTCTAGGGACTCTTGTAGAAGTATTTCATGACGACAAAGGAATTATTTGGCCTGAAAGTGTTTCTCCTTTTAGATTCCATATTCTTAGTTTATCAGGAAAAGATGAAGAAAAGAATAAAGAAATACAAAAATTAGCCGACGAGATATATACCTCATTAGAAAAAGAAAATCAAGAAGTACTCTATGATGATCGCGCAGACGTTTCCTCGAGTATTAAGTTGGTAGGTTCAGATCTAATTGGTTTACCCTACAGAATAATTATTAGTGAAAAATCATTAGAAAGTAAAAAAATAGAAATCAAACCAAGATCCAAACAAGAAGCCGAATTTGTTGAATACGAAAACATATCATCTCTTAAGAAATACTTTAAATAAACATTATGAATATATCTTTTTTCCGAAATCTTTTTAAACGAGTCGATACCTTATCTCAAAACATTGCTTTAGATTTGGGTACTACCAAGATATCTATGTATGTTAAAGGAAAAGGAATTGTTGTTAAAGAACCATCAGTAGTAGCTTTAAATACTAAAACAGATCAAATTATTGCTATTGGTAAGGAAGCTGAAGCCATGTTAGGTAAAACTCCAGGACACGTAGCTGCTGTTAAACCAATTGTTAACGGAGTAATTTCTGATTTTGAAGTTACTGAAAAACTTTTACGTTTTCTTTTTCAAAGAGTTAAAGAACAAGGATCCTTCTTTTTAGGACCAAGAGTAGTAGTCGGAATTAATTCTGAAGGTACTGAAGTAGAAAGAAAAGCAGTTGAGGATGCTGTACACAATGCTGGTTCTCGAGAAGTATATCTAGTAGAAAAAGCTTTAGCTATTGCCATTGGTGCTGGATTACTTTTAAATGAAGCCAAGGGTCATTTAATTGTTGATATTGGTGGAGGTATTACTGAAGTTAGTATTGTTTCTTTAGGAGGAATTGTAGTTTCTCGTAGTGTTAGAATTGGTGGCAATAAATTAAATGAAGATATTATTCATTTTATTCGTAATAAATTTAAATTAGCTATTGGAGAACAAACAGCTGAAAGAATAAAAACAACTATCGGTTCTGCCATGGAAAGTAATTCTAATCAAACCATTGTTATTAGAGGTAGAGACTTAGCTAAAGGATTACCTAAAGAAGTTAAAGTCACTGAAGATGAAGTGAGAGAAGCTATTAGCGAATCTTTGTTAACCATTATTCAAGTTATTAAGAATACTTTAGAAGTAGCTCCTCCTGAATTAGTGGCTGA
>CAZFNU010000020.1:0-12357 GCA_964520445.1 uncultured Candidatus Saccharibacteria bacterium
TTCAATATAAACTCACCGACGGCTCCCTTGATGAAATAAGAATATATAATAGAGGGTTGAGTGCAGAAGAAGTTATGTCTAGATATAATAAAACTAGGGGGAGATATCAATAGGGTTTTAAAAAATTTAATTGACCTTATAAAAGTAATGCACCCCAGAGAATAAAGTGTTATTCTCTGGGGGATTTCTTTGTTTGACTTGAGACAAAAAATCTTAAAGGAATATTTTTTGTTATTTTATACATTAATCTTTGATTAGAAATAATTCAGAGAAAAAAACTTTTAGGTGACCAAAAGTCTTTTTTCTCGAATAAAAAGGATTCCTAGGTTTAATAAAGAAAAAGACTCTTTTAAAAGAGTCTTTTTTAATTATTCCATGTGGAATTTAGAAAGAAATTCATTATATCTAGCTAATAAAAGAGGATGGGCTTTTAGATTAGGATCTTTTAGGGCTAGGTTCTTTGCTTCTTCGTGTATCTTAGCTAGGGTTTTAGTATCTGATAAGGCTTGCATAGCTAGATCTGGAAATCCTGATTGATTAGTTCCAAAGAATTCTCCAGGACCTCTAAGATTTAAATCTATTTCGGCTAATTTAAATCCATCGGAATATTCAAGCATAGCTTTTAGTCTTTGTTTTGTTTGAAGACCATTTGATTCGGTAAAAAGAAAACAATATGATTGATGTTCTCCTCTACCTACTCTACCGCGAAATTGATGAAGTTGAGAAAGACCAAATCTTTCTGCTCCTTCTATAACCATGATACTGGCATTGGGAACATCAATACCGACTTCAATTACGGAGGTTGAAACTAATATTTTTGTTTTACCAGAATTAAATCTTTTCATTATCTCATCTTTTTCTTTTGGTTTCATTTTTCCGTGTAACATTCCTACTTCTATGGGGTCAAAATGTTTTTTTATTTTTTCATATTCTTTTTTTACTGCTTTAACTTCATAATTAAGAAGTTGATCAAAGGAAAGAATATTTTTTTTATCTGCTTCTGTTTGTTCTTCAATTCTGGGACAGACTACAAAAGCTTGTCTACCTTCTTTGATCTGTTCTTTAATAAATTCAAACATTTTTTCTTCACCTCTTTTAGAAATTATTTTGGTTATAATGGTTTGTCTGCCTTTTGGCATTTCATCAAGAATGGAAAGTTCTAAATCTCCATACATAGCTAAAGCTAGGGTTCTTGGGATAGGGGTTGCTGTCATTGAAAGAAGATGAGGAACTAATTTATTTTCTTTTCCATCTAAAAGTTTTTTTCTTTGTTCTACTCCAAATCTATGTTGTTCATCTATAATTACTAATCCTAGATTGCCAAAGCTAACACTTTTTTGAATTAAAGCATGAGTTCCTACTATTAGTCATGGAGTTTTATTTTTCAGACTTTCTAAAATATATTCTTTAGTTACTTTACCTTCTAAGAATCCATCTTTGATTATTACTCCTTCGCCTGTAATACAGGCGACTTTCATATCAAATGGTTTTAAGATTTTAATCAGAGTTTGAAAATGTTGTTTAGCTAAAACTTCAGTTGGGGCCATAAATGCTACCTGATATTGGTTTTTTATCAAAAGATAAGCAATAGCAAGGGCTACTACTGTTTTACCAGAACCAACATCTCCTTCCATTAATCTATTCATAGGGGATCCTGTTTCTATATCCTGCATCATTTCTCAGATAGCTTTTCTTTGAGCATCAGTTAAAGTAAAGGGTAGATTATTTACAAATTCTTTCATGGCTTCAACATCTTTTTTTATCTTAGGAGCTTTGAATTTGGAAAGTTTTTGTTTAAGATTTAAAAGATGAATTTGAACCAAAAGCATTTCTTCAAAGATAAATCTTTTTTTAGCTTCTAATGCTAATTCCTGATTATCGGGAAAATGAATTTGAGATAAGGCATTTTGAATATCCATTAAGTTATGATTTTTTCTAGTTTCTTCAGGAAGAGGTTCGGGAATTTGAGAAACAAATATTTTTAAAATTCTTTTTGTAAAACTACGAATTAACTTAGAACTAATACCCATAGTTTCTGGATAAATGGGAACTAAACGCCCTGTATGTTTTAAATCATCAATATTTAAATCTTCGTCTTGAGAAACTAATTCAAATGCTGGACTTTGGAAAATTAATTTCTTTCCTTCTGGTTTTAATTTCCCAGAAAGAGAAACGGTAGTTCCTTCTTTAAGAGTTTTTTGGATATATGGTTGGTTGAATCATACTATATCTACTTTTCCTGTTTCATCTTCGGCTGTAGCATTGGTCAAGAGCATGTGTTTTTTAAAAGTTCGATAACTTCTGATTTTTGTTATGGTAGCTATAGTAGTTGCTTGTTCATTAGGTTCTAATTCCTGAATGTTTTTTATATTTGTAAAATCTTGATAACGGAATGGGAAATAAAAAAGAAGATCTTTAATAGAAATTAGACCTAGATTTTTTAATCTGGCTTCATAATATGGCCCTACTCCTTGTAAATTATTTAAATTGTCATTAAGTTTTAACATAGTACTAGTATTCTAGCATATTTTCTTAAGTGTTGCAATTTTTAAGAAAAGTTGATAAAATATATGTATAGATAAATCCTAAATTTGAATTATGACTAAATTTATAGTAGTTATAGGAGGGGTTATAAGCGGGGTTGGAAAAGGAGTAGCTACAGCCTCAATAGGTAAGATTTTAAAAGAATATGGACATTCTGTTACGGCTATTAAAATAGACCCATATATTAACGTGGATGCAGGGACTTTAAGACCTACAGAACATGGAGAAGTATGGGTTACTGATGATGGAGGGGAAATTGATCAAGATTTAGGAAATTATGAAAGATTCTTGGATGTGGATATACCGAAAATGAATAACTTAACTACTGGACAGATTTATAAACACGTGATTGAAAAAGAAAGGAAAGGAGGATATTTAGGACAAACTGTACAGTTCATTCCTCATATACCAAAAGAAATTAAAGAAAGAATTAAGATGGCTAGTAAAGGGTATGATGTAGCTTTGGTAGAGATAGGAGGAACAGTAGGAGATTATGAAAATATTCCATTTCTTTTTGCTATGAAAGAGTTGGAAAGGGAATTAGGATCAGATAATGTGGTTTTTATATTAGTAACTTATTTATTCGCACCACGTCATATAGAAGAAATGAAGACAAAACCAACTCAACAAGCTATTAAAGTGTTAACTGAGTCATCTGGTATATTTCCTGATTTTATATTATGTAGATCAGCTGAGAAATTAGATGAAATTAGAAAGAAGAAAATTGAAACTTATGCCAATATACCAGCAGATAATGTTTTTTCTGCTCCAGATGTTAAATCCATTTATCAAATACCAATTAATTTTAATAAAGAAGGAATAGGGGAACAGATATTGGAAAAATTAGATATGAAAAAGAAGAAGAAACCTGTTTTTAAAGATTGAAAGAATTGAGTTTCCCATATTTTACAACCAAAGAATAAAGTTAAAATCGCTATTGTGGGTAAATATATAAATAGCGGGAATTTTACTTTAACAGATTCATATTTATCTATTAAAGAAGCTTTAATACATGCTGGGGCTCATTTAAATGCGAGTATTCAAATAGAATGATTTAATGCTGAAAGTTTAGTAAAGAATCCTAAGAATGTAGAATTACTTAAACAATACTCAGGGATCATTGTTCCTGGTGGATTTGGAAAACATGGGGTGGAAGGCAAGATAATAGCTATTAACTATGCTCGTACTCATAATATTCCCTATCTAGGGTTATGCTATGGTATGCAATTAGCCTTGATTGAATTTGCTAGAAATGTCTGTGGAATGACAGATGCTAGCACTACAGAAATCAACCCTAATACTCCTTACCCAATAATTGATTTTATGCCATTACAAGAAGCTTTAATCAAAAATCATTCCTATGGAGGGACTATGAGATTAGGGGCTTATGGGGCAGTTATAGACAAAAATTCAATTATTTATGAATTATATAAATCATTAAAGAGAATTGAAAAAGATAAAGAAAAGATTAAGATTTTTCTTAAAGACAAACATAATAAATTCAGATTAGGGAAGTATAACAAGAATAAAGATATCATGATTTTAGAAAGACATAGACATAGATATGAAGTTAATCCTAAATATATAGAGAAATTAGAGAAGAAGGGGATTAAATTTTCAGGAATACATCAAAGAGTTGATGGGGCTAAGTTAATGGAATTTATTGAATTACCAAATCATAAATTCTTTGTAGCAACACAGGCTCACCCAGAATTTAAATCAAGATTAAATGATCCAGCTCCTTTGTTTTATGGATTTGTGAAAGCTTGTTTACCGAAAAAGGAGAAAAAGAAATAAGGTTAATTTAAAAGGAGTTATTCTTTTTAGAATAACTCCTTTTTGTTGTTTTATTAATGATAGAGGATTATCTAGGTACTTGAAAAATGTATATATAATATGATAGTATACATATGTTAATAAAGCCTCCGTAGCTCAGCTGGTAGAGCAGTTGCCTCTTAAGCAAATGGTCGCAGGTTCGAATCCTGTCGGAGGCACCATTTTGCAAGAATTAAAATCAAAGATATATACTTATAAAACGTCGGAATGTTAATTTTCCTATAAACTTGACTTTTTACTAAAAATATGTTATATTGTTTATCTAGAAGATATGCAGGCTTAAATCAAATAAATTTGTTCTTTGAAAGGAGAATGTATAGATGGGTATGATCTCATTAGTTGGTCTTAATAAAGCTGAGGTACTAGCGGCGCTTTATAATACTTCTAAACCCCAGGGTATGGGATTTTTACATTATAATCCCAAGCCCATGACAACGCGAGAGGCAGAAATTTTGTTACAAGAAACCACCGATTTCGACTACTTGAAGGGTCGTGTTATGAAAGTTAGTCTAAAAGGTGATGGGTTTGACTCATGGGCATATGATCGTGATAACGGCGAAGGTGCTGCTGAACGTGCTATCGCTGAACTTGTTAGAACAGGTGATACTAACCCTTCGGTTATTCAAGAGATGCATGATACCAATACTTTAAAATCAGCCGAAGATGTAAAGACACATCTGAATGACAAGGGTTATTCGGAAAGCAAAGGTGGAGTTACCGTTTTTCATCTTGGTTTAGAAGGCGTTGCTGACAAACTAGGCCCCGCAGTAGACAAAGCTATCAAAGACAAAAAATAAATAAATGATCCTATTTTTAAGGGAGTACGTAAATATTACGGCTCCCTTAATTATTTCAAATTATTGCTATTTCTTTCAGAATTTGTTATCCTTATAATATTAAAATATAAACTTAAAATTAATATGAATAGAGAAGAAGCATTTAAGGTTTTAAATGAACATGTGAAAGAAAAAAATTTAATTAAACATTGTCTAGCTACTGAAGTGGGGATGATAGGGTTAGCTAGATTTTTTAATGAAGATGAATTAACTTGAAGGTTAGCTGGATTACTACATGATGTAGATTATGAGTATACCAAAGATAACCAAGAATTACATAGTTTAAAGAGTTTGGATATTTTAAAACCTTTAGGGGTTAATTCTGATATTTTAGATGCTATTGAGACACATAATGAAATACATCTAAAAAAACCTATAAGTAAGATGGCTAAATCATTATTCTGTTTAGATTCCTTAACTGGTTTAATTGTAGCCAGTACATTAGTTTTGCCTTCTAAGAAATTAGTAGATGTGGGGTTGGATTCAGTTTTAAAAAAGTTTAAAGAGAAAAGTTTTGCTAAGGGAGCTAATAGGGAACATATATCTAGGTGTGAAAAGTATCTTGATTTACCCCTAGATCAGTTTATTAAGGTAGTATTAGAATCTATGCAAAGTATTAGTGAGGATTTAGGGTTATAGCCTAAAACGTTTGTCATTGACAAACGTTCTTTTTTTTGATACTATATCAATCTAATAACAATTGCTTCTTAAAAAAGAAGATCAAATATATCTTGAAGTTTATTTATATATCTGTATCTCTAATGAAAGGGGGATTAAAATGACTTTTAATTGGCATTCGATATTCAATTTATTAATGTTTAAACCAAAACCTTTGGTTTTTTTTGGTAGAGCTGTCGATGAGAATCTGAAGCAAGACATTGTGGAATCTATTTCTTTTATGTTAAAGCCAGCAAAATGTGAATTCCGAACTTTTGGTGATGGTGAAATATTTGTTAGACCACTAGAAAACGTCCGGGATAAAAGTGTTTTTGTGGTCCAACCTACAAATGCACCAGGAGATAATATAATAGAGCTGGGTATTATGTTAAATGCTATACGCTTAGCTTCGGCTGATAAAATTACAGCTATAATTCCTTATTTTGGGTATTCAAGACAAGATAAAAAAACAAAACAAAGAGAACCTATTGTAGCTAAATTGATGGTTGATTGGATAGAAATCGCTGGAGCTAATAGAGTAGTAAGTGTAGATTTTCATGCTGCCCAAATACAGGGATTTTTCTCAAAATTATCAGACCATCTGACAGCTATAGGACTATTCGCACAGTATTTGAATGAAAACTATGAACATAATTTTCTAGTAGTTTCTCCGGATGCTGGTGGATCTCAACGTGCAAAACAGTTATCTTTACACTTAAGATGTAGCTACGTTGTTGCGTCAAAAGAAAGGAATTATGATGACGTTGATAGTATTAACGGTATTACCATAGATTGCAGAAATATAAAAGATAAAATAGTTATTATTCCTGATGATTTAACTTCTAGTTTATCTACTTTAGCAGTTTGCGCACATGCTATAAAACAATATGAACCTAAGAAAATTATTGCTTGTGTTACCCACGGATTATTCGCTGATGGATCTATAGATACATTAAATTCGTCTCCGATAGATTTGTTATTAACTACAAATAGCACACAAAAGCCTATACTAATGAAAGATAAAACTGATAAATTAAAAATTATCTCCTTAGGACCTTTATTAGGGATGGCTATTACTCAATTATATTTACATAAATCTATCTCGGCAATTTTTTCACAAAAATTACCATTAAAGATTTATTAAAAGAAAAATGCACAACCTCTTTTGAATAAAAACAAAAGGGGTTGTTTTTTTATTGTTTATTTGATATAATATTTTGCGACACAGAAACCTTAATATTCAATATGTTAAATTTAGAATCTTTAGTTGTCGATTATCTAAATTTCATAGAAATCGAAAAAAATAGAAGTATTAAAACAAGAGATAATTATAATCGTTATCTGCATCATTTTTTAGATTGATTAGCTCGATCTTCTAAAGTTTCAAGGAATAAGTTAATGCCAGAACATATTAATCAAAATTCTGTTAGGGAGTATAGGTTATTTCTAAATCGAGAAATGACTTTACATGGGGATTCGAGGAAAAAGAATACCCAGGGATACTATATGATAGCTTTACGTAATTTATTAAAATATATGATAAGAAGAGATATTGAGGTATTATCTCCTGATAAGATTGATTTACCTAAGATTGAAGAAAGAGATATTAATATTATAGATGAAAGTGAGTTAGAAAGATTATTGGATGCACCAGGATCAACTAAGTTAAAAGAAATTAGAGATAAAGCTATACTGGAAGTTTTATTCTCTACAGGATTACGTGTATCAGAATTATGTTCGTTAGATAGAGATACAGTTAATTTAAAAACAGGAGAGTTCCCTGTAAGAGGAAAGGGGAGTAAGATTAGAATTGTATTTTTATCAGATAGGGCTATTAAATATCTAAAAATATGGTTAGAGAGTAGGAAAGATGTAGAAGAAGCTTTATTTGTTAGTATTCCCCATAATATTGGAGCTAAGTTTTTTCATAGATTAACTTCAAGATCCATTGAAAGAATTATTCAATACTATGCTGCTAAGGCCGGAATTGCTAGAAGAGTAGTACCACATACTTTAAGACATTGTTTTGCTACTGATCTATTGCAGAATGGGGCTGATTTAAGGTCAGTGCAAAGTTTATTAGGACATTCTTCAATTACTACTACTCAGATATATACTCATGTAACTAATAAAGAATTGAAAGCAATACATAAGAATTTTCACGGAAAACAGATGAAATAAAAGACCACCAGAAGTTTTCGTTCTGGTGGTTTTTTAATTAGTTTTTTTATTGATTTTTTACTCTTGGAAAATTAATAAAATCATACCAAAAGTATGTTTCAACGAATGCTCGATTATCAGTGGTACCAATATAATTGTCCACAAAAACTGCATAACACTGAGGACATCCAAGAAAAAGAGCATCGCTGCTATGACAAGGATCGGAAAATTTATTACGGTTTGCTTTGAGTTTTACTAATTCAGTGCCACAATTCAAACAATAAGTTCTACGAGTATTCTTACTCTCTGGTGTTTTACCATAAAATGCTAAGACTTTTTCCTTAGTTTTCCATATAAAATCGTCAAGAGAAACGCCTAATTCTTTAGATGAAATTGGTTTATCGACAAGACTATTTTGATCTATGATATTCTCAAATACTTTATTACATGTATTGCAACAATCATAACGAATTAATATCTTTTTATAACTTACTCCAGCAAACATAAGCTTGGTTTCTCTGTTACATATGGGACAACGTAGTTTTTTATTCATTATTATATCCTCCTTTTTTAAAGTTAAATTTCTATGTAATTTATATCATATTCTTGAATTAAAATCAACCCTAGTTTACATATTCTTTTTTTTATGGTAGTATAGCAAATAGGCCCTCGTAGCTCAACTGGATAGAGTGTATGGCTTCGAACCATGAGGTTGCAGGTCCGACTCCTGCCGAGGGCACTAATTGATTTTTTACAGATACTCTATTTTAAGCCAAAGTTTGGTGATTTTAGGCTAAAATGAGGCAAAAATCACCAAAGATTTGATTTCCAAGCAGATATTTGATAAAGTATATAAAATACATTAAATATATAAATATGAAGAAATATAAAATAACACAAGATAGAGATTTGTGTATGGGGTGTGGAAGATGTACGATGATATGTCCGGAAAACTGAGAAATGAATGAAAAGGATTATAAATCACAGTGTAAAAAAGAAGTTATTGAGGAACAAGAATATCCTAATAATCAAATGGCCTCTGAAGAATGCCCGGTCCAATGTATTAAAATTGAAGAAATTAAAGAATAAATATGCTAGAACAAGATTGTGTTTTTTGTAAAATTATACAAGGGGAAATACCTTGTAAGAAATTCTATGAGGATGATAATTTCTTAGCTATTTTTGATATCCAACCTATTTCAGAGGGTCATGTTATTTTAATGTCTAAAAATCATTATTACAATACCAAAGATATGCCAAGTGATGAATGATTTAAATTCATGATTAAAGCCAGAGACATTGCTGAAGATTTAGTTAGGGGGTATGCAGCTGATGGGTATAACTTATTAATTAACCAAGGGGAAGCAGCTCAATCAGGAGTAGCCCATAGGCCTCATTGTCATATCATACCCAGGAGAAAGGGGGATACAATTAAAATTGACCCTAGATAATTTTTAATTTTTTATTAATATGTGAAAATTAATTTCTACTTATCTACAATATTACATGCCTGTTTGATTTTATGGTTTTTTAAACCTAACATCTAGTTCTTGGGCTAAATTAGTTGGGGCAATAGCAGTTTTGTTATTAGCTCGTACTGTTATTGTGTTCTGTAGATCTCAAAGAAAATGAATTAAAGATAAGGCTATAAGTCTAGAAGAAGTTAAAACTTTAGCTAGAGGTAATTTGCCTTTCTTTTCTTTGTTAGTACCAGCACGAAATGAAGCTGATGTGGTTTTAGCTACAGCTTGTAAACTGGCAGAATTAAACTATCCAGAAGATAAATTTGAAATTATTATTATTACAGATCAAAAAGAAACTTTAAATGCTTTAGATGGAGAAATGACTACCCAGATAGCTATGGTTGAGGTTATTAAGACATTAAAAGAATCTCATCCTAATTTAAAAGTTGTTCATATGGATGTACCATATGATTTTGATGGGGAATTTATGGGAAAGTGTATTGGGAAAGAAGTTAAGTCTACTAAGGGGAGAGCCTTAAATTGGACATTAACTGAATTAAAGAATCGTTTTGATAAAGAAACTGATTTCTTTGCTTTTTTTGATACAGATGATCATCCGGATGTTAATTGTTTATTACATATTGCTAAGTCTAATTTATTAAATCCTAATAACAAGGCATTCCAATTACCAGTTTATCAATGCAGAAATTTCTGACATGTTTCTGCTTTTTCTAAGGTTGTATGTTTGAGCCAATCTTTTACACACGAAAATTTCTTACCTTGGATTATGACTTGACTTCCTTTCTTAGGGGGAACTAATCTATATGTAGAGAAAAATGTATTAATGAAAGTTAAGGGGTTTAATTATCATTCTATTACTGAAGATTTGGATTTGGGGGTTACCATATTCTTAGAAACACATGTCTGACCTACTTTTTTACCAGTACCATCTTCAGAACAAACTCCTCCAACTATGAAAGCATATTTTAGACAAAGAAAAAGATGATCTTTAGGGCAATTAGAAGTGATGAATAAGTTAAAAGAGATGATGAAGAATAAAGAAGGGGATTTAAAAGTTATTAAAGACCTATATCGTAAATTATGTTTTTATGGACCAGTAGAATCTATTTTATTCTTCTTTTTAACTATTTTTAGTTTTGTTATTATTGTTTCCAGATTAGTTAAGGGAATTGTTTTATTATTAACTTTACAATCTTTAGCTGTTTATTTTAGTCCGGCTTTTACTATTAGAGAAACTTTGTATACCATGGCTTCTATAGTAGGGTTGCCTATGGTTTTATTTTCTATGTTCTTGTTGCTGAGGTACCATAAATACATTGAAAAACCTAAATCCAATAGATTTGCAGCTTTGGAATTATTTAAATTTATGTTAATTGAAGGATTATGAATTCCTTTGGTTTTGTTTGTTTATCCCCTACCTTTCTTTATGGCTATGGTAGAACATAGTTTAGGGGTTTATAAAAAAAGAGAATTAGTTTGAGTTAAGACACCAAGAACTAAAGAATAGGTTTAGATTTTAATGTCTTTAAAAAATTATAACTATTAGCATGAGATAAAACACCCATATATGATGGGTAATTCTTTTTATTTATTCTTTTTAAAATTCTCTTTTTTGTTTTTGTTCGGATTAGCCTATAATGGGGTAGAGTTATATAGCCCAAGAAATCAATTCCTTGAATATATTTTTTAATTATTACCTTGTTAGAATGTAGTTTAATTTTTAATTTATCTATGAGAAAATTCAAAATGTTATTTAAGTATTTTTTTAATTCTTCTTTCCCGCTAGATATTATTAGAAAATCATCTGTATAGCGGACATAGTTTTTTACTTTCAGTTCTCTTTCTAAGTATTGGTCTAGCTCATTAAGATAAATGTTAGCAAACCATTGGGAAGTTACATTTCCCAATGGTATTCCTTTTTTAAAACTGTCAATTACTGTATATAGAAGTCATTGAAATTCCTTGTCTTGTATTCTTTTAAATAATATACTTAAAAGAATATCATGGTCGATGTTTTCAAAGAATTTCTTAATATCACATTTTAAAACAAAACAAGAGTTTGTATTGTTTTTACTTACTTTTCTTAATAACTCTTCTAATTTATATACTCCTTTATGGGTTCCTTTATTTTTTCTACAAGAAAAAGAATTTGAAATAAAGATCGACTCAAAAGCTTTAATTAAAATATTGCAGACAGTATGATGAACTATCCGATCCTTGACTGAAGCTTTGTTTATTTCTCTTGGTTTTGGGTCTGAAATTTTAAAAGTTTTATAAGATCCGTGTTTATAGGTCTGAGTTTTTAGTTCTTTATGGAGTTGAAAAATATTCTGTTCAAGATTTAATTCAAATTCCAAGGTTTCTTGTTTATTTGTTTTTCCTTTTTTGAATTCTTTCCAAGATAAAAATAGATTTTCAACTGAAATTGTATCATCAAAAATATTATTATAAACTTTCATTATGGAAAAAGATAATTTATTAATTTTTAAAAGATTATACGACTTTTATAGGGTTTTTTACGAATTAAGAAAGCTGGTTAATAAACAGGACCGTTATAATCTATGACAAAAATGTGATACTAGTTTGTTAAATCTATTAGAAGATATGTTTATAGCCGGTTCGTTAGCTAAAATAGAAAAGTTAAGACTACTACAAGATATGAGTTCCAGATTAAATTTCTTCAAGATTATGATTAGATTACTAAAAGATGTTAAATCTATTGATGATAAAAAATATATATTCTTAGAAGAAAAACTTGATGAAGTTGGGAGAATGTTGGGTGGATGGATCAAGTTTCTGAAAAACTAACAAAGATATCTGGACGTGTTAAAAACACGTCC
>CAZFNU010000020.1:12367-12648 GCA_964520445.1 uncultured Candidatus Saccharibacteria bacterium
GTCCAGATATATGTATTAAAGAAATACTTCGGAGGAAAGCGGAGGCAGAACCATAGTTGTCATAAGGGTTACTGACATAGTTCGTGTCAAGCTTGAGCTTGCCGTCGTTGAAGTAGAAATACGGAGCCTTATCGAAATCACCGTCGCCTTCAGAAAATTTGTAACTATCCCTCTTAATTCACCAAAGATTAAGAATAATTCTTTTTCTTTTGTATTTTATTTGGTAGTAGTTTTTAAATACATCTACACTAGATGATTAGAAGCAGTGTTTCTTTATTTTT
>CAZFNU010000021.1:0-12477 GCA_964520445.1 uncultured Candidatus Saccharibacteria bacterium
GTGGAGTTGGCAAAGATTTAGAAATGCCTGGATTTAGAAAAGGTAAAGCCCCAAAGGATGTAATCGAACAAAAATTCGGTAAGGAATATATCTACGAAGAAGCTGCTAAAATGGTTTTACAAGACAAATACGCAGAATATATCTTAGAAAACAAAATTGATGTTATTGATAAACCAGAAGTAGGATTTTCTAAATTTGTTTTAGACGGAGAAGTAGAATTTACTGCTAAAGTAAAAACTCTTCCAGAGCTAGATCTTCCTGACTATAAAAAACTAGGTAAAGAAGCCTTAAAAGAAAAAAGAAAGATAGAAGTAACAGAAAAAGATGTTGATGATACTATAAAATATATAGTAGATACCAGAGCCAAATTTGAAAGTGTTTCAGACGGGGCCAAAGATGGAGAGATTGCTGATATCAATTTTGAAATTCTTAAAGATAATACTCCTGTAGAAGGAGAAAAACAAGAAAAGTATCGATTTGTTATTGGTAAAGAACCAATATTTCTCGAATTAAATAAAGAAATATTAGAAACAAAGAAAGATGATGAAAAAGAAATTACTGTTACTTTCCCAAGTGACTACCATAATGAAGCTCTAAAAGGACAAACAGCTACTATGAAATTTAAAGTAAATGATATATTACAAAAGAAACTCCCAGAGCTAAATGATGAATTTATTAAAACTCTTGGAGAATTTGAAAATCTCGATGCTTTAAAAACCAGTGTTAAAGATGGAATTGTTAAAGAAAAAGAAATGCATGAACAAGAAAGAGTAAAACTCCTAGCTTTAGAAAAGATCAGAGAAAAAGTAAAAACAGAACCACCAGAAATCCTAGTAGATCGTGAATTACAATATATGATTGAAGATATCAAACATAAAATATCCCATCTAGGTTTGGAATTTGATGCCTATCTTACTCAGATTAAAAAAACAGAGGAATCTATCAGAGAAGAAGTAAGACCTGAGGCAAAAAAGAAAGTTTTGGATGCCTTAATTATCCGAGAGATAATTAAAAAAGAAAAAATAGAAGCTGATTCAAAAGAAATTGAAGATAAACTTAATGAATTAGTAGTTTCCTTATCCTATCAGGTACCTGATCCAACTAAGATCGATAAAGAAGCTCTACGTGGTTATGCTACTGAAATCTGTGAAAATGATAAGGTATTTAAACTACTCTTAGAATAGCTTTTTAATTAATTTTGTGATAAAATACATTTAATTAATATATATAAATAACAATATGGAAAAGATAACTAATAATAGTGCTCAACTAATCCCTATGGTAGTAGAAAAAACTAACCAAGGTTATGAACGAGCTTATGACATCTATTCCCGTCTTTTAAAAGAAAGAATTATCTTTTTAGCCGGGCCCATAGATGATAATGTAGCTAATATCGTAATAGCTCAAATGCTTTTCTTACAATTTGAAGATCCTAAAAAAGAAATTACTTTATTTATCAATTCCCCAGGAGGATCAGTAAATGCCGCTTTAGCTATTTACGATACTATGCAATATATAAAACCAGATATTAAAACTGTCTGTGTCGGTATAGCTGCTTCTGCTGCTGCTGTAATTCTCTGTTCTGGTACTAAGGGAAAAAGATTTGCTCTCCCTAATTCAGAAATTCTTATTCACCAAGTAATGGGAGAAGCAGGGGGACAGGCTACAGAAATTGAAATTTCCGCCCGTCATATTCTTAAAATTAAAGAAAGACTGAATAAGATAATTTCCAAACATACAGGGAAATCAGTAACTCAGATAGAAAAAGATTCAGATCGTGATTTCTGATTCACTGCTGAAGAAGCTAAGGCCTATGGCCTAGTGGATGATATTATCAAAACCAAAGGAAGTAAATAAAAACAAAGACTCGGATATTCGAGTCTTTGTTTTTGCTGTTTACATTTTATTTAAATTATGATAGTATAGAGAAGAAATATAGTTAGGTTCTTTAATACGATTTTATGAAAATCTATAACGCGAATATTGTTGGAAAAGCAAGACAGCTCAGGAATACTGGGGTTAGCTCAACAACAATTGCTAAACAATTACATGTGGGGGACTCTACCGTTTTAAGATGGTGTTATGATATTATAGTAAAAAACAAAAATAAATCAGGCATATACCAACAAAACAGACGACAACTTATAGAAAAAGATAGTGGGAGTGTATTCAAAGATTTTACCATTAACCGAAAAATGGCTCGATTATTAATTTCCGTTTTATACCATTGTGAAGGTACGCGTCATCCTAAAGCAAACTATGTTTGTTTTACCAATAGTGATCCCGAGATGATTACTTTTTTCCTGAGATTATTAAGGGAGGGGTTTGATATTGATAATCGCAAGATCAGAATACATTTACAACTTCATACTACACATAATATTTTACAAGCTAACCAATACTGGAGTAAATTATTAGGTATACAAGAAGACCAGATATATAAACCTACAATAACGAAACCAAAAGGAAAAAGAAAACGCCACAACTATCAGGGGACATGTAGTATTCGTTACTATGATTTCAGAATTCTACACGAAATATTTGGAGTATGAAAACAGATAGTGCAAGGGTAATACAAAAAGGAGAGGTGCGGCGAATGGTAAGCCACCAACCTGCTAAGTTGTAGCCGTGTAAAAAGCGGCTTAAGGGTTCGACTCCCTTCCTCTCCGCTGATTAGTTTCGTTCTTTTACAAATTTAAAAAAATAATATAGGAGGTAAGACAAGATGAATATAAGAGATTTATTACGTGACGTTGATCCATTAGATGAAAAAAAATTTTCTTTGTATCTGAAAAAGACATTAAAAAGCATAGAAAACCTGGAGGATGCATCAGTTGATGATTATTGTGAAGTAATGGAATTTTTGAATCCAAAAATTCAAAAATGGGGAGGTTATAACTACTATTCTAACAATAGAGACCAAGAGCCAGTTAATGTATTATGTAACCCAGTTATTAATTATTGTTTAAGAAAGGTTGAAGAAAAGATTGAAATCGGGGGAATAAATATTCCTCAATTCATTAGGGTGCTTAATTCGATGTACCCATATGACATTATGAACTGTTGTTATTTTGGAGATGACGAACTTGTCATGGGAAAACATGTTGCAGATATGGTTAAACTTAATGATGGTAAGAGATATTTTATGTACGATATTATTAAAAATACAGACACACAAATTGAATTAGAACTTTACCAAGGGGTATTATATGAGATAATAAAAAATCTTCCATTATTTGAAGTTTTTTATTTGTTCGCAATTTCTCCCAAGATCTCTTATAAACAAGACAACAAAACAGTAACCATAGCTGATATATTAAGCTTCGGGGATATACCACCATTTGCCTTTATTGCTTCTCGGGTTAAATATAGTGATCAAAAACCAGAAATAAAACGCCAGTGGATAAAAAAACTTCTTGAAGATGAAAGGGTCAACCCGTTAATCAAAAAAGCACTGAATGCTTAAAACTAAAACCCAGCGTTTTTATACGCTGGGTTATTTTTTATCCTCAAAATATTTCATTATTCTTTTCAAACTCTTTTTCTATACATCTATGACATAGACATTTGTATTTGTCTTCAGCTCCCACATCTAATCTTGTATTACATTGTACAAACCTATGATTATATTTCCCCGTATTTCCACATTGTACGCAAACCCCATGCATTTTTTCTACTTTATCAGCTATACCCATCAGATAAGTAGTAGTCTCAAAAGGTTCCCCAGAAGAATCCATATCTAATCCTGCTACTACTACAGTTTTTCCCATACCAATAAGTTTTTTAACTATAGACCCTAAATCATTATCAAAAAAATGTATTTCATCTATACCCACTATATCAACATCATTGACTTTATCTAATATTTCTTTGGAACTTTTTACCATTGTTGCTTCCATACTATCCCCATCATGTGTTTTTTCAAAACCCTCTTCATCTCTTGTATCGAAAGAATGTTTAAAAAGTCTTGTTTTAAACCCAGCTATTTGAAAGAGTTTTAAATCTTTTTTCAAAGCTGTAGTTTTCCCTGAAAACATACTTCCACAATAAATAGTTATTGTATTAAGGTTGTTTTTCATAAGCAACAATTTATAATTTCTATACCCAAATTTTAACATAGATAAAAAGAAAAAACAATATTGACATATATATAAAGACTATGATAAAATATATATTAATATATAAACTAATTATATGGATATATACATTATTCTTTTGCTAATAGGTGGTATAGTTTTAACCATAGGGGACATAGTTATGAAAAAATGGGTTATAAACAATAGCAATCTATTTTATTTTCTTGGAATAGTCACTTATTTAATTGGTTTAAATTTCCTAGCCCAGAGTTTTAAATACAAAAATATAGCCATATCCTCTTTAATTCTAGCTATTTTTAATATTACCGTTTTGTTAATTGTTAGTTGAGTTTTCTTCAAAGAAACATTATCTCCATTACAGATAGTTGGAATTATAATCGGTATTACCGCTGTTGTGATTTTAGAGATAGCTTAGTATTGTATTCTCTTTTCTTTTGTGATATAATATAAGTATACGAATAAAAAGAATAAAACACATATTAAATGAAAAAATTATTATATTGATCGCCTCGTATTTTAACTATTTTACTGATTTGTTTTATTAGTTTGTTTGCCCTAGATATTTTTCAAGAAAATTATAGTTTTTGACAAGCGTTATTGGCTTTATTTACGCACCTGATACCTAGTTTTATTTTAGCTATCATTACATTTATTGGTTGAAAACATAGCAAAACAATTGGAATAATTTTTATTATCCTTGGATTGTTTTTTACATTTTTCTTCAAAGCGTATAAAGAAACAGCCACTTTTTTTACCATTATTTTACCAATGTTCGTTATAGGTATTCTATTCTTACTTGATCATTTTATTTTAAAAAAAGATAAAATAAATTAATTTTATTGTAAAAGTATCGGGCTGTTTTCTTTTTTAGAAGAATATGATATAATATAAGTATACAAATAAACATATAATTATGTGTCCCAAATTAATCCAACCATATCTATGATTTAGTGATCTAAAAAAGATTGATTTACAAAAAGATAAAACCAGAATCATTTTAAATGTTCTCAATATTGGTAATAAAAAAGCTACTGATTGACTTTTAAAATTTTATCCTAAACAAGAGATAAAAAAGACAATAATTAATTATGGGGCCAAAGGAGAGTTAAGTCCTAAATCCTTAAATTACTGAACTCTAATTTTAAAAATTAATCCTAAGAAATTAATTAAAAAGAGATTTTAAAAAAGAACATGAAAACAAAAACAATTTCTTCTTCAATAAAATATAAGATAACTATCGGAGGATGATATCAAAGAACAACTCTTCATCTAACAGAGATTTATGATCTTTTTTCTTCTGGTTTTTCTAATCTTGATTTAGAAAAAAATAAATTACAAGAATTCTATAGAAACTTTAATTTTGTTTCCATTAAAAGAGAAGCTGGTTGTCTTGAAGCAATTGTTGCCTTAACCAAAGATGGTATAACTGTAAAATATTATGAAGACGGACTATATATTCTGCAAACAGAAGATGAAGATGTTTCTTTAGCTGAAAAGAGATTAAGAGAATATTATGATAAAGTCCTAGATCCGGCTGTTTCTTACATCTTTTCCAAAGGTGCTCCTACTCCTAAAATATTGGCTAATATTAAAACAGTCTATCCTGCTGGTATTGGAATTACTGATAAAGATCCCAATAAGTATATGATAGATGACAAGAAATTCGGTACAGTCTATAGCAAAGTAAAATCAGAAGGTATTGTAGTATTTAAAACCCCTAACTATATCTTTGTAGTTTCCAAACCTGGGTTAACTAACACCATATCTGAGATTATAGAAATGCAGATTTTCTTCAGAGAATTTAAAAATCAACTTCAAAAATATCTTAATATTCATCGTGATATCTGAGAAGAGATATCAGCTATTAAAGAACAAAAACAAATTAGGGGAAATGAAGTAAATGATATTAGGAGTAAATTAGATGCCTATCAAACATCTGTAAGTTTGATTAAAAACAGAATTAACCAGATGGGAATATATATTAACACGAGGTCCTCTTTAGCTAAGAAACTAGCTATCGAAGATAAATTAGTAGAATTATTTGAATATAAATTTGAGGTTCTTTCTGACTCTCTTTCCTATATAAAAGAAGTTTGATCTATGACTTCAGATTATTTGTCTTCTGCTATTCAAAATATTATTGAAATCAAATCTCAAAGTACTGCTAATGGAGTTGAATCCTTAAGATTTATTACCAGTATCAGTGTTTTATCTAGTATTATAGGGTATTTGAGTATTAAAGCCTGACCTGCTTTTTCTCCTCGAGGAGTAATTTATTTTACCTCTATCTTAACCACTGCTTTAATTCTTAATTTTATAGTTATTAAAATCTATAAAAATAGAAGCTATAAACTAAAGTTTGGTAGTAGAAAAGAAAATTTATAAAAAACACTATGAAAAAGAAAAAAGTAATATATATTTTAGCTATCTTCTTCCTCTTCCTGTTTTTCGTGTTTCTTTTAAGAGGGGCTGAAGATACCTGAATATGCCAAAAAGGGAAGTGAGTTAAACACGGTAATCCTTCAAGCCCTAAACCCATTAATAGTTGTAAGAAATAACCCATGGAAGATATTTATCAAATGAAAGAGCTTTTAGATGTTCCTAATTTTATACATGGATTTTCCACTAAAAACTTAGGAAATATGTCTTTTAATTGAGGAGACTCTCAAGAGGTTTTAAATAATAGAAAAACATTTCTTTCTAAATTAGGTATAGATATTAATTCTTGTGTTTCTACAAAGCTTGAAGATAGTAATAATATTACAGTTGTTAGTAACGAGGATAAAGGAAAAAGAATGTTTGACAAAGAGTTAACTATTGTTGGTGATGGTTTAATTACTAAAGAAAATAACCTATTTCTATTTGTCGTCGTCGGTGATTGTCTACCCTGTATTATTTTTGACCAGAAACAAAAAATTTTAGCTCTTCTACATTTAAGTTGAAAATGTACTGAAGCAAAACTATGTGCTAAGACTATCCAGAAATTTTTGTCAGAATATAATAGCAATCCTAATGACATATTTGTAGCTATTGGGCCAGGAATTCACAAAGAATCACATATATTTAAAAATCCAATACAAAAATCTTTACCTGGTTGAGAAAATTTTCTTCAAGATCTGCCAGATGGCAATACTTCTATTGATGTAGTCGGTTATAACATATGTCAATGTGAAAATTTAGGTATTTCTCATGACCATATATTTATCAGTGATATCAATACTGCTAAAGATAATACTTTTTTCTCTCATTTTAGAGATTCTAAGAGCGTAAATACAGAGGGTAGATTCGCTTGTGTAGTTGGGTTTAAAAAATAACCACAAGACTGGCATATTTTGCTAGTCTTTTCTTTTTCTTTAAAATATGCTAGTATATGATATATTAGAAATTTAACAAATTATACATGAAAGGAGGTAATATGTTAACCGATAAAAGAAAAAGATTATTAATATTTGCTTCTGGAGGAGAAGATGAAAAAAGTGGTGGCAGTGGATTTGCAGAAATGGTAAGAAAATCAAGATTAGATAATCCAGAACTAGATGCTAATATTGTTGGTGTGATTTCTAACTATCCCTTTGGTGGTGTTTACACTAAAGCCATAGAACTAGGAATTGACTTTGAGTATTGGCCCGGACCATTTATAGAATACGGATATAAAGTAGTAATTAGAAAATATAGGCCAGATTTCATCATGTTGTCTGGTTGGCTTAAAAAAACAGCAGGTCTTAACCCAGCTACTACTATTAATATCCATCCAGGACCATTACCAGGATTCGGAGGAAAAGGACTATATGGGCATTATGTTCATGAAGCTGTTTTAGAAGCTTTCCATAATAAAGAAATAGACCACAGTGCAGTATCCATGCATTTTGTTACTGAAGAATTTGATAAAGGACCTATAATTGTCATATGCCCAGTAGAGATAAAAGAGAGTGATACATCAGAGACTCTTGCTAAAAGAGTAAATGATAAAGAGCATGAAGTCCAAAGCAAGGTTTTGAACTGGGTTATTCAAGGGAAAATTAAGCTAATCAATCCTGAAAAAAATACTATTACCATTGACCAAAAGATCTGGGAAGAAAACAAAGATTGGTTTAATGTTCCCGGTCAGAAGTATGAAATTATTAAGGGGGTATTTTAAAAAATACTCCCTTTCTATTTTTTTAAAAATGTGCTATACTAAGTATAGGAAATAAAATTTTAAAAACCAAAGGTCGAGGCTAATTAATTTTTTAAATTAATATCATGACAGACGCTTCCATTGTTCAAATTCTAAGCTTGATGTTTTGTGCTATGGGGCTTGGGATGTTGCTTAACCCTGTTTTTTACAAAAAAATTCTTGAGGATTTTACAGAAAATGAATCCATAGGTTATCTAGGAGCTTTAGCTACTTTTATTATTGGATTTTTTCTCATCACCCTTCGTAGTGGAGTAGAGGGTAATGTAGCAACAATGATCACAGTTTTCGGTTGAATCGCCCTAATAAAAGGATTACTTATGATTACTCTTCCTCAGTATTGTCTTAAATTTATTAAGTTCTTTTCTAAAAGACAACAATTCATACTATGTGGTGCAACTATAATATTATTATTAGGTATAGTTTTAATGTATATTGGGGTGATGATGCTATAGACTAAAAACTTTTTTAATTCGATCTGGTTAGCTATTTGACTAGCTAGCCAGATTTTATATTTAAAAACCCCGATGGAATTAATTCCATAACGGGGTTCAAGATCAATATACGACACAACCGGAGGTCACGGTAAAAAGAAAAGTATTGTTTTCAAACCCATCACCTATATTATATCTCGGGTCAGACAATAAACGAGTGGTAATACTCATCCAAATAGGTACGGCATATTTCTCTGGTTGAGAATAGAACAGAATATGATCAGAAAGAAGTCCTTTGCAGGATACCCAACCACAGGCAACACTAGGGACTTCTTCTTTGTCCTTAGGCTCAATACGAAGTTCAATAAACGCAGCTAAAGAAAATAATTTTTTTGTTAGTTCATTTAAATCATGGAGGGTAACTATTTTAAGCCTTTCATTATCTTGGCTGAGCATCTTCTGTATCTCTGGATGGCCTGTAGTTTCATAGGTAGGGATACTTTTGTAAAGTGCAATACTAACAACTGAACCACCCAAACAGGTGGATGTAAAAGTTTCGCAAAATTGTTTTGAAAATTTCACAAATTCCTCTAAGGTTATCTTTCTTTTTAAAAAAAGAAAACGCTTTTTACTTATACTAAACCTATCATACATTTCTTTACTTCCTTTCTTTGTTTTTTAAGGAACAGGCTCTTCCTTAATTGTTTGTAAGTTATATTACCATATAAAGCGTTAGATGTCAAATATTGGTTTGACTAGCTAGCCAGATTTTTGTTATGATATTTAATATTTGCCTTTTCTAAAAAATATGCTATAATATACAAAGCAGCTTAACATAGAAATTTGGCATGTTTGCCAGAAAGGAGTATATTGTAATGAAACTAGACTTAACAACTCATTACACATTTAACCGGATTATGAAAAATCTTAAAGAAGAATTTAGTTCAACAGAAACAGATACTATCCTTGTATTCTTTGGTAATGGACACATTATCTCTGGTTGTGAAGTTAAAGATATCCAAAAAACCAGTAACAAGGGTCCTTACTCTCTCGAGTTCACTATTAGATTTCCTCAGTCTAAACAATTTTACAAAAGCTATCTTACTTTAGAAAATGTAGCCAAAGAAATTTTAGCTTTTCTTGATTTTTTGCATAGTAAAAAATCATTCAGTAAAATACGACAAGGATATCGTTCGTTTAACGAGTAGGAGGGACCATGAAACGGTTAAAAAGCCTCAAATGATTTAAAACGTAATCATTTGAGGCTTGCCATTTAATATTGTAATATTTTTAAAAATTTGCTAGAATTAAAAAAGAGATATAAAAATAAGAATTAACTATGAAAATAGAAAAGAAAGTTAAACAAAAATATTTTGAAGCTATTCAGGATAATCGTAAAAGATTCGAAGTAAGATTAGCTGATTTTGAATGTAACCCAGGGGATATTATAGTGCTAAAAGAACAAGATGATAAAACTAATGAATTAACAGGTAGAGAAATTGAATGCGAGATGCTATACAAGCTTAATACCAAAGAAGCAGAGAAGTTTTATAGTAAAGAGGATATAGACAGATATGGGTTATTAATTATGGGTATTCGTAAACATTATGATTTTAATTAAAATATTAAAATAATATATATGGATAGATCATTTGATACATTAAAAAACTTCCCAAATAAAACGGAATTAAATTTCTTTGATTGTTTTGGGAATATTATTGAAATTGCGTCTAATTATACAGACGCACTTAATAAACACCCAGAATTTGAGCCAAATATAGCAAAAAACAAACAAAGATTTTGCAGAAGATTACAAGAATTTGAGAATTCTGGATATATTCCTCAAGGCAAAATTAACCCAGATTCTGTTAAAAAATTACATGAATTTGAAGATTTGGATTGAACTAAGGAAGAAAATATAGAAGAAATCAAAAAATATCTATGGTCATTGCGTTCCGATAAATAAATCTAGTTATGAACAAATATAAAAATAAAAAAATAGTAATCTGAGGATTAGGCCTTCACGGGGGTGCTTTAGGAGTAACTAAGTTTTTAGCTTCTAAAGGTGCCAAACTTTTAATAACTGACTTGCGTGATGAAAAACTTTTAAAACCTACTATTAAGAAGCTAAAACAATACAAGAATATCAAATATGTTTTAGGAAAACATGATGAAAAAGATTTTCTTTCAGCCGATTACATTGTTGCTAACCCAGCAATTAAACCCTCAAACCCATTATTTAAAAAACTTCAGAAAGCCCATAAGAAATTTTTAAGTGAAATAGGTCTTTTTTACGAATTTAATAAAGCTTTTACCATTGGCATTACCGGTACTAAAGGTAAATCTACTGTTACTGCTTTGATTTATGAATTAATGAAAAAAGAAGTAAAAAGAAATAATGAATTCTTAAAAAAATATAACAAAGTGTTTTTTGGGGGTAATATTCGTAAATCCGTATTTGACACCATTAACGAAGCTAATGAAAAAAGTATTTTGGTTATAGAATTATCTAGTTTCCAACTAGAACAAGCCAAATACATGAAAAAGAGTCCTAATATTGGTATTATAACTAACATTATTCCTGAGCATATTGATTGGCACGAAACCATGGATAAATATATTAAATCTAAGAGTTTGATTTTTAAGTATCAACACAAAAATGATTTTTTGTTATTACCTAAGGATTTAGAAAATCTTTCTAAGAAAACTAAATCCAATGTTATATATTTCAACGGATCTAATGAAGATGCCTTATATAAATTTGGATCCATTTTCCATATAGCTGAAAAAACCATAGCTAATATTCTAAAAAACTTTAAGGGTCTTGAAGGTAGACAGCAATTCATTAAAGAAATAAAAGGAGTTAAGTTTTATAACGATACTTGTGCTACTCATCCAGTTGCTAATCTATATGCTTTAAAAAGATTTCAAAACCCCATTATGATTTGAGGGGGAGTAGATAAAAAAGCCGAGATAAAAAAACTAGCTCATATTTTTGAAAAAAGAAAAATTAGATTAGTTATGTTCCCGGGTACAGCCTCTGAACGTATACTAAAAATTCTTAATAAAAAGTATCAAAAAGAATATATTAAACATGTCTCCAGTATGGAAGAAGCTGTAAAAATTTCTTTTAACTTATCCAAAAAAGGGGATATTATTTTGCTCTCCCCAGGTGCTGCTAGTTTTAATATGTTTTTAAACGAATTCGACAGGGGAGATAAATTTAATAAGGCTGTTAAAAAACTTGCTTTTCTAAATTAGATTTGCTATACTTACTAATATATTAGGAACTAAAATTAATATATATGTATAAATTATCTTTAAAATCAAAAAATTCCTTCACTCTAGTAGAGCTTATGATAGTATTAGCTATCCTAGCTTTATTAGCTGGGATTATTATTTTCACTCTTAAACCAGGTAATATTATAGATCAATTCAATGATCAAAGAAGAATCTCTGATATCTCTAATATTTCTAAAGCTATTGATTATCTTAATAGTATAACTGCCTATGGGAGTATATCTTTAGGAAATTCTACTAATGTTTATCTATCATTACCTGATAATACTAGTTCTACTTGTTCAAGCTATGCTTTACCTACCTTACCTACAGGTTATGCCTATGCCTGCAAGAATGCTACTGTGTATAGATTAAATGACTCTACAGGTTGAATACCAGTTAACTTTAGAGAAGCTGATAACTCTAATTTATTAGCATCTTTACCCATAGATCCAGTTAATGATATTAATTACTATTATTCTTACAATCCTGG
>CAZFNU010000022.1:0-12298 GCA_964520445.1 uncultured Candidatus Saccharibacteria bacterium
ACACCCCTGTTTGAACAGCTGTAACATCAGGAGAGATGACTATGTACTATCCTGTGGCTGGTACTTCCTATATCCAAACTCCTTCCTTTGCTATACCTAATACAGGGATACTAACCATAGAGGCATGGATGAAGAGTGTGATAAACGCAAGTACACGCCAAGCTATAATAGGTGATGGCTCTGCAATCGGCACAGCTGGCTTCATACGCCTTTATAGGTATATAAATGCTGATAGTCTTTATTACGGTTATGCTGATGGAACTTCACCTCAGTATCCTATTTTTAATAATTTTTTTCAAAACCTAGATAATCAATGAATACATATAGTAACAGTTTGTGACTATACTAATAAAACATTAAAAGCATATAGGAATGGAGTTCAATTTGACGTAACTAAAAACCTTACAGGTAACCCTCTTTTCCCTTATACTCTTAAAACAGAATGAATAGGTGCCTATTATACAACTAATGATAAACTCACCGACGGTTCCCTTGATGAAGTAAGAATATATAATAGAGGGTTGAGTGCGGATGAGGTGATGTCTAGGTATAACAAAACAAGAGGAAGATATCAATAAATTAATTTACCTTATAAAAGTAATGCACCCCAGAGAATAGCACTTTATTCTCTGGGGGATTTCTTTTTCTTGGCTTGAAACAAGAGGATATTGGTATTCTTTTGTTTTTATTCATTCTATTGCACATTTATGAATTTTATGCTAAAATGTAGATATTAAATGAAGACAAAAATAAATAAAATTAAATAGTTATTGAAATGTTGCGTTTTGAGGTACAATTTGATATACTAATATTAATTAAACAGTAAGTTTTAAATATGTCTGGATTATTTAGTCCTGCAGAAATTGTAAAAAAATTACCCATAATGCCTGGTATGACTGTGGCTGATTTTGGTGCTGGGTCTGGGTTTTTTAGTTTGGCTATAGCTAAAATTTTGAACAACAATGGGAGAGTAATAGCGTTGGATATCTGAGAAAAATCTTTAGAAGCTTTAAGAACCAGAGCTAAGATTGAAAAAGTCTGACCAGTATTAGAAACACAGGTAGCAGATTTAGAAAAGACTAATGGGTCTAAATTATCTCCAGACAGTATTAATTTGGTTTTAATTTCTAATATTCTTTTCCAGACAGAGAATAAATTAAATATTTTAAAAGAGGCGAAAAGAATTTTGCAAAAAGATGGATTTCTTGCTATAATAGACTGGGATCCTAAGTATCTCCCCAATAAAGAGATACATTATGCTATCAATGGTAACGAAATGAAGAAAATGGTGTTAGATTTGGGTTTTAAATTAAAAGAAGAGATTTTTATTTCCGATACGCATTATTGTTTAGTGTTTATAAAAATTTAAAAATATATTATGTTTGATCCAATTTCAAAAATTGCTAAAACATCGACACAGAAAACTATTATATGGTCTTTAATCGTTATATTTGTTTTTTTCTTAGTCTTTGGTAGTAAATTATTAAGGCAGTTTGGAAATACCCAAACTTTAGAAGTTTGAGGATTAAACTTAAAAGAAGAAAATTTTCGTATTTTAGTTTCTAATTTTAAAATTAAAGGAAATAGGGTAAATATCAAATATATAGAAAAAGATGCTAGTACTTATGAAGAAGATTTAAAACAAGCTCTAATACAAGGTACTGGGCCCGATATTTTTATGATTAATAATTCCTGAGTCGGAAAATACAAGAATATTATTATTCCTTTGAATTTAAATACTGATAAAGATTACAATATTAAAAATATTAGAGATGAATTTCCTAATGTAGTAGAAACGGATTTTGTAAATAATAATTCTTTATATGGGTTACCTTTATCTATTGATACCCTAGCTTTGTATTATAATAGGAATATATTAGATCAAGCAGGCATTGCTTCAGCTCCAAAAACATGAGAAGAATTAATGAATATACTACCAAAATTACGAACCGTGGACCAGTATAAAAGGGTCTTAAGATCTTGTATTCCTTTAGGATTAGTAGATAACATTGATCATGCAGTTGATATATTGGGGTTATTAATTATGCAACAGGGGGCTAATATTGTAAGCGCTGATCATACAAGAGTGGATATGGATGATTTTACATTAGTAAATAATATTAATACTTCTCCGGCAGAACAGGCTTTAGGAATGTATACCCAATTTGCTAAACCTTCTTCTTTACTATATAACTGAAATTCTTCTTTCCCTAATTCTTTGGATGCCTTTGCTTTTGGTCAGAGTGTGTTTTATATCGGTTATGCCTCTGATAGGGTTAGAATACAAGAAAAGAATCCTAATTTAGTTTTCGGGATTAGTAGTATTCCACAATTTGCTCAGAGTAGTAATAAAATTAATTTTGCTTCATATAATAGTTTTACAGTATCTAGCAGAGCTAAAGATGCTACATTAGCCTGAGATCTTATTAAATATTTAGTTAGTAATACAGTGCATAATGAATATTTAAAAGTTTCTTCATTGCCTCCTAGTAAGAGAGTGGGGGTAGATATGTGCAATAATGATCCAGAATTAGCTATTTTTTGTAAGAATATCTTAACTGCTAAAAGTTATTATAGGCCTGATTATGAAGAAGCTAATAGGGCTTTTAGTAATATGATTAATGATGTGGCTTTGAAAAGTTTAGGTATAGATAAAGCTATACAAAATGCTAAAGAAATTTTAGAATATAGTTTATATAAAAAATAATTAATATCTTTTATGAATAAAAAAATTATTTGGTTTATTGCCTTTATTTTATTACTTCTCCCAATTGTTTCTTTTGCTAAAGGATTAGTGCCTTGTGGAGGAACTGGGGGAGAACGTCCTTGTACGTCATGCGATTTCTTGACTTTAATACAAAGAATAATAACTTTTGGTTTAAAACTTACTTTTATTGTTGCAATAGTGTTGATTATTATTGCTGGATTTAACGTAATGTTTTCTGGTGGAGATTCTGGTAAAGTCGCTAAGGCTTGGGGAGGAGTTAAAAATGTTATTATTGGCCTAGCTATTATCCTTGTTGCCTGGGTAGTTGTTAATACTCTTCTTTACTACTTTGCTCCTGGTTTACCAAGATTGCAAAGAACCTGGTATAAGCTAGAATGTGCTCCTGGTAGTACCCTTACTCCGGCCGAGGGTGGGGGAGGAAATTTAGTTCCTGGTGATGAAGGAGGAGATGGGTCTGGGGGAGGAGGAGGTTTTAATTAAAAAATTAATTAATACATTATGAAAAAATTTTTCTTTGTGTTTATGTTAATAACTTTGTTAATTGTTAGTAATAGGGTTGTTTTAGGGGAATCACCTTTATCTTCTATAGAAATACCAAATCCTTTAAAAACTACTTCTGTCATAGACATTATTGATAGAATCATGAATTTTATGTTTTTAATATCAATCCCTATAGCCATGATAATGCTTATGTATGCTGGGTTTATATATATTACTTCAGCTGGCGATTCTAAGAAGACTTCTACTGCTGGACAAATAATTATGTATGCTTTAATAGGGTTCTGCATTGTGTTATTAGCAAAGGGGATTGTCTATGTAGTACAGGATGTATTAACTGGAGGATCTGGGCAGAATAACACAACCACAATAGATACTAATATCGATCTCTCTGCTCCGTCTACCCAACCCAATACTTCTATCAGTATTCCCGGTATTGTGCCCTATGACCCTTCTAATAACCCAGTGGCTGAATAATTGATTTTCCTCTTGCATAAAATTAAATAATATGCTACTATATACATATATACATAAGGTTTAAAAATAATGGTCGTCAAATTTTTAAAATTAATATTTTAAACAATTCAACATGTTGAAAAAAACTTTATTAGTTACTTTATTATTAGCGTTACCAGCTATGGCATTAGCTGACACTGGCGTAGCCCCTCTTCCATTGGGTGCTAATGGTGCTCCAACTATCTTTTCTACTAGCACCTCACTTATTTCATTTATCCAGAGTATCCTAAATTGATTCTTCGTAATTATTATAATCGTAGCAGTCTTCTATTTGTTATATGTCGCTTTCCATTATGTTATTTCTGGTGGTAATAAAGACAAAGTTGGAGTTGCTGGTTCTGCTTTCGGCTACATTCTATTAGGATTAGCTGTTGCCTTGATCGCTAAGGGTTTAATCTTTGCAGTTTGTCACTTACTCAGCAATACTACTTGCTCATTTATTTAGAATATTTTGTAGACACAACATCCTGTCAATTATATTGATAGGATGTTTTTCTTTTATTATTGTGTTTTTAAAGATTTTATGATAATATATGTTTTATCCTGCCGAGGTGGTGAAATTGGCATACACGCAAGTTTTAGGAACTTGTGCCTCACGGCTTGTGGGTTCGACTCCCACCCTCGGCACTATTGACTTATATCTATTTCTGTGATACTATAAAAGACATTATTCTGATCGTTAAAATTTTTTATATATATGGAGGTGTTTATTATGTCTACAACAATATCAGGAAAACAGTTGATAATAAGAAGAAGTAAATCAACATTATACGATTGGTTAAACAATCTAGAATTTAACAGAGCCCCGAATGGCAAGGAGGTTATCCCTTTTTATATTGAACCCCAACGTTTGACTTTTTTATTTACCAAAAATAAAATAACAGGGCAATATAATTCTATTGAGAAATATGTAGGGATATCACCCAATATTTGTCCAGAATATGGAGTTCGTGAAATAGTTATAAACGATAGACCATGTTTAGAAGTTGTGTGCGAAGTTAATGAAAAATCGATTATTTATAAAAAAGATTTCAATGATTATGTCGGTCTTCGCCCGGCGATAGTACATGTGTGCATTTCTGAGCAAAATCGGATAAAACTATTCGAAGAAAAAGATATCGAAAAGAACCGTATTAGACAACTACAACAACACAAACAAATTTTTATGGACTGGGGTTATACTGATGATCAAGCAGACACAATACTCACCATAGGAAATTGTAGGGCTATGGAGGCTTTTGATTGGATAAATTTATTAGAATATAATTCTCCTAATAATTTAGTTAAAGTACATGATATTATAAATACCTTACTAAGACCTAAGAGAACAGTCTCTTCTAATAATCTCAATCATTTACTGCGGATAGCTAAAATACGTCCCTTACCCTCAGAATATAAATCATTTACAGACTTATGGCAATTTCTAAGTTCTGCTCATGAAATTCTACAATTTAAAATAGAAAAAACAAGAGCAGTAGCTCCTACCACTCTTTTTTGAACAAATGAACTTTAATCCTCTTGTTAGTATGATTACTAACAAGTGGTTTTTTTATATCTCTATTGCAAAATATACACAAAATTTGATAGTATATATGAATAAGAAAATAAATATATTATATGAAACCAAATCATCTAGTAATTATACCTGATGGCAATAGAAGATGAGCTAAAAAGAAAGGATTTTCTCCTTGAAAAGGACATGAACAAGGAGCAGAAACTTTAAAAAAAATAGCAAAAGATGCCTTAGACCAAGGGATTAAATACTTTACTTTCTGAGCAATGTCTAAAGATAATTTCGAAAAAAGACCTAAAAAAGAGGTTGAAGTATTAATCAAACTAATAGGGGAAGGAATCAAAGCATTTCATAAAGAAAGTTTCGTCAAAGAAAAAAAAGTAGCAATTAAATTCTATGGAGCTTGAAGAGAATATTTTGATAAAAAAACTGTTAAAGAATTAGAAAAGATTCAGGAAGATACCAAGAAATATACAAAACACCAGATATCTATTCTTTTAGTATATGATGGGAAAGAGGAAATCACTAAGGCTATACAAAATATGATTAAAGAAGTCAAAGATCATGCCAAAATTAATTTTCAAAGAATTAAAGAATATCTCTGAACTAAGGATTTACCAGAGGTAGATCTAATTATTCGTACTGGGGTTTGTGATGATCCTCATCTAAGTGGGAATATGTTAATGTTACAAACAGGGTATTCCCAGCTGTATTTTACTCCGACCTATTGACCTGATTTTAATAAAAAAGAATTGATTACGGCTTTAAATGATTTTGAGAAAAGAGAACGTAGAATTGGGGTTTAAAATATTTATTAAATTTAAAAATGAAAGAATCTCTGGAAAAAATGGACCAACAAAAAAATAGAAAGAGAGCAGAATATATTCTGCGAGCTTTAGGTTTTAAAAACTGAAAAGAACTTGTGGGTAAAAAAATACTGGATATCGGTTCAGGAGATGCTGAGCTAGCTTTAACAGGTAAAGAAATGGGAGTCAATATTGTCTGTCTTGACGTTAATAAGGAAAAACAAGCACAGGGTGTTAGAAATGGATTAGATTATATTCACGCATCAGCTGATAACATACCAATAGATGATAATAGTTTTGATTTAATACTGTCTCATGGTTCTGTCCCTTCATTCTGTTCTCGTAAAAAAGATGCTATAGCTGTTTTGAATGAAGTGAAAAGACTGCTAAAAACTGATGGTGAATTTCGTTTTGGTACTATGTGTTTATCCTTCGATGAGGACAAACTGTTTAACGAAGAAGAGGAAAAGAATTTCTCACTAAAACAAAGAATTGAGAGAGTTAGAGAAAAATCATTAGAATTTTTGCAAACATATGATCCTGATATACAAGAATTCTTTGTAAAATACAAGAAAGAAGTTCCTAAAATATGCTACATAATGCAGAAGAAAAAATAAATTTTAGTTATGGCAAATATATATCAAATAATATTATTGGGAATAATCCAGGGATTAACAGAATTTTTACCCATTTCTAGTTCTGGACATTTATTAATAGCCCAGAAGTTTATTAATTTTCAACCTAATGTCTTATTGGTAAATTCTTTTTTACATTTAGGAACATTACTGGCCATTGTTATTCTTTTTTGAAAAGATATATGATTGATTGTTAAGGAAAGGAACTGAAAACTTATTTGGATCTTATTTATAGCTTCTATTGCTACGGCTATTATAGGGTTATGTTTGGAAAAGATTGTGAGCAACTTTAATTTAAAATTTGTAGCTCTTGGTTTTTTTGTTACTGCTCTATTATTGTTTAAAACTTCTAGGATAGTTAAGGAAAATAGAACTGGTGGTAAGGAGATAAAAGATTTAACTTTTAAAGATGCTTTAGCTATAGGAGTAATACAGGGTATTTCTGTTTTACCGGGAATATCAAGATCTGGGTCAACTTTATTTGCTGCTATTAGTCGGAAACTAAAAACAGAGATAGCGTTTAATTTTATTTTTCTTTTAGCTATCCCAGCAATTATAGGGGCTAGTTTATTAGAGATTACCAAGAATCTATTTTTAGTTATGTCCATGAGGGGAGAATTGGTGGTCGGCTTGATTATTTCTTGTATTTTTGGTATTATAGGTATTAAGATGCTAAGATATGTAATTACTAGATCTAAGTTATGATATTTTAGCATTTATTTAATTGTTTGGGGTATAATACTGTTATTTATTAAGTAAGCGAGAGTAGCACAATGGTAGTGCGCTAGCCTTCCAAGCTAGGTACGCGGGTTCGATTCCCGTCTCTCGCTCTTCTAAAAAATTAATTAATTTTATGGAAAATATAGAAAACAATTTAGCAATCAAAGTAGAAGAGTTAACTAAAAGATTTCCTAGAACTTTAGCTGTTGATAAGGCTACGTTTAATGTGAAAAAAGGAGAGATCTTTGGATTCCTTGGACCTAATGGCGCCGGGAAAACTACTACTATAAATATGCTATGTACTTTATTAGCTCCTAGTAGCGGACAAGCTGTTGTTAATGGGTTTGATGTTATTAAAGAAGCCCAGGAAGTCAGAAGGTCTATTGGTATTGTATTCCAAGAAACTACTTTAGATAATCATCTAACTGTTGAAGAAAATCTATATTTGCATGCCAAACTTTATGGTTTAACTAAAAACCAGTTTCGTAAAAAACTATATCCAGTATTAAAATTATTGGAGTTAGAAGACAAGAAATATTCTCCGGTACATCAATTATCTGGGGGAACTAGAAGAAGAGTAGAGATGGCTCGAGTTTTTATTCATGAACCACAGATATTGTTCTTAGACGAACCTACAGTAGGATTAGACGCTCAAACAAAGAATAAAATATGGGACTATTTAATGAAAATGCGAAAAGAGTATGGGACTACTATATTCTTAACTACTCAATATATTAATGAAGCTGAGATCTGTGATCGTATTGCTATCATAGATTATGGGGAGATTGTAGCTTGTGATACTCCTGATAATTTAAAGAAAATGATCAGTACTGATTTAATTGAATTAAAAACTAGGGATAATCAGTCAGCTTTAGTAGAATTAAAAAATAATTTTCCTGATTTATCGATACGACAATTAGGTAAAAATATTTTAATTGAAGCAGAAGATGGAGAGACTTTAGTACCACAAATCATTGAGAAATCAGCTATCAAGATCCTATCAATTAATTTACAAAAACCAACATTAGAAGATATCTTTTTAGAATTAACTGGGCGACAAATTAGAGACATGGGTAAAGAAAATGGAAAAACTATTAAACATATAATTTAATTATATAATATGTTCAAAAAATACATAACAAAAGAATGACAAGCAATTAATATTATATGGCAAAGGGAATTGTTATTATTCTGGAGGAATAAAATTAAAGTATTCACGTCGGTGTTCTTACCTTTTATTTTAGTATTAATTATGGGTAAGGGAATGTCAGCTATGTTACCTAACCAAATTCTAGGTTTTGATTTTTCTCATTTCTTTTATTCTGGAGTTTTAGTTTTAGCCGTAGTTATGGCCGTATTTGATTCAGCTATCTCTATTGTTTGAGATAGAGAATTTGGTTTTATGAGAGAAATATTAGTAGCCCCTATTTCTAAAACCGAAATAGCTTTAGGAAAAATGTTAGGAGCAGTAAGTAGGGGATTAATTCAGGGTTTATTAATATTAGCCGTGGCTCCATTTTTAGACATATCTTTATCCACTTCTACTGTAGGGCTATGTTTATTATTTATTATTTTAGTTTCTATTGGTATGGCCGGTTTGGGAATGATTATTTCTAGTCACATATCAAGAATGGAAACTTTTTCATTGTTAATGCAGTTTGTTATCTCTCCTTTGATTTTTCTTTCGGGAGCTTTTTTCCCCATAGAAAAAATTCCTTTATGAATGCAAACAATTAGTCATTTTAATCCGTTGTTTTATGCTCTGAATGGGTTAAGGTACATTTTAGGAGGAAAATTTGTATCTCCTGAATATACGCATTTAATTTATTATAATTTTAATTTCTCTTTACTAGTCATATTTGTCTTTGCCTTGATGGGATTTATAGGGGCCCTTATGGTATTCAATAAATTTTCTATTTTTAATATGTTTTCTAAAAAATCGGAAGAATATGAAGAAAAAGAGAGAAATTAGGCTAGGCTTGACAATTTTATAGAAGTATGATATAATAGAAGCATATTAACAAATCGCTAAATTAATCAATATTTAAACATTAAATATGACTATTTTTAATATGTTTAGTAAAAACAAGGTCAAAATTACTATATTAATAGCAATCTCTATGTTAGCTATTGGATTCTTTTATGGTGTCTTATCTGCTAAACCAGCAGAGGCTGCTGTATGTGATGTAAGAATCAATAGCCCATTAGATGGAACTACTGTTAGTGCAGATAGTTCTTTACCTATTAGTGTATATATGGATTGTAGTTCTCCTTATAGAATCTACAAGTTTCAATATGCTATTAATAGTGTTACTATTAGTTCTAGTAAATATTCTCATGTACCTGCTATTTCCATAGATTATGGTAATACTTCTTTACCAGCTATTCCTGCTAGTGCGATAAAAACTATAGCAGATAAAATACCAGGGCAATATGCTTCATTAGTGGTTACTTTTTTTGCTTGTACTAATGATAATATAGAAAAAGGAACTTGTGGAAGTAATTACATAGCTATAGACAAAAGTGTAGCTATCAAATTTCCTGTAAAAGCAACTCCACCAACTACTAACCCAGAATTAAAAGCCTGATGCGCTGCTTCACCTAATCCAGCACAAATTGGAGAAACAGTATTATATACAGGTTATGCTTCAGGGGGTAGTGGTTCATATACTTATTCTTGATCTGGAGCTATTTCTGGGGCATCTTATAGAATATCCAAAAGTTTTTCACAAGCCGGTGATTATACCGCTTATTTAGTTGTAAAAGATAGCAATGGAAACCAAAAACAAACATCTTGTTATACTACAGTAAAACAAGCTACAATCCCAACTCCTACTTTACAAGTTTCTTGTTATGCTTCACCTAATCCAGCACAAACATGTGATATCGTAAGATTCACAGCTACTGCTTCAGGAGGTAAGGGTACATACAGATATTCTTGATCTGGAGCTATTTCTGGATCAACTCAAAGTGTTTCTAAAAACTTTCCTCAAGCAGGTAGTTATGTAGCTTATATATTAGTTAGCGATGATGATGGTAATCAAAAACAAGCTTCATGTTCTGTTCTTGTAAACCAACAACAAAATCCTGTAACTAGATATTCTTGTGATACATCAACTCGTCAATGTTATTATGACGAGAATGGATGATATACATCATTATCTTCTTGTAATTTAAGTTGCCAACCAACACAGCCACCTGTATATGGATACAACTGTAATAGTTCTACTGGACAATGTACATATGCTCAAAATGGTAGTTATAGCACATTAGCTGCCTGTCAAAGTGCTTGTCAATTACCTAGCCCACAATATGGATATAATTGTAATATTTCTAGTAAACAATGTTCTTATGCCCAAAATGGTAGTTATAGCACATTAGCTGCTTGTCAGGCTGTTTGTGATCCTGTAATACCTACTACTAAATATTCTTGTAATCAATTAACATATCAATGTGTTACTGATACTAATGGCGCATATACAGATTTAAATACATGTCAAAATAATTGTAAGACACCAACAACTAGATACTCTTGTAATTCATCTACATGACAATGTATTCCAGATTCAAATGGTGCGTATACAGACTTAAATATCTGTCAATCATCTTGTAGACAAACTATTAATCCTCCAACAGTTATTATTAATGCTAATCCATCAGTCATTGACAGAGGACAAACATCAATTTTAACTTGATCTTCTAGTAACGCTAGTACTTGTACAGCTTACAGCAATTGAAGTGGGTATAAAAATCTATATGGACAAGAATCTGTAAATCCTTATCAAACATCAACTTATAGTATCACTTGCTACAACACTGCTGGAGCTTCAGCTACTGCTTCCACTGTTGTATCAGTAAGAGATTCTAGCCCAACAGTTGATATCACTGTTTATCCTTCTACTATTTATAGAGGACAAACTGCTATGTTAAGCTGATCTTCTCAAAATGCTTATAACTGTCAGGGATCAAGTACTAATAATATTTGAACTGGGTATAAGAGTAATAGTGGATCAGAACAAACATCACCATCATATACAACTACCTATACTATTACCTGTCAAGGAAATAATGGAGGCACTGTATCTGATTGAGTTACTTTAAATGTTAATGATTCTACTTCTCAAACTTTAACCTTAAATAAATTAGGACGTAATTTATCAGGTGGAGACAATAGCTATAGAAAAGTTATTAGAGTTAGTGCCGGAGATGTAATAGAGTTCTACTTACAAGTAGATAATCTTACTGGATACCAATCTTTAAATACAACTATTATTGATACTTTGCCAGTTCAATTAAGTTACAGAGCAGGAACTACTAAAGTAGATAATGTCAGCTGACAAGATGGTATTACTTCTAGTGGATTAAATTTAGGGACATTAAATAGCGGGGGGAAGAGAGTTATTACTTTCCAAGCTATTGCTAACGCCTCTACTTACTTATTCACTGTCACTAATACTGCTAGTGTTAGATCAGATAATAACAGCTTAGTTACTGATTCTGCTACTGTTACCTATAGTGCTGTTGCAGGTGCTGCTACAGTTAATACAGGGCCTACTGAGACCATGTTAATGATCTTAGCTGGTACATCATCTGTTACTGCAGGAGCTTGATACTTCTTAAAGAAAACTAAAAAAGGACAAGCTTTATGAGAAAAAGTACAAGACAGTGCTATTAAGAATCAAATTAATAAGTTCAGAGTTAGATAATTAATTTACTAATTCCAGGTTAAAACAAAAACACTCCATAGTAATATGGGGTGTTTTTGTTATTATCTTATTTTTAACTCTGAGTTTTTATAGGTTATATTCAATGGTTTAATTATTACTTCTTTTTTTCCTTTTTTAATATATCCTGATTTTAATGCTTTGAATTTTAATTTATT
>CAZFNU010000023.1:0-11916 GCA_964520445.1 uncultured Candidatus Saccharibacteria bacterium
GCTTTTGGTGTTCCGCACGATATCAACGGATTTCACCCCTACACCGTGCGTTCCGTCAACCCCTTCTTAACTCTAGTTCTGCCGTATCAGTTGCTTGCTCTTGGTTGAGCCAAGAAATTTAACAACTGACTAAATTTAAGTAATCAAGTAAACCCAATTACAAAAACTCCCTTACGGGACAAAACCGCCTATGGACACTTTACGCCCAATAAATCCAAGTAACGCTTGGAGCCTACGTATCACCGCGGCTGCTGGCACGTAGTTTGCAGCTCCTTATTCATAGAGTACAGTCACCCGAAGGTTAATCCTCTATAAAAGTAGTTTACGATCCGAAGAACTTCTTCCTACACGCGGCGTCGCTGGTTCAGGCTTGCGCCCATTGACCAAGATTCTCGGCTACTGCCTCCCGTAGGAGTGGGGTCCGTGTCTCAGTACCCCTGTTGGGGATCATGCTCTCACATCCCCTACCCGTCATAGCCTTGGTGAGCCATTACCTCACCAACTAGCTGATGGGATCAAGGCCGATCCTAAAGCGACTTGCGTCTTTGATTTTGCAATCACATCAGAGATTACCCCGTCTTTCGACGAGCTATACCTGACTTTAGGGAACGTACCAAGATATTACTAACCCGTTCGCCACTAACGTTTAACCTTTCTTGCGAAAAACTAAACATTCGTTCGACTTGTATGCCTTATCCACGCCGCCAGCGTTCACTCTGGACTAGGATCAAATCCTCATTGAAAATAGATTTGAGACAACTAAAAAATCCAAAATAAACAAATTCGAATATATCTTATTGGATAAAATAAAATGTATAAAACTGGTTGTATTTCTAAAGATTCTCTGTAATGATCTTTAGAAAATTCATATTTTTCAAGTTTTAAAGACCACACTTAATACTTAAGTGTTAACAGAATTGAATATATCATATTTATTCAGAAAAATCAAGGCCCTAGGGCATTTCTTTTAAAACAGGGTTTTAAACTTGTTAATCACCGCTATAATACTTTACTTATTGATTATTAATTGTATCCCGTCTTCTTGCTTGAATATCTTCAAATCCACTTAAAATAAAAGGCACCTTAAATCTAAATAATGATTTTTATTTAAATTTAAGGCACCATATTATCTTCTTACTATTCTCCTTGCTTTTTTCATTACTTTTTTTCTTGTTTTCTTCATTACTTTTTTTATTATTCTTATCTTCTTTTTTCTCATTTTTCTCCTTTTTCTTAATATAGAGATTTGTCCAATTAAGGTTCAAATACTGATGTTTTTAGTATAACATATTATTACTATAAAGTCAATATTTTTTAAAAGAGGGTTTTTGGCTTACTTAACTGCTCGTCTAAAGCTCTATTGACTAGCTTATCCGCTTGTCTATTTTCTTCTCTGGGGATGTAGTGAAAACTAACATTTTTTAAATCTCTACGAATATTTCAGACAGCCATAAAAAAGGGTCATAAACTTTCTTCTTTAATTTTAAACCCCCCACTTAATTGTTCACATACTAATTCAGAATCAAGATATATTTCTATAGGAGTTGAAAGATTTAATTTTCTAGCACTCAAAGTAGATTTAGCTTTTTGTAAAGCAAAGATAACTGCTTTGTATTCAGCTTCATTATTAGTCCCTTCTCCAATGTATTGACAATATTCTTTATCATTAATTACAACCCCAATTCCTGATGGTCCTGGGTTAGAACGTGATCCTCCGTCTGTATGAACTATTAATTTATCCATAATTTTATTTTATATTAATTATTATTCATAATAACAACAAATGAAAAGTTTGATCTAAAACTACTTTTACTATAGCAAAAGCATATTCAGGATTATTCTGTAATGTCATACCTTTAATATTCATTATTCAAAGTAAAATTCTACGTCTATCCAAAATCATATGCCAGATAAATACAGCGATTAATCATCATAAGTTTATATGAAGATATAAAAATGGGAATAGGAAAGTTATGGTATAGATAGTAGAATGTCTAATTAAAGATTTCCAGTTTTTACTTTTATTATCACTGTCATATTGAGATTGAAATAATCAATCAGCAATAAAGTGAACAAATACTAATCAAATAAAGATTGTTATTTTATCCATTTTTATATGTTTATAACTTTAATTAATAATGTATTCTTAGCTTATTCACCTGTTCTTTTTGAAATTATATATTATATTTTTATTTTAGCAAATTATATATAATTTGACAATACCCGTTTATTTTAGACCTAAACATCCTGTGGAAAACTCTATTGACAAAAACAAAATACTTTGCTATACTATATCTAGAATTGCCCACAGACCGAAACGTGACGTTATCGTCGCATTCTCGCAAGAGATAGGTCTGTGGGTTTTTTATAATTGTGGTCAAATTTGAACATTTATCTTACGATGTATTATTATTTGTTCTAGTTGTTGGCCATCTTTCTTCTTATTATTAACCGATCTATTGATTATACCAGCAATATAATCAGCTAATTGTAACAGATTACTGGATTGCGAGCGTTGCATTTTAACTTTTTTTATTCCAATCTCTTTTTTATTCACGTTTTTATTTAAATATTTTGCAAGTCTACCCTTAAATTCAAGACTGCCACTTTCATCAATTGTAATAATAGAATAATTTAATTTATCTTTAGCGTTTTCAAAAACTAAACCACAAGCATATTTATAAAAAGATTCTTTGCTTTGGAATCCTTCCGCTCATAATTTTATGGGGTTTTTATTTATAACAATACCATAATAGAAAAAATTATATCTAGCAACCGCCCTTAAAAAAGCAATACGAACATTATTAGTATTCCTACTAAAATGGAACTCATCGTCTTCATTCCATCCTAGTTCACGTTTTAAAAGAGAAATTCTTTTATCACATGCTATCGCCTCCTCTGTATCATCGAAAACAACTAATCCGATTGTAAAAAATCGGCTTGAACCTTTATCAATTTTCCATCCGGAATCTCCTGATTCATCAATAAAAACTAAATTAGGCATACTTCTATTTTAATTTTGTTTTTCTAATTTTATAATTCAAAAACCATTTTTCTTTACATCATCAATATTATAGAATTGAAGAGGATTTTGAGCTGAATGTTCAACTCTTGAACACTTAAACTCTGTAGAGCGACCAGTATATTGTTTTGTCCTGGGATCATATTCTTCAAAGACTAATATATCTTCATTTTTTAAGTCAAAATCTGCAAGACGTAATTCAAAAGTTCTTTCGCCGGAAATGAATTTTTCATATCATTCCGGCCAACATTTTTTCTTTATAATAGACATAATTTTATTTTATATTAATTATTATTCATAATAAAAGTAAATGAAAAACTTGATCTAGGGTTATGGCAATTAAAGAATATAAATGATCTGGGGTGTTATCTTTAGTCATACCCTTAATATTTTTCATCATCCAAACTAATGCGTTTCTTTTATCTAAAATAATATGTAAAACAAATACAGATATTAATCATCATAAATTAATATGAAAGAGCAGAAATGGGATTAAAAATCCTAAAGTATAAATAAATGAATGCATTAATAGTGGTTTTCAATTTTTACTCTTATTCATGGTTTGATAGTAGTTTTGAAAAAGTCAATCTATAATATAGTGTACAAATATCAGTCAAATAAAAATTGCTATTTTATCCATTTTTATACGTTTATAATTTTATTAATTTAATTTTTTATTTCAATAAATAGCGATTATTTTTCTATTGTTTTCCATTAGATAATGATGGATTTGAGGTGTTTTCTTTCTTGAGCTATTGCTGATGGCTTTATTATTACTAATATAAAAACCGATATGAGCATGAACATCATTGCCGAGCTTCTGTGGTTCTCAAACTAGGACAGCTCCAATTTTGGGTTTTTTGATTTTATATCAGCCACTTTTTTCCATATCTTTTATGGTACTAGATACAGTAGTGTGGAAATCAAAAATTAATTTAGATAAATAAAGAACTGAGGAGACAAACATAGCACAAGATAAATTACCATTATTAAGAATGTCCATTTCCTTATTGCCTATCTTCATAAAGAAATTCTGAAACATTTTACTTCCTACAGCTTTTTTAATTCTAGATATATACGTTTTAAAAATGAGTGGTTTTGTTGGAGATTTTACCATAATGTTTATTTAAAGAGATTATATATAATATTACTTTTTTAATACTTTATATACTTCTGATATATTGACAAACTTTATAAAGTTTGTCAATACCCTATATATTTATTATCTTTTTATATAACTCAAAAGAAGTTTTGGCATCCTCTAAAGCGCTGTGTTCTTTAGATTTATCTCTTTCTATACCAAAGTACTTACATAGCTCAGCTAGACTGAATTTGGTGGCTTCTAGGGCCTTTAGGAGCTTTACATAGCACATCCCAGCAATATCTGGGTGAAGGTAATAAAATGGTGGCATAGTAATACCGTTATCTAGATAAGCTTTTTCAATACGTGACCAATCCATAGCAGAGTTAAACCCAATTAGGATTTTACCATAAGCTAGTTGTTCTAATTTTCTTAATCCATCAATTAAAGGAATAGCATCTTTTCAATCATCTTCATTGTAATGAACCATTTTTAAAGAAATTGGGTCTGCGTTTTCAATGTGAGTTGGGGATATTTTAAAATTAAATTCTTGTTTAATTGATAAATCTTTTTGGTCTACTATTATTCCCCCTATTTCAATAATCTCGTGATTTAAATTTAATCCCGTTAATTCTAAATCAAGAAAAACTAAATCCCTTTCTTTCATAGGGGTTCCTCCCCTAATTGCTTCATCGTATGTTTTAGTATTTTCTTCCATATTATTTTTTTAAGCACGGAAAAGTTCCGTGAATTAAATAATATAACATAGCCCCACCGGCACTGGAAACAAAAATATTCTTTTTATTCATTAAGGGTTTTACAAATTCAAGAGTTTCTCCCCCGCCAATGATAATCTTAGCTTTGGATTTAGCTAAAATCTTAACTAGTTCTTTAGTTGATTTATCAAAGGGTTTTTCTTCAATATATCCTAATGGTCCATTTCAGAAAATGGTTTTAGAATGATCTAAATAAACTTTAAATAAGTCTATAGAATATTTACCTAAATCTAAGATATTATCTTGAGGTTTAAGATTATTAATATTTCTATACTCTACCTTTGTATCATTCTTTATCTGAAAATCTATAGGTAAAACAATCTCATCTGAACCCCAATCCTTAATCTTAACTTTTTTATCTACTAATGATTTACCCATGTTTAAACCATGATATAGCCAAAGAGTATTAGCCATAACACCACCAACTAAAACAAAATCTGCTGGTTTTAGGAATTTTTCAATTAGAGGAATCTTATCTTCTGTTTTAGCTCCTCCAATAATCATAGTAAAAGGATGCTTGATATTTTTATTCAAGGTATCTAAGGATTTGATTTCAGACATAAAATTAAAACCATAATAGGTTTTAAGGTATTTAGGAATACCACATAAAGAAGCACATTTTCTATGGGAGACAGAAAAAGCTTCATTGATGAAAACATCCCCTAACTTAGCTAATTTCTTGGCAAATAAATTATTGTTATTATCTTCTTCTTTTCAGAAACGAATATTCTCTAGTAAGATGAGTTTATCATCAGGAATATTTTCCAATTTATTGAAAAACTTAATTTTCTTTTTAAATGTTTTTTCTAGTATTGGAATTAATTTATGCAAAGAATATTTTTCTTCTTTACCCTTGGGTCTCCCTAAATGGGAAATTAAAATTATTTGTTTAGCTTTGTTTTTAAAAAGGAAGTCTATCGTTTTCTTGGCACATTGAAAACGATAGTGATCTTTTTTAAAATCTGAAACATTAAAATCCACTCGAACAAGTACTTTTTTGTTTTCTACGTCTTTGGATTTTATAATGTTCATAAATATTATTTAATTTCGTAAGTAATGCTAACTGTTTGGCTAACATCCTGACTTCCTGGTTCTATTGGAGCTGGAGTGGCAATATCTGATCTTAATTTAGCAGAAGAATAAGACATTTCACTAACGCCATAATAGTAGGAATTATTCTCAGAGATATTAATGATTCTTCCTAGTCTAATACCGGTTGATTGAGATAGCATTTGAGCTTTTGTTTTGATTTGATTTATGGCTTCTATCTTAGCTTGATTTTGTAAAGCTTCAGAATCATCAATACCAAAACTTACATTAGATATTTGGTTAACTCCTAACCCCGGTAATGATCCAACTATGGAATCAATTTTTGTAAAATCCCTTATTTTAATTGAAACTGATTGAGTTATTCTGTATCCTGATATTTTAGAAGAACAAGTTTTAGAAGAAGAAATAGTAGGAGCTATTTCAGTGCCGTAAACACACTTATCTTCATAGGTTGGAGTAATGGTATATTGACTAGTTTTAATATCTTTACTTTCTACTCCTTGTTTTTTAAGATAGTCAATAACTCCTTGCATTAATTTATTAGTTTCATTGGATATATCACTTACTTGTTTATCTTCTTTAACAATGTTAAAACTAATAGTAGCAATATCGGGGATAACAGTTACTTTACCAGTAGAGGTTAAAGTAATAGACCTTCCTTGGCTATATTGATTCTTAGCTTCAATGAATTTTAATGATCCTCAACCAATTAAACTAAAAATCAAACAGATACCAATGCCTATACCTAAAGTATAGAACACTTTCTTCAGATTTTCTTTCATACTTAAAGTTTAGAATTTTTATTATTAATTCTATTTTAGCATACTTTTTAATTTTTTACAAATATTAGAAAGATTATTTATCCCAGGTATGATTATGTCCAAAATGTCCCCACATAGATAGTTCTTTGTATTGGGGTTTTCTTAAGTCTAATTCTTCGATTATGTTTTTGAGTATAAACCTATTAATTAATTCCTGATTAATAGGAATTTCTTTATTGTCTGCTTTAATACTTAATTCTAAAGGTTCTGGTTTACCTATAACATAACAAACTTGGACTAGTACTTCTTGGGCTTTAGTTTTTTTAAGAGTTTCTACTGCTATATGTCGTGCCATTAAAGCACCAGACCTATCTACCTTGGTAGCATCTTTGCCGCTAAAGGCACCTCCAGCTACAGGAACTCTTGGACCGTAAGCATCAATAACTATTTTTCTTCCAGTTAATCCAGTATCAGCATCAAATCCACCCAGATTTCAATCCCCGGCTTCATTAATTCAAAAATTAATTCCTTCTTCACTAATATTTTCTTTTTTTAATCAATCCAAAACTAGTTGTTTTAAAATGTCTTTGGAGACATTTTGAAAACTAGCTACAATATCAGTTATTCTTTTATTATTAACTGATACTTGAGTTTTACCATCATAGGGGTATTGGTTAAAAATAAACTGACATAAACTTCTTGATAATTTATGTTCCAAAGGAATTAATTCTTCTGTCTCATTACAGGCATAACCAATCATAATACCTTGATCCCCAGCACCACCAATATCTACACCCTGAGATATTTGTGGTGATTGAGTTACGATATTTATTATAATCTCAAAAGAAGGATCATTTAATTCTTTTTTTATTATCTCTTTAATATCTAGTTTAGCACTAGAGGTTATTTCCCCCATGACTACTATTTTTTTATGCCCTCCTAGAGTTTCCACTGCTACTCTTGAATAGGGATCTTGTTTTAAACACTCATCTAAGATGGAATCTGATATGCGATCACAGATTTTATCTGGATGCATTGGGGACACACATTCGGCTGTATACATAGTTTTTAATTTAAAATTTATTAAATAAAATCCACTTTCCATAGGGAAAGTGGTTTACATACATAAATGTAATTGTCGACCTTATCTTTCCCATATATATGGGACTAGATTTGGCACCTTACCTTTTTGATTAGGCAGGTTGTCGGTGGATCAACGGGCTAGTTCCCTTCCCACACTCTTAATAAGTTACGTATGTATACTATCATATTTTTTTAAAAAGTCAAGGAAATCGATAAATTAAAAAAGAGGGCAATTTAATGCCCTCTTTAAAAAATGTTTAATGTTGGAGCGAACTAAAAAACGCATAGATAAAGAACCCGATAATAACGATTGCTATGATAGCAAGAACAACCCACATCATTAGTAAAGAAATAAAAAAAGATCCTATAAGAATTAATAAGCCGAAAAATACTAATGACCCTAGTCCGTATCCTTTTTTTGCCAACTTGTAAATAGAAACTCCGGAAATAATTAAAGATAGAAGACCAACCCAAAAAATGAAACCAGCTACTATATCATACTTGTTAACTCCTTCGGCAAAAAGATCTATAACACCTTTTGTCATTGGCAATCGACAAAATAAGTCATATAACTGTACGTGTATCGGTTGAACGGAAAATAACTTGTTAAAAATCATTCCCCCTACAATACTACCCCCTACACCAAAAAAAATAGTCAGACATACTGCATACAGAAATATAACTCCTGTATCTATAGAATCGCTGGCTCCACCTCCACCACCTTGAGACTCTTGTTTTTCAACTGGTTTTCTGTTGTTTACATACACCTCTGGTTTTACTAATAAGTCTTCGATACCGGTTGGGATTTTATTGTCTGAATCTTGATCAGGATTATAAAGAAAAACTCTATCATTCTCAGGATTTTTAACTGCAGTTAATATTTCTCCATCAAATTCTTCATTAAGCCAATCAAAAAAATCTTTGATAGTAATTCTATATTGTTCTAGATCGTCTATTTTGTCCGATATCTTATTATTACCTAAGTCAAAAAAGAAAACAATCCTATAAGGATCGTTATTAAACTGGGCATAGGATTCAAAATATTTTTCTAATCTTCCCTTTCTCTGCCCACAACTAACTTTATAAAGATTGTCATATTCTCTAGTAAAGATTATCTTTTTCAAATGGCTCTCTGTGATATCGTTCCACCCCTGTTTTAAATCATAAATTATTTGTCCTACTGGTATATTCATACAACGTTCACAATACAAGACAAATCTACCCTTCACCTCTTCGCCCCTAACAAGAAATACTATATCTCTCTCGCTCATAAAAACACCTCCTTTTAATTTTATTGAAATTTTAAAAAGCTATACTATTATAGCACATTTTTTGAAAAAGTCAAGAAATTTTAAGTTTTTATTTTTCTTATTCTTTTTGTTACGGCATCTTGGTATAGTCTAAATGCTTTACGTTTTTCTTTCAAATAGATATATGATGTTCCTAATGTTTCACCACATTTTCTACATTTTAGTAACGGAATGTTTTTTATATCTAAAGTCTGTAAATTGATTAATTTTTCAGGAGCGAATATTCTATCAAGATATAGACGCTTTAAACTACCTGGTCCATCTTTTTGATATACTAAAACAAGATCATTACATTTGTGACAATGGATATCTAAAAATCTTGAATATCCTCCGCGAGCTGATTTATATTTATCTCTTTTTAATTTAAATTCTGATTTATGCATATTTTTAAATAGGGTATTATTTTAATTTTTGAGTTGTCTTTGGCAATTTTTTACCTTCGGATTTTAATTTTCTTTCGATCTTTTTAACATCCTCTTCTCTCGGTAATCTTTCCGGGTAGATATCATTTTTAACTAACATATTTCTCATTTCACGGTTATTTTTAACATGTTCATCAGTAATACATTCCTCTCCAATCATAGCTTCATCTTTTTCCACATTAATCCTAGTAATTGTGCTAGCTAAATCTTTAGCTTTAATTGTAACTTCTGGTAAAAAATCAGCTAATGGTCTTTTTTCTGGCACCCCTAGTATTATTTTCATATCCTGGGTATTATTACCGCCAAATAAAGCTTCGTCTCCCTTACTACGAATTCTAGCAAACCCCATATGGTCCACTCCTCGCTCAAACAAAACACCCGAAAGAATCCTTTCTGATAGAGATAGTTTTTCTCTATCTTGAATCCTCTCTCAGTCTAGTATTCTTTGTTGTACTATTTCTTGTTTACGTGTTTGGACTGCGAAATAACTCATAGCAAAAGCAATTTCGTCCTTCCTGGGGTCTCCATTTTGAGCTATTAAATAACAGGCGTAACGAGTCAACATAATGTCTAATACCTCCTTGCTAGCTCCTTTGGGCATTTCGATCGTTTTGTTGACGTCAACAAAATGATCATTTATATTTTGTTTAGCATTTTTACAGGCTATTTTAGCTTTTTCTACTGTCTTCTCGAAATTTCTTCATTCTGTATAGCCTAATAATATTTGTAATTCTCGAGCGTATCAAAATTCGACTCCATCTTTTTCGTGAACGTAATCTTCAAAACTTTTATGTAAACGTACTATAATTTGCTTATCCATGTTTTAAATTTGTTTTTTATTATATGATGTTTATATTATAATTTTAAAAAATTAACAATTTATATAACCGGCTTTATAAATAACCTGTCTATCCTATTTCTTTTTCAGACTTTAATAATTTCGTCACTTCTTGATCAAAATCTGAAATATAATTCTCGTCCTGTATCAAACGATATTTTTCATATTCCTTAAGTGCTAATGCTTCTGCAACTTCATGACTGATCTTGCCAGTATTTGTTAAAATATCATATTCGCTAAATTTAAGGAAGGCGTTAAGTTTTTCTGCCCAATCTTTCATGGTCATTACCTTGCCACGTGAGGCTTGTATTTCAGCATAGTCTAAATACATGTTTCCAATATTATTTAAGTGTTCTAGTTCTTTTTTATTTAAATAATTTTTGGCAATTATTGTATCACTGGGCATTATTTTACCTTTTGGAGAACGTCTTCAAGAAGTTAACCCCATTTTTTCTTTCTTGCTGTTTACTCTATCCGTAATAATCTCTGCTGCAGTTTGGCCAGTTATAGCAAAATGAAGTTTGTTTTGGACTGTAGCAAAAAATTGTTTACTTTCAAAAGCTTTTGGAGAATAGTCAATTGCTGTAGCATAAATATCGGTAATTTTTTGATAAATCATTCTTTCACTAGTACGAATGTCTTTAATTTCTTCATAAAGCTCTTCAAAATATCGAACACTGAAACGAGAGCCATATTTCATCCTGTTAACATCTAAAGCATACCCTTTATGGATATAGTTTTTTAAAATTCCTGTTGCTCATTGTCTGAATTGAGTACCCCGTTCAGAATTAACTCGATAACCAACGGCAATGATGACCTCTAGGGAATACATCCTTGATTTTCTCTTAATTTCTCTACCTCCTTCATTTTGAACTACCGAGAATTCCTCGGTAGTTGACTTTTGGTCAACTTCCTTTTCCTTGTAGATATTTTTTAAATGGAGAGAGATGTTATCGGTTGAACAATCAAAAAGTTCCGCCATTTTCTTCTGTGTAAGCCATATATTTTCTTCTGAATAAAGAACTTCAATATTTACAGATCCGTCTGGTGATTGATAAAAAGCGATTTGATTGTCTGGTATTTTATTTGTTTTGTGTTGGGGTTGTTTATTCATATTGTTAATTTAATTGATTAAAATTAAAAACCTTATCAATCTTACCACAGATAACTACAGTATCATCTGGGTGTAGGATAATAGGTTGATGATCTTTATTCTTTGATTTAGGTACTAATAAAACTGTACCATTAGGAGCTCTTTGGAATATCTTAATTGTAGCTAATCCATTAATTACAGCTACGACAATATCTCCATTTTCTGGTAAATCAATTTTTCTAACTAAAACCATATCTGAATCATTAATTCCAGCTAAATTCATACTGTCTCCTATAGCTTTAACAAAGAAGTAATCCTTGGGTTTTCCTCTTAATCATTTTCTAGATATTTGAATATATTGTTCAATAATCCCATCAGCATAACTTAAAGCTTCTCCACAGTTAGCATTTCCTAATAAGGGGATATCACAAAAGGTAGTTTCTAGGGTTTGCATTAATTTGATTCCTCTTTTATCGTTTG
>CAZFNU010000024.1:0-11266 GCA_964520445.1 uncultured Candidatus Saccharibacteria bacterium
TAGCTAAAAAGTTGACAGAGAAGGTTCAGCCAGTAGAGTCATTTAGTCTATAGATTGTAGTATTCTTACAGCTATAGCCATAACCAGCAGGTAGACTGGGTAATGCATAACTCGAACAGGTAGTAGAGGTATTATCAGGAAGACTTACATATATGGTAGTAGCTGATCCTAGGTTAAGTAAACCTAAGTTAATAACATTAAGATAGTTAATGGACTTAGTGATGTTATTAAGATCTGATACTCTTTTGTAATCATTAACATTATCTAAGATATTACCTGGTTTGATAGTAAAGATTACTATCCCGGCTAATAAAGCTAAGATAGCTAATACTATCATGAGTTCTACGAGGGTGAAGGAATTTTTAGATTTTAGATTAATTGTAGTCATAGATTTTTATTTAAATATCTCAATGGCATAATTAATAGGTTTAACAGGAGTTACAATCTGTAAACCATTCTTAATTGAATTTAATTCATCTTCCTGAATAATCTGAAAATCATCTAATCAAATAACATGAAGATCTACATATGTCCCCTGATTTCAAAATGGACGAATCTGTTTGTTAGGGAATATAAATATCATACCATCATAATCCTTTGGCCTCTCTTTTACCCCAGATAACCCCTTAGCCCAAAGAGTTTGGTTATCAGCAATCTTTAATTTATACATCTTATCTCCTATAGTATAAAAGAATCATTGGTTAGCAAGGGATTTTTGATTAATTTGTACTAAACCATAAGTAATATACATAGCTACTCCAGCTATATAAATTAAGAAAATAATGAGAATAATATGATAAAAACTTCTGTCTGGCATAATATTAGTTTATTCTATTAAAACCAACAACCTTTTTGATTTCTTCAATTTTTTTATTAGATAAAGCTAAACTATATCTTAACCCTTCATCTAAAATAGAATTAATATATTTTGTATCTTTGATAATTTCGTTGTATCTTTGTTGAATAGGCCCTAAAACATCTCAAATAATACGAGCTAAATCATTTTTAAAATCTACATAAGTTAAAGATAAATATTTTTTTTCAATTTCTTTAATCTCCAACCCACTAAACCCACTATAGATTTGAATTAAATTAGAAATAGCTGGTTTTTTAATTGGATCAAATTTAACTTTCCCATCTGAATCGGTAACGGCCTGAGATATTTTCTTTTTTATAACATCCTGAGAATCTAAAACAAAAATAATACCTTTTTCATTCTTAGCACTCTTACTCATTTTCTTATTAGGATTCTGTAAATCCATAATCTTAGCTCCGAATTTAGGAATTAAAGGAGTGGGCATATGTAATACATTGGTTTTGTAAAGTTTATTGAAATTTAAAACAATATCCCTTGTTAGTTCTACATGTTGTTTTTGATCTTGCCCTACTGGAACGAAATCTGTATCATATAACAAAATATCTGAAGCCATTAAAACAGGATAATCAAAAAGACCTCCTGAAATTCTGTCTTTTAATTCTTCGGTTTTTTCTTTAAATTGAGTCATTCTTTTCATTTGGCCAAAAGGAGTAAAACATTCTAAAATCCAATATAGGTACGTATGATCTGGATTATCTGATTGAAGGAATAAATGGGATTTTTTAGGATCTAATCCCATAGCGATGTATAAAGCTAATAAATCATAAGTTTGTTTTTGTAGATTATCTTTTACATTTTCAGGAACAGTTAAGGCATGTAAATTAACAATGCAGAATAAACAATCATATTCATTCTGTAATTCTGCTCAGGGTTTAATAACACCTATATAGTGCCCTATATTTAAATCCCCTGTTGGTTTTATCCCTGAAAAAACTGTTTTTTTATTTCCCATAATTTTACATTTAGTTAATATTAGTATACCATATTAAATAATTAATTTCAATCTTTTTCGTAGAATATTTTATTTTTGACAAAATATGGTATAAATGGCTGTATTTATTAGACAAAAAGTTTTCCACAGGCCATTTTACTGGATTCAGTAAAATGGTTTTCCACAGCCTAATTATATTATATTTGATAGCAAACTATTTTTTTAGTTCTTTATTCACATTTTTAAGTAGCTTTCTTTTTTCTCTTTTTAATTCTTTGATATGCCTTTCTATGGGTAAATTTTCAGGTAAAATACCTCCAAGTTCTTTGATTGTTTGTCTAACTTTGTTGCCAACTTTAAAATGAAGATTTGAAGCTTCAGATTCTCCTGTGATATTATCTTTCTTGATTATTTCATTGGTTTGAGTAATACGGAAAAGATTAGCTGCTAGTTCCGTAGCTCCAGCCCTATTAAGTAAATCACCTTTTTTGATATTTTTTTTATTTTCAATTTCATTTAATGTCATGCCACCATATAATCCCTGGTATCCAGAATTATTAAAAGATCCGAATTTTGTTACTCCTGCTTTTTTAGCAGTACTAAATAAATTTTTATTTTGTAAAGTTATATCACTTCTGGTTTTTAAACGTTCATCATTTCCGGTAAATTGTTCTAATATTTCTTGTTTTCTGGTTTGAATAGCGAAATATGTTTGAGCCATAGCAATTGCCGGCTTTTTAGAATCTCCATTTTGAGCGATTAAATAACATGCATAACGATCTAATTTTCAATTTTTTACTTTTCGTACTGTGTTTGAACCTATATCAACTATTTTGACTAATAAATGAAAATGATTATCTACAATCTGTCCACTATTAAAGCAAGCCATAGCTGCTCTAGCAATAACTTCTTCAGCTGTTTGCCATTTAGAATACCCTAAAAGAGGCATTAGATTTCTTCCTTCCCAATATTCGATACCATTGTTGTCTATTTTTTTAATTTTTTCAAACTCGTTATTGACCGAGTTTATAATTAGATTTTCTGGCATATTAAAAATATATTTTTAAAACTCTAATTCTTTTATATTGATCTTTAAGGAATTCGAAATTAGATATTTTTAATTTTTTTAAAATCTTGGTAATTGATATTTTTTGAGTATCATCAATCTCCATTAATAGTATACCATTCTTTTTAATAAAATTCAAGCTTTCTTTAAGAAAAGGTAATATGTATTTTAATCCATTAGTTCCTGCATAAACATAGCTTGATTCATATTTAATTATAGCTTTAGGCAATTTTCTGTTATTGGGTACATATGGTGGGTTGGCTACTATTAGGTCATATTTATCATGGATATTTTTAAAGATATCTGATTTAATTACTTTATTAGCTTTTAGATTATTAATCTTTAGATTGTATTTAATTTGTTTTAAACAATTTAAAGATATATCAGAGAAATCTACGCTAGCATCAGGAATATTCTTTAATAGATAAAGTCCTAAACATCCAGATCCAGAGAAGATATCCAATATTCTTCTTTTATCTTTTAGATTAGGTAATTCTCTTTCAATCCAAAAAATAGTTTCAGTTCTAGGAATTAAAGGCATATATCGTAAATCAATTCTAATTCCTAAAAAATCAGTCCAACCTATAATATAATCTTCTGGTAGATCTTTATCTTTCATTTAATAAAGTAAATAGGTTTTTATATAAACAAGCGACAACGACAGGTCCAAGCCCATTAGGTACGGGAGAGAAAAAAGAACATTTTTCACTACAATCAGGATCACAATCCCCACACAAAGATTCATCTTCTCTTGAACAACCAAAATCAAAAACAAAACAATTTTCTTTTAACATTTCTTTTTTAATTAACCCTGGCTTCCCTACTCCCGTAATTAAAATATCAGCTGTTTTAATAATTTCTTTAAAATCAGGTGATATTTCATTTAAACAAGTAAAAGGAATATTCTGATTCATAAATCAAGTAGCAATATGTTTACCAGTTAAAACACCCAACCCTATAATTACAATTTTTTTATCTTCAAAAGAAAGATTAATGTCCTTACAAACTAACTGAAAAGCTTCTACTACAGGGGGCAATATAATACTTTTCCCAGTGTAGAACTTACCCAGTATTTTAGATCCTAGACAATCAATATCTTGATTTTCTAAAATCCCATCTAAAACAGATTGGGTATTAATAGATTCTGGTAATGGTAATTGAATCACTAACCCCTTAGAAAAAGGAGTACGAGAAATAGCATTGATTTTCTTTCTTAAATCTTTGGTTTTAATAGAATCTTCTATTTGATAGACTCGACATTCAATATTTAGATCTTGGGCTACTTTTTGTTTAACTTTAATAAAAGAAAGCATATCCGAATCCTTTCTTAAACTAACAATATTTAATCGTATTTTATGATTAATTTTAGATCTCTGAACTTTAAGATCTTCTAATATTTTGTTAGCAAAATCTTTACCATTGAAAATCATAGATTATGGTTTTAACATATTTAGAAGGTGTAGAATTAAAGTATGTGAATAAGCCCATTCATTATCATATCAGGAAAAAACTTTAACCAAATCCCCATCAACTACTCGAGTTAATGAAAGATCAATAATAGCCGGGATATTAGTTTGTAAGACATCAGAAGATACTAGTGGCTCCAAAGAAACAGCTAATAAATCTTTTCATTTTTCTTCTTGAGAAGAAGAAGATAAAATTTGATTTACTTCTTCAACTGTAGTCAAACGAGAAGAAATAAAAGTAATATCTGCAATAGATCCACAAATAACAGGAACCCGTAAAGCAATACCATCAAATTTATTTTCTAATTCTTTGATTACTTTAGTAATAGTTTTGGCAGCACCAGTGGAAGAAGGAATAATATTTTGTCCTCCAGCTCTACCACGTAAGTAATCATTTTTAGCAGGACTATCAACTATTTCCTGGGTTGCTGTATAGGCATGAGTAGTATTTAAAATTGCTTTTTTAATTCCTAATTTTTCATTTAAAATAGCTAAAACAGAACTTATAGCATTAGTAGTACAAGAACCATTGGAAATAATATTAAAATTTTTAGCATCTTGATCATTTAACCCTAATAGAATAATTTTTCCATCTACTCCCTCATTCCCCTTAGCAGGAGCAGTGATTAAAACTTTTTTAGCACCTGAAGTTAAATGAACTTTAGCTTTTTCATAATCATCAAAGACCCCTGTTGATTCAATAACTACATCAACTCCTAAATCCTTTCAAGGTAATTTAGTAGGATCAGGTTCTTGTAATAGTTTTACAGATTCAGGGATTATAGTATTAAATCCTCTATATACTGTATCATATTTTAAAAGATATTTAAGATTTTCAAAATCTCCTAAATCATTGATAGCAACGATTTCAAAATTTGAATTACCTAAAGCCTGTTTAAAAAAACTACGACCAATTCTTCCAAATCCATTTATAGCTATTTTCATAGATGTATTTATTTAAAATTATTTAAGATATTTAAAATTTTCACTTATCTTTCAAATTCCTTTTTCTCTAAAGGCGGGAATGCTTTGGCGACGAGCAGCGTTAGTTATTGCTGAAGCAGATAATTTATTATTTTTGATATATTCTGAAAGAGAAATTATTTTTTCTCCCTTTAAGTATGTAATTCTTTTATGAAAAGATTCAATTAAGGCTAAAACTAAAACTTTTTCCATGGTTTTAGTATTTTGATTATTATCCCTGTATTCATGGAAAGCTTTGTAATATGTTTGTTTTTCTTTATCACGAATAATGATTATGGGTAAATTTAGTTTTTGTAATAACAAACAAATTAAAATTCTTCCTATCCTTCCATTTCCATCATTAAAGGGATGGATAGTTTCAAAATTTAAATGAAACTTAGCTATAGCTTCAAGAAAATACATATCAGTGTTTAAATATTCATAAATTATTGAATCAATCATAGATTCAACATGTTCTGGAGCTGGTGCAATATATGTTCCTACCCTTACGTATTCTCCTTGTTTTCTAAAACGGCCAGCAATTTTATCATCAATGTTACCAATTAACATTTGGTGTAATAATAAGATAGTTTCTTTATTTAATTGGATTGTTTTGTATTTGTTGTGTAAATATTCAATAACTCGAGCTAAATTTTTAGCTTCAAAAACTTCTCTCAAAGAAAAATCTGAGGATAGTTCCATATCTAATAAAATTTTTTCTGTATCTTTAAGGGTTAATGTAGAATTTTCTATAGCATTAGAGTTATAAACACTCTCAGGAATCTCGGCTTCATCAATCATTCGTAAAAGTGATTCCTTTCCCTTTTGTAGAGAAAAGTATTCTTCTTTAAGTTGTTTGATTTTATTTTTCATTGTTGCTGTAATAGCCATAATGTTTATTTATAGTTATATATCTATTATACACAATTTATAGTCAAAAGTCAAGAAAAACGTGAATGGACCCCAGTTTTAACCCCTCATTCACGTTTTTTGGGGGGGTTAAAGTATCAATTTCAGTGATTATTTTTCCCAAGAAATATTAGGGTATAGTTTAACTAAACGAGCTAGATCTTCTTTGTAAAGAGCAATATCTTCTTTATTATCTGAATATTTAAGGATTTTTAGGTAAAGTTTTTCAATATCAGGTAAAACTATGTGATTTTTTACAGCTTCTGTATAAAGACTCGTAGCTTCCCAAACTCATTCTTTGGGAACTTTATGATTTTCCATAGTTTGAGCTTGGGCTAAATAAAGACTGAATTTGGCGATATAAAAACGTCAGCGAGTAGGATGAGTCATAATTTGTTGACTCAAATAAGCGTTAAATCTTTGGATTCATTTTGCCTGATTATCATAGTAGGGATATTTTAATTTACTAATGGCATCAATGTCTCTAAACATTAATACTTCATAAATAAAAGAATTTGATTGATGATTGCCGTTAATAAAAGCAATTTCTTTAAAATTAAAGGAATATAAAGAATAAAGAGTAATAGGGATAAGTAATAAAGGTAAAAATCAGATTTTATGATTATTAAATTTATTATCTCTTTCTTTATTCTGTAAAGTAGATAAGAAACTAAAAACAATAATTAAAACCATAAAACCTTCAAAGACATCAAAGATGAAAAGATTTTGAGCGATATAAGAGACAATTAATAAAACAAGAGTAATTTTAGGGAAGAAACTCATGATATCTTTAGGTAATTTTTTAATCCCTATATATCCAGTATAAAAGAAATAAAGATAAGAAATTAATCCTATAACACCGGTAGTAACAGCTATTTCCAAATACATATTATGGGCCTTATCAAAGCGAAATTCAACTGGGGAAACTTTAACAATTTCAGGATTAAAGTTATTCTGATAGGCAACATCAAAATTATTAGCCCCAAAACCTAATATGGGTTTTTGTTTAAAAGCCGATAACCCGGATTTAATGATAGATATTCGATTGGCTGTGGAAATATCATTAAAAGAAATAGAAAAAAGACGTTTAATAATAGGAATTTTTTTAGGTATGGGAGAATTACGAAAAATTAAAGCAGTAATCATGGAAACTAGAATTCCAATTAAAATCACTTGAGCAATTTTTTTACTTTTAATATGATATAGTTTGTTTAATTTATCATAAGAGATAAAACAAAAAGCTAAGAGTAAAATAGACATGCACATAAGAAAAGACAAAATAGCTCCACGACAAACAGTTTGAAATAGTAAAAAGGTATATATTAAACTAAAAATTAAGAATAGATAATTCTTTTTTTCTTTTTCTACATCTTCAAAAAAGAGATATAAAGATAAAAAGATATTAACTAATAGAAAAACAGCCATAAAGATAGAATTTCCAATAAAACCTACTCATCTGCCTACTTCTACGTTTAAAGTATGTAAAGAAAAGAAATTAAAAGCATAGCAAACGTAAAAGGCACTGGAAATACCTAGATAAACTGTAGTTAAGGGTTTTAAGAAATTAATTCATTTTTCTTTGGTATTGAATATACAAGGAAGAATAAACAACATAATTAATCAATGAATTAAATCAAAGTTACTTTGAAACCTTTCCGGACTTCCTCAAAAACTATGTCCAGGATCAACACCTTGTATACCAGAAATTAAAGAAATAGCAACAAAAATTAAAAAAGAAATATTAATGGCATTTCATTTTGGTCTGTATTCTTTGTTTTTAGATACTAAGATTAAATACAAAAGGAAAATAATCTCAATTAATATCTTGGCAATATAGCCACGAGGAATAAGATAAGTATTTAAATTCTGTAACCAATAACAACAAGGAGTTAATGCTAATAATCAAATTAAATAATATAATATTTTATTAATTGTTTTTTCCATAATTTTTGTTTATTATTTAGTTTCTTCAAAGTTTAATTTAGGATATTTTTGTTTTAAGAAAAAGATATTTAATTCAGCAGCTTTTTTATCATTGATATCTGCAGATGCATAAAGAACTTTGTTATATTGCTGTTCATAGTCTGGTAAAGCAACTCTATTTTGTTTAGCTTGCAAATATGATTGTTTAATGATATCAATTTGGTCTTTAGGAATGTCTTTATGTTGGTATTTCATATCAATGAGATAAGCGTAGTAAAGGTATCCTCGTCAACGAGTAGGATATTTATTAATAAAATTAGCTAGATATTTTTCATCAGAATCAAGAATACGTTGTTGTAAAGCAGTAAAAGGACGAGAAAAACCATTTAAGATACGGATTTCTTGTAAAACTGTAAATTCACGAAGATAGGAAGGATCATCTCGGTACCCATTAAGAAAAGCTATTTCTTTAATATTTCATTTATAGATACAAAAACAAATAGCAAGAACTAAGGGATAAACAATCAAACTAGATATTCTTTGATTCTTTTCTATCTTTGCCTTAGGATCAGGTATATTAAGAACGCTTGAAACAAAACAAAAAATTATCATTAAAGTAGCAAATCCTTCAAAAACATCAAAAACAAAAAGATTCTGAACAATATATGCTAGTAATAGAAAAATTAAAATTAATTTAGGAAAAAATTCCATGATATCATCCCCTATTTGTTTTAAACTAAAATGGACAGAATAATACATAACTAAATATGATAAAAGACCAAAGATACCTGTGGTAACAGCTATTTCCAAATACATATTATGGGCCTTATCAAAACGAAATTCATTAGGAGAAATGGAAACCATTTCTGGATCAAAGTTATTCTGGTAAGCAACATCATAATTGCTAGGACCTCAGCCAAATAAGGGTTTTTCAACAAAAGCTAAGATAGAAGTTCGGAAAACTGCTAAACGATTAGCTACAGAGACATTTTCAGAAGTTGTACCTAGAATTCTTTTAATAGGTGTAAATTGATTTAATCAAGTAACTTTTCTTAAAGGAAAAGATAAAAGGATTAATAAAACAAGAGAAAGTAAAATTCATCTAGATATTTTTCTGTTATCTAAATGATAAAGATTAATAAATTTATCATATTTTCAAAAACTAGATACTAAAAGAAAAAGAAAGCCACATAGAGCTAAGGATAAAAGAGAACCACGACAACCAGTCTGAAAAAGTAAAAATGTAAAGATTAAAGGGGAAATTAAGAAAATTCATTTTTTTTCTCCCTTTTCAATACTTTCAAAAAACAAGTAAAGACCAAGAAAAATATTAATTAATAAAAATACAGACATAAAAATAGAATTACCGGCAAAACCAGTTCATCTCCCCTTTTCTCCGTTTAATCCATTCATACCAAAGATATTGAGGATGTAGAAAATATATAAAACAAAAGAAATAAATAGATAAGAGATATTAAGATTCTTTAACCAAGATAATCATTTTTCTTTAGCTGGTATAAAACAAGGTAAAATTAGTAAAAGAACTCAGTAATGAAGGAAATCAAAATTACTTTGGAATCTTTCAAAACTACCTCAAAAACTACGAGCAGGATCTTTTCCTATAAACCCCATAATCAAAGATATTAAAACAAAAATTCCAAAAGCAACATTAATGAAATTTAATTTTGGTTTTTGAATTTTTCCTTTTGCTAAAAGTAAAAGATAGCAAATTAAGAGTAATTCAATAAAGATCCGATAAAGAAACATTTTAGGAAAAATAATCCAATTAACATTTTGAAATCAGTAAAGACACGGGATAAGGAAAACAGACCATATTAAGATGTTAGAAATTTTCTTTAACATAGTTTTGAAATTTTATTACCATTTAAAAAAGCAGATCCTGACATAATATTTTTCCCTTCTGGTTGAACGAATAATAAATCAATTAATCCATCATTGGTGGTAACTAAGAAATGATTATTATATTCAATTACAGTCCCAGGAGCTATTTTAGATAAATCTGGTAGATCATCTAATTGGATTAAACCAGCTTGATGTATTTTTAGCATTAATTGTTTTTCGTCTTTCTCGAAAAAACAATAAACCCCAGGTTCTGTAGCTAAAGCTCGTATTTGATTATATACCTTAGAAGAATTATTGTTCCAGTTTATTTTACCATCTTCACGAGTAAATTTATTTGTAAAACTAGCTTCAACTTCTTTCTGGGGTTTAACAAAAACTTTTCCTTCTTTATACTGAGGACCTAAATTAATTACTAATTTAGCTCCCAAAATAGCTAATTTTTCTGATAAAGAATCAAAAGTATCATTAACATCTACTTCGGTATGCATTTGACCTACAATAGGACCATCATCAATACCTTCATCGATGATAAATAAAGTAGTACCAGTTTCTGTATCCCCATTCAATAAACTAGTTTGAATTGGACTTGGACCTCTATATTTAGGTAATAAAGAAGGATGAATATTCAAAATTCCACAAGAGAATAGTTTTAACATATTTTTAGGTATAATCTTACCAAAAGAAGCTAAAACAGCACAAGATACTTTTTCTTGTTTTAAACTTTCAATAAAAGTCTCATCTTTAAAATGATCCCCATAAAGGGTTTTAATATTGTTTTCTTTAGCAAAAGTGTCTACTTTGTTAGGAGTAATTTCTTGATTTCTTCCTACGGGTTTGGGAGAAGTAGTAATAATTAAATTAGGAATAAAATTTTGAGATTTTAAAGCCTTTAAAACCATTAAAGAGAAATGTGAATTACCAAGAAAACAAAAATCCATATTAATTATTTATTACTTTTTATAAACTTTTAGAGCTTTATCAATATATAGTATACCATCTAAATGATCATATTCGTGTTGAAATATACAGGAGAATAAATTTTTTAATTTCATTTTTATCTTTCTGTTATTTAAATTTTTAGCTTCAATAATTATTTCTGTAAATCTTTTAACAGTTCCTGACATATTAGGCAAACTTAAACAAGCTTCTTCAAGAAGAACTGTATCTTTGGATTGTTTTTTAATAACTGGGTTTATAAAAGTATATATCCTATCAGTAGCAGGATCTTTGACAATAATTAACCTAATAGATTTACTTACCTGGGGAGC
>CAZFNU010000025.1:0-10631 GCA_964520445.1 uncultured Candidatus Saccharibacteria bacterium
CAATTACTTAAAACTTTTCTGACTTCAGTGGAAGGCATTTTTAAATAAGCATAATTTCCTTCTAAACCTGAAACAATAACATAGGATCCAGCAGAACGAGCCATCTTACCTCCTTGGCCTTCGCGAATTTCAATATTATGAACTTCTGTACCTCCGGGAATATTTTTTAACATCATTCTATTACCTTTTTTTAATTCTGTTTTATCATCACAAACAACCTCATCCCCTACTTTAATTCCAGCTGGAGCTAAGATATATTTTCTAGCACCATTACGATATAGGACTAAAGCGATAAAACAAGTTCTATATGGATCATATTCTATTTTTTCAATTTTACCAGGAACTCCTTTAAAAACTTCTCCGAATTCAATTTCACGATAAAGTTTTTTATGTCCAGCTCCTTTATGTCGCATAGTAATACGGCCAGCATTATTTCTGCCAACTGCTCTTTTACGACCAAAAGTCAAAGACTTATGAGGACTAAGCTTAGATAGTCCTGTTCTGTCTATGTCTAAATGGTGTCTAGTACTTGGATTTGTATTGGAATCTTTTTTCATCATATTTATACGTTAAATTCTATTTTTTGACCCTTAACTAATGTGACTATAGCTTTCTTAACTGGAGATTTTTTTGAAATTTCATTACGAAAATTTGTTGGAGAGAAAAATTTCTTAGAAATATTTACATCCGACACTTTTACGTTATAGAATTTCTCAATAAATCTTTTGATTTCAATTTTATTAGTATTTATTCCTACTAAGAATGTATACTTTCCTGATTCTCTTTGAGCAGTAGATTTTTCTGTTAAATGAGGCTGACAAGAAAAAGAAATACTAGAAAACTTAGTAGCTGTTGTTTTTGGCTTGCTTGGAGTAACTTTTTTAGTTTTGGTATTTTTCTTGAATATAGGCATAATTATTTTTTAGGGTTAGTAAGTCTTTTTTCTAATACTGGAATGGCTTTTTCTAATATAACAATATTCTTGTAATTTATCAAGTCAACTAGATCAACTGAAGAAATAGTAGTAGCAAAGGAATAAGGTAGATTACGAGTAAATCTAATTAATGATTTGTCTTCTGGAGGTAAAATTAGATACACCGCTTTGTTTGTTTTTTTAAATTTATCCTTAGCAAATAAAGAAGTAACTGTAGCCATTTCTTTAGTTTTGCCCTTATCTAAGGTAATTTGGTCAACAACAAAGAATTCGTTATCTTTAATTTTCTTAGAAAATATCATTGATAAGGCTTTGTTTTTGGCTTTCTGATTTATCTTGCGAGTAAAATTCATTTCAGCTTGTCTTGGCCCAAAAGTAACACCTCCATGTCTTCAGATAGGAGAACGAGACGAACCAGCTCTAGCGCGCCCTGTACCTTTTTGAGCTCAAGGTTTAATACCTCCTCCTCTTACCTCTCCTCGGTCTTTACTATGGGCAACTGGTTTACGACGAGTAGATAACATAGAAGTATAAACTTGAAAAACAGAATTCTGTTTAAATGGAGTATTAAAAACTTTGTCATTTAATTCTACTTTTCCGATAGTTTCTTTTTTTTGATTATATAATGATATTTCCATATTTACTATTTAGATCATATTTTAACTAAAGTACCTTGTCTTCCTGGAATAGCTCCGGTAATGAACAGAAGATTATTTTCTAAATCAATATCGACAATCTTTAAGTTTTTAACAGTAAGTAAATCAGCCCCCATACGTCCAGACATTTTGTGTCCTTTAATAACGTGTTGTGGTCCTTGAGCACCAATAGATCCTGGTTCACGTAAAGCGTGTTTGGTACCATGAGAAGCTGGAGCTCCACGGAAGTTTCATCTTTTAACAGTTCCTTGAAAACCCTTACCTTTAGAGATTCCTTGGACATCAACAATATCTCCTTTAGAGAATTGTTTTAAATCAATAATATCTCCAATAGTATAATCTTTAAGATCATCTATTCTAAATTCTTTAAGATTCTTTAATTTTTTAACTTCTTCATCTTTAAAAGCTTTTTTCAAATGACCTAATCTTTGTTTGGTTAAATGCTTTGTTTCGTTAACAGCAATTTGTATAGATGTATAGCCATCTTTTTCTTGAGTTTTGATTTGAGAGATGATAGCTGGATCTGATTCTAAAACTGTTACTGGAACAAAACCCATTTCTGGGTCTGGTAATTGAGTCATTTTCAATTTTTTAGCTAGAACGAATTTCATATATATTAAAACTTATTATATTGGTTTTGTTTCTCAACAAAAAACTGAGTTTATCTCAGCTTTTTGTTGAGGCCCAAAGGCCTCAAAGAGATTAAGCTTTTATCTCTATTTCCACCCCTGCTGGTAAATTCAAGTTTGTTAACGATTCAATAATTTTTGGGTTAGGACTTAAAATGTCTATAATCCTTTTATGAACCCTGATCTCAAATTGTTCTTGAGAAGTTTTTTTCACAAAGGTAGCTCGGTTAACAGAGTAGCGTTTAAATTCTGTAGGAAGTAAAATAGGTCCAACTATTTGAGCTCCATTACGAATAACAATATCGATGATCTGTCTACAACAATTATCAATGATGTGATGATCATAAGATTTTAGCTTTACTCTAATTTTAGTTTTTTCTTTATTTTCTAAGGTGCTGGAAGACATTTTAATTTTTTTAACCTAATAATTAAGCAACTATTTTAGTAATTACGCCTGCACCGACCGTTTTACCTCCTTCTCGGATAGAAAACTTTTGTCCTTCTTCTAAGGCTACTGGACCAATTAATTTAACTTTAAAAGTAGCGTTATCTCCTGGCATAACCATTTCTACACCTTCTTTTAAAGCAATTTCTCCTGTGATATCAGCAGTTCTAATAAAGAACTGTGGTTTGTATCCAGTAAAGAATGGAGTATGTCTACCACCTTCTTCTTTAGATAATACGTAAACCTCTGATTCGAATTCAGTATGTGGAGTAACAGATCCGGGTTTGGAGATAACTTGTCCTCTTCTTACATCATCTTTTTTGGTACCTCTTAAAAGAATACCAACATTATCACCAGCGAATCCTTCGTCCATTGACTTATTAAACATTTCAACACCTGTAGCAATAGTTTTGGTAGTAGGAACATAACCAACCATTTCAATTTCATCATTGACATGGATAGTTCCTCTTTCTACTCTTCCAGTAACTACAGTACCTCTTCCTTCAATAGTGAAGATATCTTCGATAGGCATTAAGAATGGTTTGTCTTTTTCACGAGCTGGTTCTGGGATATATGTATCTAAAGTATCTAATAATTCGATGATTGGTTTGACAGCTTCGTCGTCAAAAGAAGTAGCTTCTAAAGCTTTTAAGGCTGAACCACGAATGATAGGAGTTTCTGCACCTGGAAAGTGATATTTAGTTAATAATTCACGAATTTCAGCTTCTACTAATTCAATTAATTCGGGATCAGAAACCATATCGCATTTGTTTAAGAAAACTACCATAGCTGGTACACCAACTTGTCCTGCTAATAATACGTGTTCACGAGTTTGAGGCATAGGACCATCAGTAGCAGCAACTACTAAGATAGCACCATCCATTTGAGCAGAACCAGTAATCATATTTTTGATATAATCTACGTGTCCTGGACAGTCTATATGAGCATAGTGTCTTTTATCTGTTTCATATTCTGAGTGGTGAACATTAATAGTAATACCTCTAGCTTTTTCTTCAGGGGCTTTATCAATGTCATTAACAGCTACTTTATTAGCATAAGTACCCTTTAAATGGAGGGTATTTAAGATAGCTGCAGTTAAAGTTGTCTTACCGTGATCAATGTGACCAATGGTACCAACATTTAAATGTGGTTTTGTTCTAATAAATTTCTCTTTTTCTGCCATGTTATTAATTTATTATTATATTTTTTAATTAATTTGGTTAAAATATCGATTAGTTACGATATTATCGTATTTTTGCTAATTTGTCAATAGCAACCTAGTTTTTAAGCTCTAGCACTAGACTTTCCCGATTCAGACCGTTTTCCAATGATAGTTTCAGCAATGTTTGCAGAAACTTCTTGATGATGATCAAATTCCATATTGAACGTTCCTCGACCTTCAGTTATAGAACGTAAATTAGTTACATAACCGAACATCTCTGATAATGGAACAAAGGCATCAACAACGCGGAGGTTATAGCGATCAAACATTTTTTCAATTCTTCCACGTCTAGCATTAATGTCCCCTATAATATCACCAAGGAATTTTTCAGGAGCAGTAACTTCTACTTTCATGATGGGTTCAAGAATAACTGGTTTTGCTTTTTTAGCAGCATCTTGAAAAGCCATAGAAGCAGCAATCTTGAAAGCGAAATCTGAGGAATCAACATCGTGGAAAGAACCATCATATAGAGTAACGGATACATCAGAGACTGGATAACCAGCTAAGATACCACGATCTAATGCTTCTCTGACACCTTTTTCAATAGAACCAATAAATTCTTGAGGAATAATACCTCCTTTGATTTGATTGATAAACTCAAATCCTTTTCCTCTTTCTAAAGGTACTAATTTTAATCAGACATGACCATATTGACCCTTACCACCAGATTGTCTGATATATTTACCTTCAGCCTCAGCTGTATCACGGATAGTTTCTTTGTAAGCTACCTGAGGTTTACCAGTATTAACTTCAACATTAAATTCTCTTCTTAATCTATCTACTAAAACATCTAAGTGAAGTTCTCCCATACCAGAGATAACAGTATCATTGGTTTCCTCATCAGTCTTAACTCTAAATGTTGGATCTTCTTCAGCTAATTTTCGTAAAGCTAATCCAAGTTTTTCCTGGTCAATCTTTGTTTTTGGTTCAAGACGTAAAGAGATAACAGGTTCTGGGAAAGAAATAGTTTCAAGAATAACGGGATTAGATTCATCACATAGAGTATCCCCAGTACCAGTATTTTTTAAACCAACAGTGGCTACAATGTCTCCAGCTTCAACATCATCTATTTCTTCGCGTTTGTTTGCGAACATACGTAGTATACGACTTATACGCTCGGATTGATTTTTAGTACTGTTGTAAATATAGGAACCTTTAGTTAATTTTCCTGAATAAACACGGAAATAATTTAAAGTGCCAGCAAAAGGATCGGTAGCAACTTTAAAAACTAAAGCACTAAAAGGTTCTGTAGCATTGGCACTTCTTTCAATTTCTTGATCAGTTTTAGGATCAATACCTTTAACAGCAGGTAATTCCAAAGGAGAAGGTAAATATTCTACAACTGCATCAAGCATACATTGTACTCCTTTGTTTTTAAAAGCAGAACCACATAATACAGGAACTAAACGATAAGCAATAGTAGCTTTTCGTAATACTGATTTTAATTCCTCTTCAGTAATTTCTTTATTCTCTAAATATTTTTCCATTAAAACTTCGTCTTCTGAAGCAATTTTTTCTAACATCTCGTGATGATATTTATTAGCATATTCTTTGAGATCTTCTGGGATGTCAGATAAAACTAAATTTTCACCATGTTCCCCTTCAAAGGAAATCTTTTTCATTTTTAATAAATCAATTATTCCGGAAAAATTCTCTTCAGAACCAATTGGAATATTAATAGCAACAGCATTAGGAGTTAATTTTTCTTTAATGGAAGATAGGTCATTTTCAAAATTAGCACCCATACGATCCATTTTATTTACAAAACAAACTCGAGGAACTGAATATTTATCAGCTTGTCTTCAAACTGTTTCTGATTGAGGTTCAACACCGGCTACTCCATCAAAAACTACCACAGCTCCATCTAATACACGTAAAGAACGTTGTACTTCAGCAGTAAAATCAATGTGTCCTGGGGTATCAATGATATTAACTTTATGTTTAAAATTTAGATCATTATTCCTATAGCTTGGAGTTCAAAAACAAGTAGTAGCAGCAGAAGTAATAGTAATACCTCGCTCTCTTTCTTGGGCCATCCAATCCATAATTGCTTCCCCTTCATGAACTTCCCCTATTTTATGAGAAAGGCCTGTATAGAATAAAACTCTTTCGGTGGTGGTTGTTTTACCAGCATCGATGTGAGCAATAATTCCTATATTTCGTACTTTTTCTAATGGATATTCTTGAGACATATTGATTGTTAAAATTTGTTAAATTTTTTAATTGTATTAAACAAAAAATCTTAACCCATAAGAATCGGATTAAGAGGCATTCCGAAAAGATAAGTAATTACTGAATTCTTCCGAAATGCGCAAATGCTTTGTTTGCTTCAGCCATTTTCTGAACATCAATTCTTTTTCTGATAGCTTGACCTTCATTTTTATAGGCGAGTAATATTTCTTCTGCTAACTTTTCGGCTATTGGCTTTCCCTTTTTGGCTTTAGCAGCATTTAATAGTCAGCGCATGGCTAAAGTAACTTTACGCATACCAGAAACTGGAACAGGTACTTGATAATTAGCTCCTCCAATACGAACACTTCTAACTTCTAAGTTAGGAGCAATATTTTCTAAAGCTTGTTCCAAGTATTTAACTGGGTCGTGTTTGGTTTCTTTTTCTAATAAAGCAAGCATATTGTAGATATTTCTTCTAGCAGCTGCTTTTCGTCCCCTTCTCATGGAAACATTGATAAATTTTGATATTAAAACACTGTGGTATCTTAAATCATTTTTATATCTTTTTTGATCAATTAATAATTCTGACATAATTATTTCTTAGGTTTTTTAGCTCCATATTTACTTCTTTGTTGCATTCTTTTTTCGACACCACTGGTATCATATTTACCTCTAACTATATGATATCTTACACCTGGTAAATCTTTAACTTTACCACCACGTACTAAAACGATGGAATGCTCTTGTAAATTATGACCAATACCTGGGATGTAAGCTGTAATTTCTAATCCATTAGATAATTTAACACGAGCTACTTTACGTAAAGCTGAGTTTGGTTTTTTAGGAGTCATAGTAAACACCTTAGTACATACTCCTTTTTTTAAAGGAGAACTATAGTTTTTAATACAATTCTGTTTAACGTTAAAAGCAAAACCTAAACCTCTTGTTTTGGCTTTCTTAATAATGGGAGTTCTTCCTTTCTTTTTTAACTGATTTGTTGTTGGCATAAATTTAATTAAATTTTTTACATTAAAAAATTCTTTAAAATTTCAAGTTTTTGACTAGAAATTAAGTTATCGGTATACTATCATAAAAAGATAGAAAAATCAAGGGGGTTGTTAAATATATAAAATCGCGTCCTTCTCCAGCTAGATGATTACGTAACTTTTAGATTAAACAATGATAAAGCCAGGTAATGTTATTACCTGGCTTATTTATATCTTTAACAGAAATTCTATATTATGGGTTTGTATGTTGACATAAAAGCATCTAGGTCTATAAGGTATGGCTCTCCGTCACAATTACCTTGTGCATCACATGTATCGGCGATCATACAATGTTCGTTTCCAGTTTGTGGCGATCCCCATGAAGCAATAATTTCGATGGGTTTGTTAAAAGGATTAGAAATGGCTTTACAAAAACCCTTAGCAGCATAAACACCGCCTTCGGGTGTTTTTTCATATCGGGAAAAAAATTTCTTTTCTGAGATTATATATTTTTCGCCAGAGGGATTTGTAACAACCCAATCACCTATGTTAGCTTTGTTTACGGTTTCTTTTGATCCAGTTGCCAATGTAGTAATAATTTTTTCATTAGGGACCGCCGGACGAGCTTCCACTTGTCCTTGTTTTTTAAATATTGGTGCCCTTCTAATTGCCTCCATAATTTTTGGAGCTTTTCGATCCACCGATTGGAATTGACTATTCATCATTTATTACTCTCCTTTTTATAATAATTTTTATGTACAATATGAACTTTGTTTTAAGGTTAACATAAATTAAACAATAAGTCAAATAATGGATAATTTTTCCTTAAAAAATATCTTAACTAAATCTCTTATACAGGAATGCCAATATGCTACCGAATACTCCTAACCCATTCATCTTTAGTAATCGTAGTGGGTTTTAAGTCTGGATACCTTTTTGTAAGATTATAGGTTATATATGATATATCTTTAATAATCTCTTTCTCTCGCACACGATCCGATGACTGTGATAGCCCTTCTACCTCGATCTGAAACAACTCTTCCCCATTATACGTGCAACGATCTATTAGAATACAATAACTATTCTTATTACGAATATTGTCAACAATAAAATACTTACGTTTTCGATAAAGGATTTTCGACAAGACATTGGAATTGTTTTTATCATACCTTTCTCTAGTCTCTGTTCTTTTAAGTATACAATTTAAATTATATTCATCTTTTATAACCTCCTCGTTTGATTTTCTTTTCATCCTGTTAATATTTTCTCTAACACTTATTCGAATAGGATCCCCTTTGTCGGTAGTATACTGATGTAACTTTCCCTTTTCTATAACATATGGAAATTTTTTAAGTATCTTAAAATCTTTAAATACTCCTTGTTGAAAATCGTCATAAATTCTGGAGAATAGATATTGATTTTGTTTTGATAATATTAGTTTTGCTTCTATTTCAGTATCAAATTCTGGAGTACGTTTATTTGTTTGCCCCTTTAGATATTTAGCAATTAAATTATGCATGGCATCTTTCTTAGATATAGTAGGAATAGCTTTTAGTTTTGAAAGAACATCATGAATTTGCTTCAATTCAGGAGTATTCATTTTGTCCTCTGGTATTTTTATCTCTATTCTAACACAATCTTCTTTGCCTAATAAAGAAGCTTTGGTTTTAGTATTGAATAGAAAATATTGTATATCGCTGTCTATGGTAAGCCTAAATCCTTCTTGATTTTTAATGTCATAATGTAATCTTTTATAGCTATCTGCCCCATAAGGTAATAAGGGAAGACTAAAATGATATCTATCTAATATATCTGGAGAAGCTAACATAGTTAATATTTCTTTCATAGTTAGGTTTTGCCTCTGTTTTTGTTTTAAACATAATTTAGTATCCTCATATCCTTGTTTTAATTCAAAAATTCAATTATCGTTTAAATTAATTCTGCCATTAAAAATATTACAACTATATCTTCTTGCTTTAAGAGAGATATCTAATGGTGTTTCTAGTTTTTTATTATCGAAATATATCGTATCATTATATTCATGAGCGACTATATTCTGTTTGGTAATATCCTTAATTTTATTTAAAAAAATGGGCAATTTATCATATGAAATGGTCCATCTTTCTTCTCTTCTAATTTTTGATTCTACGCTATTAATATCTTGCATATCTTGTATTTTAGATATCCAAATTTCTTACTTTCTTAGCATAGGCTTCAATAAATTTTTTTCTGGGTAAAACATCATCTCCCATTAAGATACTAAATAATTTATCTGCTTCAGCAGCATCATCTACGGTTACACGTAATAAAACTCTATTCTTAGGATCCATAGTGGTATCCCATAATTGATCAGGATTCATTTCCCCCAAACCCTTGTATCTTTGGATGGAAATTCCTTTAATATTTTCTTCATCGTTTGTTTCATTTTCCTCGGTTATTTTTTCTTCTTCCTCTTCGTCCAGTATTTTAATTTTAATAGTACCTTTTGTTGTTTTTTCTTCTTTTTTAGGTAAACCAGCAAATTTCTTGAGGATTGATTCCTTGTCCTCTTCGTTATTAGCATAATAGAATTCTTTTCCTTTTTGAATTCGATATAATGGAGGTTGAGCAATATATATAAAACCTCCATCAACTACGGGTTTAAAATATCTATAGAATAAAGTTAATAGTAGAGTTCTGATATGGGCCCCATCGGTATTATGTAACAAAGATCCGCCAACCCCGGCAATAAAATTCTCATCCCCCTTAATAGATAAATCGTAGACCCATTTTTCTTTAGAGTTTTTAATTTCTGATATCTTTGTTATGGGCAACAATACAAAATCTTTGTTAAAGTTTTGAATTGGTTTAGTATTCTTTTTAAGATTTTTAACGGCATGAGAAATAAATTCCTCTAATTTGAAAGAGTTTTTATGATGAGACCAAATATTATTTAACTTTATAATCTGGTTGTAAATTGATACATTAATATTATGTGTTAAATAATTACTTTTTACTGTTTTCCCTTTTAGTATATGACTTTTAGCCATTTGGGTACTAAAATGAGGGAATACCCCTAGTTGTCTTAATAGGAATGTAATACCTTGGGCTAATTGTGCTGAAGAAGTAGAATAACCAAATAAAGCTTTATTTCCTTTTCTTTCAATAACTATATAACCATCACTTTCTAACAAACCACGGAGTAAAGCTTCCTTATTCTTAATTGAAGTATTATAAAATAAATTGGGAACGAATTTTTCAAAGCATTTTTTATTTAATAATCCTATTTTTTCTAAGATTAATTTAAAGGCGAGAGAATGAAAATAAATATTACAACATGTTTCGCTTTTATTATCTAGAATAGCTTTAGCACCAATTAATTTTAAACTTTTTTCAATAGCCGGTAGATAAACTTTTTTATCTTTTCCTATACAAAGAGCGAATCTGTTTGGATTTCCTTTTTCTTTACAGAAACAACCATCCCCTATAAATCAGCCTAGAAGATAAGATAGGTCTTCATTTAGATCAAAAGAAAGATTAATTTTTTTAGAATGATTATCAGCATAAAAAGTATTAAATTTTTCGATTTCTTTTGCTGATTTAAAATC
>CAZFNU010000026.1:0-3099 GCA_964520445.1 uncultured Candidatus Saccharibacteria bacterium
GCTAATAAAGCTAGGATAGCTAATACTATCATAAGCTCTACTAGAGTGAAGGAATATTTTTTAGAGTTTGAATTATTCATATACCAAAAAATTAAACCTTATCAAATTGTAATTTAGCCATATTTTTATGGCATTCTTCATGAGAAACTTTGTCATCTAATTGCTCTCCTACGGAATGAAAATTATCTTTAAATACGTCTTTTAATCTTTCTTCCGTTGATCCGAGAGTTGATTCCAATGCTAATTTAAAATTATGATCTAATTGCTCAACAACAATTCCTGTTTGTTGTATAAACATATTTTTAATATCCTCATTTTGCTTAGTAAATTTCTCTTCCAAAACAACTTCTAACTCTTTTTTTGTAATTGATTTTTCTTCTTCCATATGTATATATTAATTTGTTATTAACTCTATTATACACCCTTTCTATTAAAAAATCAAGTGTCTATATAAAGTTTTCCACAGGTCTAAGGATTTAACGCAGTAGTATTGGTAGTACTACTTGTTGTAGTATCTGGTACAATTGTCGTACTCGTAGTACTATTATAAACTACTTTTCTTAAAATAGTACTTGTCTTACCCATATTATTCTTAGCAATAATTAATATATTATTAACCCCTGATTCTAACGCTAAGATATAATCAAAATTCCCCTCTTTATCAAAATTAACTACTTCTCCGTTAATCATAAATTCTTTAGTGCGTAAAACTTTTCCTTTAATCTCTACTGATGGTGCATCAGAACTTAAATCTGTAACTGGATAATATATATCTATCTTTGGTGGTAATAACAAACTAGAAGCTTGAAAAAGAATAAAAAAACCAACTAATCCTAAAAACAAACTTAAGAATAATTTAGAAAAATTCCATTTAGATGACATTCTTTTATTCTCCTTAAATAATTTATCATGCCTTGTATTAATGTTTTTATCTTCAATTAAATAATTATCAAATTTATTAATCATTACTTCCTTATCTAAATCACATACTTCACAGTATTTAGAAACAATCCCTCTAATAAAAATCTTTGGAGGTAATTTTTCAAAATTCTCTGTTTCAATATTAACTAAATGTTCTACTTTAATATGAGTCCTGGCAGACATTTTTTCAATAGAAATCCCTAGCTTTTCTCGGCTTTCTTTTAAAACCATCCCCAAATGTATTATTTCATGTTCTGTCATGTTAAATAAAATTAATAATTATCTTCATCTAAAATCCCATTATCTATAACTGGTTTTCCCCCTGGTTTCATTTCATGTTCGCTAAAGAACAGTTCTCGTGGTTTGGCTCCATCAGCAGGACCTATAACTCCTCTTTCTTCTAACATATCTAATAATTTAGCTGCCCTCGCATATCCTACTCCTAATCGACGCTGGAATAAAGAAGCAGATGCTTTATTAAATTGTTTTACTACTGCTAAGGCTTCTTCATATTTTTCATCTTCTTCCCCTTTATCATAATCTTCTAAATTAATCCCTCCAGTAAATACAGAACCTACTGGACCATTATTTTTACCATTCCCGTTCTTTTCTTGTAAAGTTTGTTCCAATGATTCATCAACCTCCATCCCTACATCTTGCTGATGAATAAAATCAACAACTCTGTTAACTTCATTTTCATTTAAAAATGCTCCTTGTAACCTAACTGGTTTTGAATTATCAGGGGCTAGATATAACATATCGCCATGCCCTAATAATTTTTCTGCTCCTTGTCCATCTAATATGGTACGAGAATCAATTTGTGAAGCTACCTGAAAAGCTACCCTACAAGTAATATTAGCTTTAATTAACCCTGTAATAACTTCTACAGATGGTCTTTGAGTAGAGATAACTAAATGAATTCCTGTAGCACGAGCCATCTGAGCTAAACGTACAATAGCTCCTTCAATTTCTTTCCCATATTGCATCATCAAATCTGCTAACTCATCAATGACAATTACAATATATGGTATTTGTTCTTCATCTCTTTTATTCATTTTTTCATTATAGCTTTCAATGTCTCTACTATGATTAGATAATAATAATCCATATCTTCGATCCATTTCAGAAATAGCTCAACGTAAAGCTGGTAAAACTTTTTTACAATCTGTAATAACTGGAGTTAACAAATGAGGAATTCCATCATAATGAGATAATTCAACTCTTTTAGGATCAACTAAAATTAATTTTAAAGTTTCAGGTGTATTTCTGAATAACAAAGAAGTAATTAAAGTATGAATACAAACTGATTTACCAGATCCAGTGGCTCCCGCAATCAACATATGAGGCATACGAGCAATATCAATATATCTTGGTCTATTAGCTACGTCCCTTCCTAAAGGAATAGCTAATAAAGCCTTGCTAGTTTGGAATTCTTCAGTGCTTAACATGTTTCTTAATTTAACCAAAGCTACTGATTTATTAGGAATTTCAATCCCTACTAAAGATTTACCAGGGATTGGAGCTTCAATACGTAAAGGATGAGCTGCTAGAGTTAAAGATAAATCATTTTGTAATCCTGTAATTCTAGATAATTTAACTCCTTCAGCTGGTTTTAAGGTATATTGAGTTACTGTAGGCCCAATACATATTTCTCCCATCTCTACTTCAATACCAAAATTCTGTAAAGTTCTTTTAATAATATTTGCATTAGCTCTTACGTCTCCCACTGTAGGTTTTCCTGAATCATTTTCTAATAAATCAATAGGAGGTAATTTATAATTTGCAAATTTTTGTTTAGCTAATAAATTTAATTCTTTTTCTTCTTTATGAGTGTCTGCCATTCTTACTTCTTCTAATTTCTGTTGCCCCCTATCTTCAACTACTTTCTTCTCTTCCAAGTCTTCTGGCAAAACAATAGTAGTCTCTGGCTCTGCAATAACGCAACTATCTTTCTTGAATAACTTTGTTAATCAAGAAAAATTCAAAGCCAATTCAAAAGCTACTAATAATCCAGCGATAAATAAACTAATTAAAATAATAGATCCAGCTCATACCCCAAAAGGTTTTGTAATCAAAGCACTAAATAAACCAAGATATCCTCCTTGCCCTTTAAACATTACTTCAATCAACCCTAATAAACTCAAAACCATTAAAGTAAATCCTAAAGGAGTTACCCAA
>CAZFNU010000026.1:3109-9948 GCA_964520445.1 uncultured Candidatus Saccharibacteria bacterium
AAGAATTAAAATGATGATTTTGCCTACTACGAATTAATTGTATTCCTAAAGCTATACAAGTTAAAGGTAATAAAAAGTAACCTATACCTACTAACTTAGTTAGTAGGTTATAAATTCCCTGCCCTACAGGTCCTGCTAATTTAAAGAAACTTAATACTAAAATAATTGCAAAACAAAAATAGAAAACAGCAAAAATACCAATCTTCACTTCCAAAGCTAACAAAGCTAAGGGATTGGATGTTTTTTCCACTTCCTGTTTTAAAGCTTTTTTCTGCTCTTTTTGATCTTTTTTATTAGCCATATAATTACATTTAGATATTTAAATTCTATCAAATTTCCTACTAAAATACAAGTTAAATAGCTACCCCTGTGAATAACTTAAATACTATAGAAGCTAAGTAAAGTATTATATTATACCCAAATAAAATAACTACCAATAATATCATAAAACTAAATCTACTCAATAACTGCTCTACCTTATTCCCCCTAGTAAAAAAGAAAAGAATCTTTGATCCGTCAAATGGTGGAATAGGTATTAAATTAAATATTCCTCATACACAATTGATTAAAACAATAAAAGAGATAAAATCAAAAACTCCTTGGCTAAAATGGAATATATAATTGAATCTTAAAATAATACCAAATATAAAAGCTAACAAAAAATTAGCCATTGGTCCTGCCATCGCAATCAATGCCGCACCTGATAAAGGTCTTTTTAAATTAAATGGATTATATGGAACTGGTTTAGCTCATCCAAAAGCAAATCGAAACCCAGTAGCAATAAAAGAAAATATTGGAACTAAAAATGAACCAACAGGATCTAAATGTCTGATTGGGTTTAAAGATAATCTCCCCATATCTTTAGCTGTTGTATCCCCTAGTATCAAAGCCATAGTTCCATGAGAAATCTCATGTAAAATCAAAGAGTATAATATAATAACATAGCGTAATATTACTGATAACATTTCTATACTGCCTTGCATATTTTAAATTTAAAGTTTTTTTAAATTTTCTATTCCCTCTTGAAAAACCCTTACAATATCACTAGCTTCCAAATCTGTTAACTGGTATTCTTCTGTGTCTAAAATATTCTGAACTTGTTGATGAACTGTTTTTAATTGATCTAAATTTGGTAAAAATTCTTCCTTAATATTATTTAATTTATCAGTTAAAGTATTACCTTTAAATCCTATTTCTTCCAAAGTCTTATCAAAATAATTCTCTGTCTCTGCTAAAGCTAGTTTAGCTATTAACATATTATCTTCTTTAAATTTCTTATCTATGGATTCAAAAAAATGTTTTATAGCCTTATCATCTAATTTACATCGAGTAAATTTTTGTTTTACTGCATTGGTTAAATGCGATAAATGATGTAATTTAATAAATAGAAATATAATACCCAAGACCAGTAAAGATGAAATTAATAATCCAAATCTACGTAAATTAAATATTAAACTAGGCACATTTACTACCTGTTGGTTATTATATATATCCGCAAAAGCTTTAAACATAGCTGAGAAATTTGGATCTGTCATTAGAATTGAAAATTAATATTTTTTTCTAAATTCTTTGCTAAACTCAAGACCTTTAAATCTTCATTTCTTTTTCCAATAATTTGTAATCCTATTGGTAATCCTAAAGAATCTTTAGCTAGTGGTATACTAATTGCTGGTAATCCTGCTAAATTAGCAGATACTGTAAATATATCAGACAAATACATAGCAATAGGATCTAAGTTCTTTTCATTGATATTAAAAGCTGTAGTAGGGCTAGTGGGAGTTAAAATAAAATCAACTTCTTTAAATACATTATCAAAATCAGCAGATATCAATGCTCTTACTTTCTGAGCTTTAATATAATAATCTTCATAATACCCCTTAGATAATACATAGGTTCCTATTAAAATTCTTCTTTTAACTTCTTGTCCTAACTTCTTTCCTCGAGTTTTAAAATATAAATCCGATAAACTCTCAATTCCTAAAGTCATCTTTAATTGATTAAAATCTGTTCCATAACGTATATTATCAAATCTAGCCAAATTAGCACTAACTTCTGCTGGAGCTATAATATGATATGTAGGTAAAGAATACTGAGTATTAGGTAAACTAATTTCTTTAATATTGAAACCTAACCCTTTTAATTTTTCAATGAAATCCCTAACTGATTTTTCAACTTCAATATTAATTCCTGAAACAAAATATTCTTTTGGTATTCCTATTGATATATTACTTCCAATTTGCGAATCAAAAGACAATATATCAGTGCTAGTAGAATCAAATTCATCTTTACCAGATATGATTTTAAAAACTTTTTCACAATCTTCTACATATTTACTAATGGGACCAATAACATCTAATGAAGAACTCATGGCTATTAAACCAAATCTTGAAACAGCCCCATAACTAGGTTTAAACCCAACTACTCCACAGAAACTAGCTGGTTGACGAACAGATCCAGCTGTATCAGAACCTAGAGCAATATGCACGAGTGTTGCAGAAACTGAAACTGCCGATCCACCAGAAGAACCCCCAGAAACCCTATTTAAATCATATGGGTTATGACAAACTCCAAAAGCCGATGTTTCATTAGAAGAACCCATGGCAAATTCATCCATATTAGTTTTCCCAATAATAATTCCTCCGGCTTCTTTAATTCTTTTAATTGCCGTTGCATCTAAAGGAGAGATATAGTCTTCTAATATTTTAGATCCAGCAGTACATATACCATCTTTAATTAAAATATTATCTTTAATCCCAAATAAAATTCCTTCTAATGGTTTTAAGGGAATATTATCTTTAATATGTAAATCTACAATTTCTGCTTCTTTCAAAGCATCATCTCTTCGTAGATTAATAATACAATTCAATGAAGAATTTTCCTTTAAAATCTTATCGAAACATTTCTTAACCATATCTACGCAGGTATATTCTTTATTCATTAATTCATTTTGTATTTTCTCTATTAACATATTAAAAAATTAATTTTCATCATTAAAAATATTTGGTACAGCTACTAAATTACCATTTCTTTCTGGTATATCATTAATCAAAGTCTCTCTACTAAAATTTTCTTCTCTTATTGTATCTTCTCTTGTTACATTTGTATTTAAACTTCCTCCTAAAGTTAATTTAACATCCTTAACATCAACTCCTGATAATGTATTAACATATTCCAAAATCTTATCAACATCTAATGTTAATTTCTCTTTCTCTTCTTCGGATATTTCTAATCTTGCTAATTCTAATAGGTGATTAACTTCTTCTTTTGAAACCATATAATTACTTTTTAATTAAATTATTAAATTCATTCTCATTTAAAATTTTAATTCCTCATTTTTTAGCTTTATCTAATTTACTTCCTGGATTTTCTCCTGCTATCACGTAATCAATATCTTTAGACATAGATTCTTTAGGAATACCTCCTAATAAAGAAACTTTTTCTTGAGCTTGACTTCGAGACATACTTTTCATTTCCCCAGTAAAGATAAACTTTAATCCCGATAAATTCTTTTTTTCTTTTGAATTCCTCTCTTCTTTAATCTTAATTCCTGCCTTATCCAATTTATGTATCAGTAATTCTGTATTTTTATCTTTAAAAAACTCATATATACTCTCACTAACCTTAGGGCCAAAATCATATATGTCATTTCACTCTTCCAAAGATATCTTCTGTGATATCTCTAATATATCCTTAGGTACTCTAATACTACCATATTTTTTAAATTTTTCCAATATCATCCTAGCTCCTTCTAACCCTATTAAAGGAATGCCTAAAGCTACAATAAATTTACCCAAACCTATTTCTTTTGCTTCTTCTAAAGACTTAATAATATTTTTACTTGATTTCTCTCCTAAACGCTCCAAAACCTTCAAATCCCCTTCTTCTAGACTAAACAAATCAGCTGCATCTACAATTAAATGCTCATCTATAAATTTCTGTAATAATTTAGGTCCTAATCCTTTAATATCAAACCCAGCTTTAGCTACAAAATGCCTTAAATTTTCTTGACTTCTCCCTGGACACTTAATATTAGGACATTTCACTAATATTCCTGATTCTTGTTCTTCAACTTTAGTTTCACAAACAGGACAAATATCAGGCATCTGAAATACTTTTTCTTTTCCTGTTCTTAATTTAGGTAAAACTTTAATAATTTTAGGTATAACATCCCCTGCTCGAATTAATAAAACATGGTCTCCAATCTTTAATCCTAATCTTTTAATTTCTTCTTTATTATGCAAAGTAGCTCTTGTCACTCTAGTCCCTCCTATTAAGGTTGGTTTAAGAAAGGCTACTGGTGTTAGAATGCCTGTTCTGCCGACTTGAACTTCAATATCTTCTACTACACTGACTACTTCTGATGCTTTAAATTTAAAAGCTATTGCTCCCCTTGGTCCATTACCAATACTCCCCAAGGAATGAAAAGTTTTATTATCATTAACATTAACCACAATACCATCTATTTCAAAAGGTAATTTTTCTCTAATTTTTTCTAAATTATCATAATATTGAAAAACTTCTTCTAAAGTGTCTATTCGTTTATTAAATTCGTTATTCGTTTTAAACCCCAATCTTTTAATTATTTGGTGTTCTTCTTCATGTGTTTTTTGCCCTAAGTCAGTGACTAGTTTATAGGCTACAAATTCTAAATGTCGCGATGCTGTTATTTTAGGATCTAATTGACGTATAGATCCTGCCGCTAAATTACGAGGGTTAGCATATAAAGGTAATCCAGCTTCTTCTTGCATTTTATTAACTTTTTCAAATTCTTTTTTTGACAGAATAACTTCTCCCCTTACTTCCACATCTACCTCTTCAAATAATTTTAATGGTATAGTTTTAATAGTTTTTAAGTTTTCTGTTACGTCTTCACCAATTTGCCCATCTCCTCTAGTAGCTCCTAAAAAAAATTTACCTTTTTTATATATCACACTCAAAGATAACCCGTCAAATTTATATTCACAATAAAAATCTAATTTAGTGTTATTTGGTAAAAGTTTAGAAATGCGAGTAATTCAATCTTTTAATTCTTCTTTAGTCTTTACATCGTTTAAAGAAGTCATTTTTTCTTTATGAGTCACTTTAGAAAACTTATCTAAAATCTTTCCTCCTACTCTAACAGTGGGAGAATCTGGAGTTTTTAACTCTGGATATTTTTCTTCTAAATCTCTCAATTCATGAAACAAAGCATCTCATCCCGTATCAGATATTTCTGGCTTATCTAAAACATAATAAAGATAGTTATAATGATTTATCTCTTTTCTTAATTTTTCTATTCTTTTTTGTATTTCTTCCTTATTCATAGTTAAGCTATTCAATTGATTCGGCCCCTAAATAAATTTCAATACCTCTTGTAATACTACGTGATTCTCCAACCCCTCTAATTTTATCATCTTCAAAGCTAGCTTTGTATTCTGTATTATTAGACATTTTAGGAGCTATAATACTTCTTTCTGTATATACTGTTTTATACAACTGATATTCTACTGCTGTATCAGCAGCAAAAATAGCCCTAATAGATTCTCCAAACTCATACGATAGCCGTAAGTCTCTTAAGTAAACTCCAACTAAAGCCAAACCTAAAGCAGCTGCTCCAGCTAATAATAAAGCACTCATTAGATATATTTGTCCTTTTTTTCTTGTATGTTTAATCATTTTCATATGTTTTTAATTTATTTAAAGACCGCTCATCCTAGGAGTAATTGTAGTTTGTAATTGAGTTACATATTCTCTCCCATAAACACTAGAGACTACAGTTAAGGCTATAGTAATACTTAATTGTTCATTAACTCCTTGATTGATTCAAAAATTTAATTTATCTATTTTAATATTCTCAGGGACTACTGTCAAATATTCATTGGAAGCATAGCTATGATCATCGCTTACAGATTTTTGAATAGTAAATTTCTCTTTATCATGTTTATATACTATCCTGTGCCAAGAATTATTATAGTATGTTTTATAATCTAAACTATCCCCTTGGCTATTTAACTCAAAAGCTACTCCCATTCTAATGTCTCTTGCTAAAGTTTCCAATTCATTTCTCACAATATTTTCATCCCTTAATAATACATAGGCAATTCTTTCAGTTCTAATAGTAGTAATATAAATCTTAGTTAAAATCCCTGCAATAATTATAAAAACAAATAAAGAAATTAAAACTTCTATTAATGTAAATGCTTTTAATTTTTTAATATTATTTTTATACATAATTAAAAATCTTTAGAAAAAAAATTAAATAGATGATCTTCTACGATTAAAGAATAATTATTCTTTTTAACTTTCCAATACATAAAAACTCTAACTCTCATTTCTTCTTTATTATTCTCTTCTGGAAAACAGATTTCTATTTTTCTCTGAAATAAATAAGGAGATTCGCTACCAGACCCATAACCATATTTTCCTGTCTCTTTGTCTAGTAATAAATAATCGCCCGTGCTATAGCTTTTTAAATTTCTCTCATCAGCGTCTATCTGAAATAAACACTGAGTTACTTCTTCGTCTGTAGCAAGACACATACATTGACTATCAATAATCCCTGTGCTTCAATCTATCCTATTTATATTATTAGTATCTCTTTTTTGTCTAATTAATTCAACTCCTTCTTGAGCTAAATTAGCAGCAATTAATCTTGATTGAATTAAAGGAATATTACTTAAAGAACGTATAACTAAGATAAAAGCACTTAAAATACCAACAATTAAAACCCCTATGGCTAATAGCGATTCAATCAAAGTAAATCCTTGTTTTTTGAATTTTGTATTTATCATACATCTAGTTTATCACTTTTTTATCCAAATTTCAACTAATCACTAGGACTTTCTTCAATATTATGGAAT
>CAZFNU010000027.1:0-7598 GCA_964520445.1 uncultured Candidatus Saccharibacteria bacterium
GTTGTCTGTAATTTTGTTTTTCATTGCTTTTTTCCTCAAAATGTTATATATTAGTATACGTACTAATTGCACCTTACACAATTCAATATTTACTACCTATTTAGTTGTGGATACGAGCTAATTTAAAGAAATTATCTCTTATCCGCAACTAAAAGCGGAAAATTGTCCATCATGCAGGACAAAAAGTGCATGATTTAGACTAGGAGGTCTATATGAATACTTTGATTGAAGGATCTACGACAAAAGACTTGGGTTTCGTAACATACAACCAAAACAAAAAACCTTGTATGGTTGAGTTTGGTGGAGGACAAAGAAACGGAAATGGGTTAGTTCAGATTATTTGTAACGAGGACTATACAAAAGCTGAAGCGAGTTTTATTCCTTCGAAAGGAGAACTGGCTTGCGGAAAACATGCATTCATACGCGTTACGCCGAGAATGTATGTAATCAGAGTGGAACGGTGTTGTCAACAACATCGCATAGAGATATATCGGATTGAGTCTACCAATAATAGAGGGTCATTTCGATTAATTTTTCTTTGCGATCGGCAAACTACAGATATTTTTAACTTCAATGGACATACTGAGTTAAACTACCCATTATTTTTATCAGAGGAACTAATTAAAGTTACCTGTGTCGCTATACTCAAAAGCTATACCCTTAATTGTAGATCACCGTATTATGTTGTTCAAACTGGATTTTATGAATATCTCGGCAAAAGAATAGAGAATCGGTTAACGGGGAAAGATTACGAAATAGATAGTCATGAAATTCTAAATACGCCACTCGCAAAATTAGTTCACGATATGTTTGATGAATCAGAAAGATATTGGATCCAGAGGGAGGTATGGTGATCTAAATGAAACGTACAAAAGTTATTCAAAAAAATTTTCACATCGAGCCAGACGAGAAAGGTGAAAGGATCATAGAAGATATAATATCGGTAGTTAATAAAATTAAAAAGAGACGTAAAAATGGGAAAGCGACCATACTTACCCCAGAGGAGGAAAACGAAATCTTAGAACTTCTTAACCGATATGAAAATCATGATCTAGCAACTCTGGGCTCATAAAGTCTAAATTAGGCAACTAGACATTAAATGAAAGAGGGAAGTAAAGAAGTATAAAAGATAGCTTCCCTCTATGAATTCAAAAAATTATATCTAAAGATAATTTTTTGAACACATAGAAGAATTAATAAAAAAGTAAAAAAAGAAAATGATACAAATCAGGTCATTACTAAAAGTAGCAGACAACAGTGGAGCACAAGTAGTGCGTTGTTTTCAGATTCGTGGTGGTTCTTATCATCGCTATGGTCAAATAGGAGATATTATCATGGCCGCAGTTCAAGTAGCCAAACCAAGAAAATCTGTTAAAAAGAAAGATTTAGTTCGTTGCGTAATTATTCGTCAACGCAAGAATTTTAAACGTGCTAACGGTACTTACATTAAATTTGACGACAATGCTGTCGTTATAGTTAACGATAAAAAAGAACCCGTTGGTACTCGTATTTTTGGTCCAGTACCAAGAGAGATTAAGGATAAAGGTTTTGGTAAGATTATAGAGTTAGGTCCAGAATTAGTTTAATATTTAAAATTACATTATGAAATTGAAAAAAGGAGATAAAATAAAAATGATTAGAGGTAAAGACAACGGTAAAACCGGGGTCATTACTCGTACTTTTCCAAAAGATGGTACTGTCCTTGTTGACGGTCTCAATACCTATAAGAAAAATAGAAAACCTAAAAAACAAGGGGAGAAAGGTCAAGTAGTCATTCTTTCACGTCCATTTGCAGTTTCCAAAGCTATGTTACTTTGCCCAAAATGTGGTAAAGCTACCAGAGTTGGATTTAGTATTGAGCTTGGTAAGGACGGGAAAAAAGACAAGAAAAGAGTTTGTAAAAAATGTAATTCTAAAATTTAATTATGCCACATATTTCATATCAAGAAAAACTAGATAAAGTCGTTGCTCCTCATTTCTTAAAAGAGCATCATACCAAAAACAAGTTAAGTTCTCCTCGCATTACTAAAGTAGTTATTAATTCTGGTATCGGTAAGTTAGTTACTCATACTTCAGAAAAACAAGATGAATTAGTTTCTACTATTAGCAATTTCTTAATGCAAATTACTGGTCAAAAACCAAGAGTTGTCCCTGCGCGTATTTCCGTTTCTGCTTTTAAATTAAGAGAAGGTATGCCAGTAGGACTAGTTACTACTTTACGCGGGAAAAGAATGTATGATTTTATTGATCGATTTATTAATGTCACTCTTCCTCGTTCTCGTGATTTCTGAGGCATTTCTAAGAAACATTTTGACCAAAAAGGAAATCTTTCTTATGGAATGAAAGAAGTTCAATCTTTCCCAGAATTAGCTAACGAAATGATTAAAATTCCTTTTGGTATTGAAATTACTTTTACTACTAATACCAAGAATAAAGAAGAGGGGATTAAACTATTTGAATTGTTAGGTTTCCCATTAATCAAAGAAGAAAATTCTAAACGTTAATTCAATGGCAAAAACATCAACTAATGCAAGATCAAAAAAAGTTCCTAAATTCTCAACCCGTAAATCATTACGTTGTTTTCGTTGTGGTCGAAAAAGAGGCTATATCAGAGACTTCGGTTTATGCCGAATCTGTTTTCGAGAAATGGCCTCTCGTGGAGAAATCCCTGGTGTCACTAAAGCCAGTTGATAATATATTAAGAATATTAAAGAATAAAAGAAATTATGATAACATCTGACCCAATTTCCGATATGTTAATTAGAATCAAGAATGCTGGCGCAGTTGGCAAGCCAATAGTCAATATTCCTGTATCTAGATTAAAGAAAGATATTTTAACAGCTTTACAAAAAGAAAATTTTGTAGGGAATTTTGTTGAAACAGGTAAGGGGGTACATAAGAATTTTGAAGTAATTATCCGCTATACCAATGATAATACTCCACTCATTAACGAACTCAAAAGAGTTTCCAAACTTTCTTGTCGAGTATATGTTAAGGCTAAAGATTTACATCCTTTTAGAAAAGGTTTTGGTCTTCGGCTACTTTCTACTCCTAATGGTATAATGTCAGACAGGGAAGCTAAAAAGCTAAACGTCGGAGGAGAAATTTTATTTGAAATCTATTAAATTTATTCATATGTCTAAAATCGGCAAAAAAATATTAACTATTCCTTCTGGCGTTGAAATATCCTTTAATGAAAAAGAGGTTATTACAAAAGGACCAAAAGGAACACTAACTTCTTTACTTCCTCGTGGTTTTAAAATATCACAAGAAGATGGAAAATTAACTGTCATTCCTCCTGCAAAGATTGATCATCTAAAGCGTGCCTTATGAGGTACTACTACTTCCTTAATTGAAAACAATATTATAGGGGTAGTTGATGGTTTTGAAAAGAAATTAGAAATTGAAGGTATCGGGTACAAAGCAGAAGTACAAAATACAAAATTAGTTTTAAATATTGGTTACTCTCATCAAGTATTCCTAGATATCCCAGAAAATCTTGAAGTATCAGTAGAAAAGAATGTCATGACTATTAAAGGTATTAGCAAACAAGACGTCGGCGACTTTGCTGCGAAAATACGCAAACAAAGAAAGACTAATCCATATAGTGGTAAAGGCATTAAATACCAAGGAGAACACGTTATTCGTAAAACTGGTAAAAAAGTTGCCTCAGCCTCTGGTACATAAAAATTTATTTAAATTGACAATATGTTAGATCAAACTAAAAAAAGACGAATTCAACGTCAAGCAATTCATAAGCGTATTAGAGCCAAGGTATCAGGGACTACTGATAAACCTAGAGTTTCTGTATATCGTTCTAATGCTCATATGTTTGTTCAAGTCATTGACGATATCAAACAAACCACTTTAGTATCTGTTTCAGACTCCGAAGTTAAAGATATTAAAGGTAAGACCAATATTTCCACCTCTTTAGGAAAAATTTTAGCCGAGAAAATGAAAGCTAAAAAAATTAAAGAAGTAGTTTTTGATCGTGGTGGATATCAGTATCACGGCCGAGTAAAAGCATTAGCTGATAGTTTAAGAAATGAGGGTATAATATTTTAACTATGTTAAAGAATAATCCAAAAAATCCAAAAGCAGGTAATAGGGGGTCTAAGACTCCAGGACAAGGAGGAGATGGCTCCATGAGAGATTCTCAAATAAAGAGTCGCTTTGTTTCTCATAGAGCTCGCACTACTGATCAAGATTTTGATCAAATCATCTTGGAAATAAAAAGAGTAACTCGTGTAACCGGTGGTGGTAAGAAATTGTCTTTCAGGTCTGCTGTATTATTAGGAAACCATAAAAACAAGATTGGGTTTGGTTTAGCTAAAGGAAGCGATGTTCCTCAATCTATTGATAAGGCTAAAAGGGAAGCCCTAAAGAATATGATTACTATAACTATGAAAGGGGACACAATTCCTTTTATGGTTTCTGGCAAGTATTGTGCTAGTAAAATTATGTTAAAACCGGCTAAAGCTGGTAAGGGTATTATTGCTGGAGGTACAATACGTGAAATTATTAAAATGACAGGCATTAAAAATATTACTTCCAAAACTTTGGGAGGGTCGCATAATGTTGTTAACAATACTAAAGCCTTTTTACTCGCTGTTTCCAAACTCAGTCGTACTACAGAAGATAACAAGTTAGCAACTAAGTTAAATAATACAAATCTAAAACAAGATTATGCAAACACAGAATCTGAGACCAAAATCTCCTAGAAAAAAAACTCAACGCGTTGGCCGTGGTGGTAAAAGAGGGACCTATTCTGGCAAAGGTCAGAAAGGCCAAACTTCTCGTGCTGGACATAAGAAATTTAATCAGACGAGAGTAATGTTTTTACGTATTCCTAAAAGAAGAGGAATAGGGAACAATGTTATCAACAAATATCAAATTGATATTAATCTTGACGCTTTAGTTAAGGTTTTCAATGATAATGCTACCATTTCTCCAAAAACTTTAAAGGAAAAAGGATTTATTAAGGCTCTTAACACCAATGTTAAATTAGTTGGGTCAAAAACCACTCTTTCTAAAAAGTTTACTATTAAGGGCATACATTTATCTAATACTTTAAAAACTCAAATTGAAAAAGCCGGAGGTAATGTAGTCTTGAAAGAAAAAATAGTTTCTCAACCTAAACAAAAACATAAAAAACAAAAGTAATTATATTAAATACATCATATGATTAAAAAATTAATTACAATTTTTAAAACCAAAGACTTACGTAAGAAAATTCTTATAGTTTTGTTCTTATTATTGGTTTTTCGTCTCTTAACAGTTAGTCCTATGCCAGGAGTTAGCCCAGAAAATTTAAAGACATTTTTGCAGTCAAACCAAATATTAGGATTGTTTAACATTTTTACTGGAGGTGCTTTTGCCAAAATGTCGATCGCCTTACTTGGTGTTAGCCCTTACATTACCAGTTCTATTATTTTGCAATTGTTAACCATGGTTTTTCCTAACTTAAAAGAAATGTTTCATGAAGATGGGGCAGAAGGAAGAAAGAAGTTTGAGAATTGAACTCGTTGGTTAACTATTCCTTTAGCTTTTATGCAAGCTTTCGGTATGTTAAAATTATTCCAATTCCAGAAAGTTATCACAGTTAATGGTATCTTTGGATTATTAAGTAACATGGTCATTTTAACTGCTGCTTCTATGGTCATTGTTTGACTTGGAGAATTAATTACTGAACAAAAAATGGGTAATGGTATTTCCATGATCATTTTTGCTGGTATTGTGTCAGCCATGCCCATGGAATTAATTAATACCTTTATGACTTACAAAACAGCTACTCTTTGACCCATTATTGGGGTTGTTGGATATTTTCTTGTTTTACTCGCTACTATTGTGGCTATTGTTTTTATCACCGAAGGAGAAAGAAGAGTACCTGTATCATATGCTAAGCATGTTAGAGGGAACAAGATGTATGGGGGAGCTACTACTCATTTACCCATGAAGGTTAACCAAGCAGGAGTCATCCCTATCATTTTTGCTATGTCTATTTTAATGTTACCAAGTTTTATTGGTCAGATGTTATTAACTACTAAAGGAGCATTTTTAGTTAAATTTGGTACCCTTTTAGTAAACATGTTTCAAAATCAAATAATTTATGGAGGCATTTATTTCTTATTAGTTTTTGGTTTTACTTTTTTCTATACCAGTATTACTTTTGAGCCTCATGAATTATCTAATAACTTACAAAAGATGGGAGGATTTATTCCAGGATATAGACCAGGAGAAAAAACTACCGAATTCTTGCAGAAACTATCTTCTCGTATTACTTTATTTGGTGCTTTATTCTTAGGTATCATTGCTGTCTTACCTATGATTGTTGAAAAAGTAACTCAAGTTAAAACTTTTTCCATGGGTGGTACATCAGTCTTAATTTTAGTAGCTGTGGCTCTTGAAATTAAACGTGAAGTTGAGGCTCAGATTACGATGCGTGAGTATGATTATTAATTAAGTTTTAATAAAACCTTAAAAACTTAAATTATGATTATCTTTCTTTTAGGTAAGCCAAACTCCGGGAAGGGAACACAGGCAACATTACTTGTAGAGAAGTATAAATTAACCCAGATAGATTCAGGCAAGAATCTACGCGAATGAACCGCATCCGAAGATAGCTATATTACAAGAAAAATCAAAGAAACAATGGATAAGGGTGAATTTGTCCCTACTTCTATTGTTGTAAGTCTTTGAATGAAACAACTATTACAAATTAAAGAACAAGAGAACATAATATTTGAAGGGAGTCCTCGAAAATTATTTGAAGCAGAAATGATGACAGAATATTTTTCTTGATTAAAAGAAAAACCTTTGGTTTTCTTTGTTGATATACCAGATGAAGAAGTTTTACATCGTTCTGCTATTAGAAGTTATTGTCCCAAATGTAACAGAACCTATTCTCAAGATTTAAATCCTGGGGTTACCGTTTGTGAAGATGATCAAACTCCTTTAGCTATTAGAGAAGACGATAAAAAAGAAGTAGTAGAAAATCGTATTAGAGTTTTCCATGAAGAAGTGGAGCCTGCTTTAGGGTTTTTCAAAGAAAAAGGGATGCTACATACCATTGATGGTATTGGAACCGTAGAAGAGGTATTTGCAAGAATTGATAATATCATAACTCAATTGATATAATGATTACAATTAAAACTGAAAAAGAAATTAAAATATTACAACAAGGAGGACGGATCTTAGCTAAGATTTTAAAAAAATTAGCTTTATCAGTTCGTCCTGGTATGAGTACCGATATGTTAGATAAAATGGCTTTTAAACTCATTACTGAGGCTGGTGGTAAACCGGCTTTTTTGAATTACAAAGCTGATTTTATGTCTAAAACTTATTCATTTAGTTTATGTGTTTCTGTTAATGAAGTTATAGTCCATGGGCTTCCTTCTCCTAAAGTTTTTTTAAAACAAGGTGACATTGTATCTCTAGATATCGGTATGGTTTACAAAGGATTATATACAGATACTGCTTTAACAGTCCCTGTAGGTAAAGTAGACCCTAAATATTTAAAATTAATTAAAGTTACTAAAGAAGCTTTAGACAAAGCTATTAGAGTTGCGACATCTGGGAATACTTTAGGGGATATAGGG
>CAZFNU010000027.1:7608-9888 GCA_964520445.1 uncultured Candidatus Saccharibacteria bacterium
TGCCATTGAATCTCATTTGAAGAAAAACGGTATGCTACCAATTAAAAATTTAGTTGGTCACGGAGTAGGATATCAAATACATGAGGATCCAGAGATTTTAAATTACGGGACTCCTCATTCAGGCATTACACTAAAACCAGGATATGTTTTGGCTTTAGAACCTATGGGTACTTATGGTACTTCAGAGATTTCTACTAATTCTGATGATTCTTATTCTACTAAGAACAAAGAATACTCGGCTCATTTTGAACATACCATAGCCATCTTAAAAGACAGAACTATTATAATTACGAAATAATATATGCCGTCTTAGTTCAGTGGCAGAACGATTGTTTCGTAAACAATCAACGCAGGTTCGATTCCTGCAGACGGCTCCAAGTCAAAAAAGTTTGATTTTTAATTCAAATTCTGTTAATATATTAGTATATAATTTAAACTGAAGAACATGGAAGATCTAATAATTTTAGGAAGTGGCCCAGCAGGCATGACTTCTGCAATATATGCCCATAGATATAATTTAACTTTTACTCTGATAGGAGATATCCCTGGTGGTATGATGGTTTACCCAGAGGAAATTACTAATTTCCCATCATATAGATCTATTAATGGGATTGAATTAATAGAAAATTTTAAACAGCATCTAGTCTCTTTGGGGATTAAACCTGTAGAACATGAAGTTTCTCGCATAGTTAAACACGAAAATCATTTCGAGGTTTTTACTAAAAACGGAAAAGAATTTGAGGGCAAGAATATTTTAATTGCTTTAGGTACTAGTAAAAGAAAATTAAATATTCCAGGTGAAGAGAAATTTTTGGGGAAAGGGGTGCACTATTGTGCTACTTGTGATGCCATATTTTATGCTAATAAAAAAGTAGCTGTGGTTGGTGGTTCTGATAGTGCTACTTTAGCAGCTGAATTATTGGCTGAAAAAAGTGAGCATGTTTATTTAATAGTTAGAGGGACTGAAATTAAGGGATCTCAAGACAGAGTAGATTTATTAAAACAAAAATCCAATGTTTCCATCTTAATGGAAAATGAAATTAAAGAGATTATTGGGGAAAACAAGGTAGAAAAGATTGTTTTAAAAAATGAGTTTGAAGGTATAAATGAATTAATTTTAGATGGTATTTTTGTAGAAATAGGGGGAGTTCCTAACGTTTCTCTATTCGCTGATTTAGGTATTGATGTTAATGAAGCAGGATATATTATCGTAGATCAGAATCAAAAAACTAACATTCCTAATATCTATGCAGCTGGGGATATTACGAATACCCATTTAGGGTTTAAACAGATAATTACAGCTTGTTCTGAAGGTGCTATTGCTATATATAATATATACCAAAATAGTAAAAAGAAATAGGATTGTTTTTTTATTAAAAAAATGATATAATATAGTTAATAATATTAAATTAAATAGAATGCAATTATATAAAGTTGAAATGATCACAGAGCCAATTAATCAAAAGTTTTTTGATGATTTGGTCGAACTGGAAAAACTATCAGGGGGAAAGATTAAAATAGCAGTAGATATAGAAAAAGAACATATAGGGTTTAATTGCGAGCTACACTGTGATTGCGGAGATATATTATTCGAAAACGAATCAAATCCTCAATTTATTTGAGGGGCCAATATAATACCTTCAACCAAGGGGATAGAATATTACTCTTTAATGAATATCAGGCCTCAAGACCAAAATTATAAACAGGAAATAACGAGAGAAGATATAAGGGAGAAAGTAAAGAATATAATTAATAAATTAATTTTTCAAAACTTTTAATATGACACAAGAAAGATGAAATACATTTTCAAGACAAACACAGATAGGGCACATAGGTTCGGAAATTTTACGAGCTAATGCTTGGAAAAAAGATCCGGAACTGTTTAAAAATTCCATAGCCAAAGCATTAGAATATACCTATTTGTCCCTAGCAGATACTCAATGGAGAAGCAAACACCGTTATTTGTCCCTCCTTATTTATAAATTAGCACAACTATACGTGGGTGAAGATAAGGACGCACTATTACTATATAATTCATTATAGATATAACGAATCGGTGACAAAATGTCACCAGTTTGATAATATAAATATCAAATAGTTACAGGCAACGAATCAACTGTCCGGTAAAATCGGACAAATGAAAATCCAATGTACTCGTAGACGATACTATCCTTTCGCTTCTTAGCAAGAAAGAAAAAAATTAAATAAATAAAACTATGAAAATCAAAACTAATTATTTTATCATTCCTTTAGTAGCTATCCTAGTATCTTTACTTGGTG
>CAZFNU010000028.1:0-9851 GCA_964520445.1 uncultured Candidatus Saccharibacteria bacterium
ATTGAATAAAAACATAATGTAAGGAATAAGATCAGGGAGCAAGAGGTGGTAAGAAAGCACGGCCAGTAGTAGTAGCAGATCACATTAAGATATGGGTGATAGAAAGATATAATGATTGAAAAATAATAGAAGCAAGAACTATTCAGAAAATAATTTTAGTAATTTTGTAAGAAGCTGGATGTTTTTTAATAATTCAATATAATAACAATCCTATCATGCCTAGAAGAGCAATGATAGGATTAAAATAATTATAAAACAGAACATTAAAGAAAGTAAGAACTGACATTTTCAATAGGTTTAGTGATTTGGATAATATCCTACAGAGGTAGCAGTAGGTAGTATTGTTAGAGAAGTACCCACTTCGTATAGACCAGCTATATCTCCTCCGTCCCCTACTTCTTGAATTTTGTAATAAGAGGATTCTAGATTAGTATTAATTTCAAATGACTGAGTCGAGCTACAAGCAAAGGCATAATAGGTAGAAGGAGTGCCAGCATTACCAGCATTTTGTGGATCAAAAGGTAAGCTGCCTAGTGGTATTTCATTGGTAGCAGTAAAATTAATTTTGATTCATCCAGTACCATCTAAAAGACGTCCAGTAGTACCGGTAGTGTTTCAAGTTCAGCCAGTAGAGGAACCAGTGGTAACAGTAGTATAAAGAGTTGGAGTGGTTGCAGTACCAAAACAGGTGGTGTTAGTAGCATTATCGAGATATGGAGTGGTGGTAACTAACATATAGTAATTTATAGCAGTACTTAGAGCACGTAAATCAGAAAACCTTTGCGCATCTCGAGCCCTAAAGAATAATTGTCCTGGGTTTAAAGCAAAAATAATAATGGCGGCAAGAATAGCTAAAATTGTAATAACAATCATCAACTCTACTAATGTAAAACCTTTAGTATCTTTCATAATAATTTCATTTATTTGAATAAGAATATATTTTAATTCGGCTTTTTAATATAAACAGAGTATAAACAATTTTATGTAAAAAGTCAAGTAAGTTTTCCACATAACAAAAACCCTACTATACTCAAAGAGTTATAGTAGGATTAAGTATCTATAAAAAGATGTTAAAGAATAACAATCTTAATTAAGATTATTGGTTTAAGAACCAACCAGAAGCAGTAGCAGAAGGAAGTAAGGTAAGATCTGTACCTACTTCGTAAGTAACAGTAAAGTCTCCGCCGTCAGTCCCCTCAGATGCTTTATATGTTGTAGATTCCATATTAGTATTGATTTCAAATCCTTGAGAAGAACTACAAGCGAAAGCATAGAAGGTTGAAGGAGAAGCAGCAGATCCACCATTTTTTGGGTCAATTGGGAGAGAACCTAAAGGAATTTCACCAGTTGCGGCAAAATTAATTTTGATTCATCCAGTACCATCCATACCACGAGCAGTGGTATTAGTGGTTGCCCAAGGAACAGCTGCTGTAACAGCAGAAGTAGCGTAAATTGTCTTACTAGCAGTACCACCTACACAGAGAGTATTGGTATCTCCATCTAATACTGGAGTAGTAGTAATAACTAAGTAGTAGTTAATAGCTGAAGTTAACGCTCTTAAATCAGCAAGTCTTTGAGAGTCGCGAGCTCTAGCAAAAAGTTGTGCTGGATTTAAAGCAAAGATAATGATAGCAGCAAGTAAAGCAAGAATAGCTAATACAATCATCAACTCTACTAATGTAAAACCTTTGTTTTCTTTTATCATAGTAAAAAGTTTATTAAGACTAACAATTTTTAAAAATTTAAATATATTAAGAGTCGACTCCGAACATATTTATAATTTAAGTATAAACAATTTTAAAGTAAAAGTCAATAGGGGCTGTGGAAAACTATTATTCTAGCTCTTTTTCTAGGTCTTGTAATAGTTTTTCAGCTTTATGCGATACTTTTTTAGATGTTTTAATTAAAACTGTAATATATAAATCCCCTGTCCCAGGTTTGTTAAGATGTTTAATTCCTTTGTTTTTAAGCTTAAGAATAGTATTAGAATCAATGCCCTTAGGAATATGAACAATAATATCTTTATTTTCCAGATCCTTGATTTCTTTATTAGTGCCTAAGATAGCCTGGATAAAGTTAATATTTATTGTGGTAAATAAATCATCCCCTTTTCTTTCGAATATTTTGTGGGGTTTTATAACCACATGAATTAAAAGATCTCCTGGGGAAATATCGGTGTGTTTATGTTGTCCTTTTTGAGAAAATTTTATAGTATCCTGATTTTTAATTCCAGCCGGGATTTTAATATTAAGATTCTCGGATGTTAATTTATCTCCTTGATAGCGTTTAAAAGAAATTTCTTTAAAGAGTCCTTTGTGGGCTTCTTCTAAAGTAATGGCAATAGCTATTTCGATATTCTCATTGCGAGCACGGTACTGACGATTAAAAAATTCTGTAAAGATATCATTAATATTAAAACTAAAATCAGAACCAAAATCAAAATTAACATTTTGGAATCCACTAGGATAACCTTGGAAACCAGAGGTATTAAAATTGGAACCATATTGACGATAATGGTCGTATTGTTCTTTTGATTTTTTATCACTTAAGACTTGATAAGCTTCATTAATTTCTTTAAATTTATGTTCATTACCTCCTGGTCTATCAGGATGATATTGGTAGGCTAATTTATGAAAAGCTTTTTTTATCTCTTCTTCTGAGGCAGATTCAGAGACTCCTAAGATTTTATAGTAATCTTTGTTAGGCATATTATTCTATTGATAAAGTTTGTTGTTCTACACTAAGAGTTTTGTAATTAAAGAATTTGGTTCATAATAATATCTTTAATATTATTCATCCAATAGGAACAGTGATAAGATTAAGAGCAAAGAAGGTTAAATTTAATAAACTAAAAATACTAATAAGTAATATTCCGAGTATTAACCCTTTAATAGTGGGGTTAGTAATATTACTAATATAATTTTTTAGTAAGGTTAAAAGAGTTTCTTTACCAGTAAGATTTTGGTTGATTATTTTCCCCAAATTGTCTCTGGCCATACTGTTAACATCGACAAGGCCCATTAGCCCGCTAGAACCGAAGTAACTTTGAATAGCAGGGTTTTGAGTAGTTTTAGTTAGAAGATCATCAACAGTAGTGTTTAGAGAAAAGTAAGGAATAAAACTAGAAGTTTTTTCTAAGATAAAGAAGGAATAGTCAGTTAAAGAAGTATTCTGAGTTTTTGTTTCTAGAAGATATGTTTGATAAAAAATTAACATTAAAAAGAGAAGAATTCCAAAAACAATATAATTAGCTCCTGCTTTTACAAACTTTTTTCAGCTAAATTTGATATAGTTCTCAGCTTCTCTATGTATTTGATAAGAACCATAAAAGAGTAATAACATACTCATAATTAATCCACAGAAAGTAACAAGGTTGATGATAGCAAAAGATTTATAAAAAGGAGCTGCAATACCAGCTAAGATAAACGAAATCCATATTAATAATTCTTTAGTACGAAGAACGAATAACATAAAGAAAAGAAAAATTAAACCTAAGATTAAGCTAGTTCCGAAAACAACAAGTAGTGTCAAGGAAGGATTAGGGAAAAACAGAATTTGAGACAAGCAGAAGCTGAAAGCAGAAAAGAGTAAGACTGACACAACCCCTAGAATATTTTGTTTCAGTAAAGGGATGTTGTCTATTTTTCTATTTTGATACAATTTTTGGAAATTAGTACCAACTGCTGGTTTTCTTTTTCAAAATGATATATTCATATATATAATTAATTTAAGATATAGAATAATAGTATCATAAAACTTCTTGCTTGTCTACAAACTTATCCACAGTTATGGTTTTTGTTCAAAATCAGCGTCTTGGACTTCTCCTTCATCAGGTTTCTTGGTATTGTCGGTTGCAGTAGTGTCTTGAGGTGTTGGAGTTTCTTCTTTTTTGTAGACATGAGAACCAATTTCAGAAAGGGATTTGGACAAATCTTCTATACCCTCTTTAAGAAGTTTAAGAGATTCTTCTGTATCGGTAGTTTCTTTGGCTCTTAATTGTTCAAGATGAGATATTTTTTCATTAATTGTATTTTTAAGATCATCAGGAATTTTACCCTCAGCTTCTTTTAAACTAGTTTTAGAAGTATAGATTAAGTTATCAGCTTGATTTTTTAATTCTACTAATTCTTTTATCTTTAAGTCATTTTGAGCAAAGGATTCTGCTTCTTGTTTCATTTTTTCAATTTCTTCCTTAGAAAGATTTGTAGAAGCTTCAATTTTAACTGATTGGGTTTTTTGAGTAGCTTTATCTACGGCTGAAACATTTAAAATACCATTACGATCAATATCAAAAGTTACTTCAATTTGAGGAATACCACGAGGAGATGGCATAATTCCATCTAAGACAAACCTAGCAAGGGTTTTATTATCTTTGGCTAATGGTCTTTCCCCTTGAGTAACATGTACTTCTACAGCAGGTTGATTATCAGCAGCTGTAGAGAAGATTTCAGTTTTTTTAGTAGGAACGTAGGTATTCTTAGGAATCATAGGAGTAGCAATTCCTCCAAGTGTTTCAATAGATAAAGACAAAGGAGTAACATCTAATAAGAGTAAGTCTTTAACTTCTCCTTGTAAAGCGCCAGCTACAATAGCAGCACCCATAGCTACTACTTCATCTGGATTAATATCTTTTTTAGGTTCTTTTCCAAAGATTTCTTGAATACGTTGTTGAATAACTGGAATACGAGTAGTACCACCGACTAATATAATATCCTCTATGTCAGAAAGTTTTAAAGAAGCTTCGGATATTGTTTCTTTCATTTTTTCAATTGAGCGATCAATTAAATCTTTAATTAATTCTTCAAATTTAGAACGAGAAATTTTAATATCTAAATGCTTTGGACCATCAGCAGTAGAAGTAATAAAAGGTAAATTAATAGCTGTTTCTTGCATAGTGGATAATTCTCTTTTAGCTTTTTCTGCTCCATCTTTAATTCTTTGCAAAGCTAATTTATCTTGGGTTAAATCAATACCATCTGATTTTTTAAATTCAGAAATGATATATTCCATTAATCTTTTATCAAGATCATCTCCTCCTAAGTGGGTATCTCCTCCTGTACCAAGAACGGAAATATTTTCTCCAAATGATCCTGTTTCATCGCTAGTACCCACTACTTCGATAATGGAAACATCTAATGTACCACCTCCGAAATCAAAGACTAATATTTTTTCTTGATTTTTTTTATTAAAACCATAAGCTACAGCAGCAGCAGTAGGTTCATTTAAAATTCTTTTAACAGTTAATCCAGCTATTTCCCCAGCATTCTTAGTAGCTTGACGTTGAGAATCATTAAAGTAAGCAGGGACAGTAACAATAACTTCAGAAATAGGTTGTCCTAGTTTAGATTCAGCGTCTGCTTTTAATTTTTGTAAAACCATAGCTGATATTTCTTCGGGCTTGTATCAACGATCTCCCATTTTAACTTCCACTCCTCCTGAATCAGAGGAACGAGTTTCATATGGTAATGATTTAATATCATCTTGGGTTTCAGGGTCAGTAAATCTTCTCCCAATAAATCTTTTAACAGAGTAGATGGTGTTTAATGGGTTAGTAACAGATTGGCGTTTAGCTAAAGTACCGCTTAAACGTTCCCCATTTTTAGAGATAGCGATCATAGAAGGGACTGTTCTCTCCCCTTCACTACTTTCAATGATCTTTGGTTGACCATTTTCAAAAACAGCAACCTCTGAATACGTAGTTCCTAAATCAATTCCTAATATTTTAGACATATTTCTTCGTTTAAAGTTTTATTAATTGTTTTTAATTATTTTGACCTTAGTTGGTCTTAAAACGACATCTTTATATAGATACCCCTTTTGAAATTCTTCAATTATTAATCCATCTGGTTTTTCTTTATCTTCATGGCTTTCGACTGTTTCATGGAGATTTGGATCAAATTGTTTATTGAGGGCTTCAATTTTAATGACATTGTGTTTTTTAAGAATATTTTCCATTTGAGAATAGATGAGATAAAAACCTTCTTTCATTTGTTTTAGTCTTGGGTTTTCATCACACTCTCCTATGGCATTAAAAGAAAGTTCAAAACTATCCATAATATTGAGTAATTCATTTAGCATTGACATTTCTTGTAAATTAGCAAAACCTTCAAATCTACTTCTTTCATTTTGTTGGTAATTAAGAAGATTAGCGCGTTCAGTATGCCAATTATTTAAGTATTCTTCACATTTCTTTTTTAAATCTTCAATATTTTCTAATTCTTCTTTTTTTTCTTCATCCATAATATTAATTTAAAGAATTGATTAAGCTTTGGAAGAGTTTAAAATGCTCTTCATAGTCTGTGACCTTTGGGGTTATAATCCCAATAATTAATTTATCTTTATTTGATTTAGTCCCTATAAAAGTTAATTTATTAGTTTCTAATACTGAATTATTCTTTTTGAAAAAAACATTAATTTGTTTATCATAGAGTTTATCTTTCATTAATTTGATTTTCCTGTCAATATTATCTATAGATTTAGCTATTAATGATAGTTCATTTAAATTATCAATGGTTTTCTCGTTTAGGATGTATTCTAACCCTGTTTTATAAATTTCATCACTATTCCAATTGTATACGATACTTAGAGTTTTGGTTTTATTAGACAATATCTCTGCTAGTTCCTTTAAATCATTTGGGGGGTTAAAAAAACTATCTGTAAACACATTATCTAAGAAATCAGTAATTAGAGCCTCCCAGCCGATATCACTTAGAATACGACCGGCGGAAGTATGAGGTTGTTCTAAATAATCCATCTGGCATAGTTCAAATAATTCATGTCTGATTGTAGCAGGACTAAAATCTAAATCATATTTTTCCTTTATTTGAATAGAACCTACTGGTTCGGAATTTTCTATTTGTTCCAGGGATAGATAATAAAGTATTTGTTTTTGCCTTGGTGATAGTTCTTGTTTCATAATATTCCTATACTAGCAAATTAGCACTCTTTTGTCAAGAGTGCTAATTATTTTGTTATTGAATGAAGTTTATTTTATTACTAATATCTTAATCCTAATTTAGTAAAACTAGCTTCAATTTTGTCATGTTCTTTTGCGTGTAATACTTTATATCTCTCAAGATCATCTTTGGTATTTCTTGTTCTACGTTCAGAGATATCTACAGTTTCTTCTATATCATCTAATTTTTGTGCAATATCGTCAAAATTTTGATTAAGAATTATTGTAAGATCATTAAATTGTTTATTGATATTATCAAACTTTTTATCGATCTTTTTATCATATTCTTTAAAGGCACCTGTTATAACTTCTGTTAAGATAGCCTTAGTAATTGGTTCTTGGTTTTTTTGTTTTTTCATAGTATATGTTTGAAATATTTAATTATAGTCTAAGTATATTCTTTTTTTAATAAAAAATCAATATTGACACAAACTAATTAATGAACTATAATATATTAAGAGGTTTTTGATATTGAGGAGGAATTAAAGAGGGGTCAGCAGGAAGAGTAAAATGGAAAGTAGTTCCCCTTTTCTCAACTGATTCAACCCAAATCTTACCCCCATGGTTTTCAATAATATTTTTAACTATATGTAGTCCTAATCCAGTTCCTCTTGTTTCTTGTTTAACTACATTTTCAGCTCTAAAGAATTTAGCAAACATATTGGGTAAATCTTTAGCAGGAACTCCCATACCGGTATCTTGGATATCTATTTGGATATATGGTTTATCAGTTAATTTTTGAATATTAATTCTGATTTCTCCATTTTGAACATTGTATTTGATACCATTATCAATTAAATTCTGAATTGCTACTTTTAATTTATCTTTATCAATAGCTAGAGGTAATAAAGGAGGATTCGGCTTAGCAATTAATATTTTAATATTCTTTTCCATGCATTTAGGACCATATAAGTTAATAACTTCATCAAATAAAGATTCTAATTGAGCAGGTTTAAAATTGTATTCAGATTTCCCCTCTTCAATCTTAGCTGCTTCTAATAGGTCTTCAATGGTTTTTTTCATTTCTTCAATAGCGTCAGTAGATAAATTAATAATTTCTTTTTGTTTATCATTTAATGGGCCCGTTGACTCATTTTTTAGCATATCAAAACTTCAAGCAACTCCTGTAATAGGAGTACGTAATTGATGGGCTGCTACTGTAATAAAATCAGATTTTAATTTTAATAATTGTTCTTCTCTAGTTCTGTCTTTGATAATTTTAATAAAGATTGTAGATCCACTAAATTTATTAATAATTCTATTAGTAATAATTTCTAATATTTTTTCTTCAGGAGATTCTAATTTCAAAACTACTTTACTAGGATAATCTGTAGTAGTCATGCGGTAGATAGTAGGAGAAAGAGTAGGAAAAACTATTTTAGCTAATAAAGATAATTTAGGGTTATTATCCCATTCTGGGGTTATAATCTTACCTAATAAATCTGATTTTTTAACTCCACAGATATGTTCCAAAGATTCATTAACAGAAATTATTTGAAATTTTTGAGTATAGGATATAACCCCATCTCCCATACTTTCTAGTATTCCGTTAGTTTGAGCTTTTTCTGTTTCAACTTTGGATATTCTGTCTAAGAAATCAATGAAGATAACAAATAAAATTAAAGATAAAATAGCGATAATTACATTAATTATTTGGGATAAGATAATGGGTAAATTAAAATTAAGAATACTAAATAAAGTTATTAAGATAATTAAACTTAAATCTATAGCTATAACCGTGAATCTTCAATTTTTGATGTTACGAAGTAGTTTTTTCATTTTTTTAATTAATTTGTTGGATTTATTTGATTACATTTTAGAGTAATCAATTGGAGTTTTTTTTATAATTTCTATTAACTCTTGCCTAGTTTTAGTATTGTATTCTTCTTTTGTGGCTTTGGGAATATTTTTTCAATTTTTTCCAATAAAGTTTATAATCCCCATGGAGACTTCGGTGGAAAGACCAAATAGATTTTTAATCTTAGCAAATTTAAGATAATGTTCTAGTTGAATTTCTAGGAAGACATTAAATTGTTCAACTTCATTGTTGGTTAACACCCGAGCATCTTTTTTTCTTAAAAAAGAGAAAGACATATTTTGAATCTAATTTTATTTATTAATTTAATGTATTTTATCATATTTTCTCGGAATCGTCCTGTATGTGTCAGGGACACATTGATTCCGAAACCATCGTCTTTATAAGGTCAATTTACTTTTTATTGATATCTTCCCTTAGTTTTGTTATATCTAGACATAACCTCATCTGCACTCAATCCCCTATTATATATCCTTACTTCATCAAGGGAGCCATCGGTAAGTTTATAGGCACCTGAATTAAGGGCACCAATATATCTTGTTCTAATGATTGAAGGGAACAATGGAGTACCCGTAAGAGTTTTCGTTACGTCAAACTGAACTCCATTTCTATAAGCTTTTAATGTTTTACCAGTATAGTCACAAACAAATACAATATTAATATATTGATTATCTAGCCCAGTGAAAAAACCAGAAAACAAGGGCTCTACTCTTATAGATCCATTACTGTAATTAAAAGTAACATTATCTGTACCAGCACCTCTGTAAGTAAAAATGAGTCCAGTGGTACCATCAGTAGAATCACCAATTAATGTTTGATGTATTCCAACCTTAGCCACACTCTTCATCCACGCCTCTATAGTAAGTATCCCTGTATCAGGTATAGCAAAAGAAGGGGTTTGGATATAGGAAGTACCAGCCACAGGATAGTACATAGTCATCTCTCCTGATGTAACAGCTGTTCAGACAGGGGTGTTGTAAAGAGTACCTGTATTATTCCTCCCAGAACTATCATAGGTAGTAGTTCCACTACCTTCCAAGAATTTGTAGTTTAAGATTAAGTTAGTATCCCTCACAACAG
>CAZFNU010000029.1:0-9575 GCA_964520445.1 uncultured Candidatus Saccharibacteria bacterium
GGATCTTTTGTATAGGCTTCCGTATACATCTTCTGAGCTTCAACTTTGTTGTAATTCATATCTTCAAGATAAGCTATACGAGTTTGTCATTCAGAATTAGAAGGATCTTTTAAAGCTAGTTTTTTAATATATTCTAAGGCTTTTACATAATTCTTGATTGTAGTATAGGAAAAAGATAAGTTTTCAAGATCTTTATTATCCAACATCAACTCCCCTTTACTATTAGCTTTAACTATCTTTTCTGCTTTATTTAAGTATTCTTCAATAAGAAGAAAATCTTGTTTTTGAGTTTCTTGGTATGTCCCATTATTCTTTAAAGCCAAGATAAAACTAGAAAGAATATAATATTTAGGACTATTAAAATTAATAAAAGAATAAGGTTTTAAGATATTTAAAACCTCTGTATATTTCTCTTGAAGAATATATTCATCAATATGAGTTAAAACCTTGTTATATGATGCTTTAGCTACAAAATACCCTACTCCTAATAATAAAACAAGGGCTACTATACATAAAGAAATAATAGATATAATCCCTCATATTTTGTTATTCATATTGTAGTTTTAAAAGTTTATTAGCACAAATATAATATAACATATTTTATATATATTTACAATAAAAAGAATCAAAATTCATATTTTGATTCTTTTTTTCTTATTCCTTAATTTTCTCTACTATCTGCTTGAATATTTCTTTATGATTATTAGCCAAATCAGCTAATACTTTTCTATCCATTTCTATCTTGCTATCTTTCAATAATCTAATAAATTTACTATAACTCAAAGAATATTCTTTTACCGCTGCTCCTAATTGTACTGTTCATTTCTTGCGATAATCTCTTTTCTTTTCTTTTCTTCCTCGGTACGCATGAGCCCCTGCATGTAACATAGCTTCTTTAGCAGCTCTGAATTTAGATTTTCTTCCTCATCTAAATCCTTTAGTACTTTTTAGTAATGTCTTTTTTCTTTTGTGTGCAATCACACCTGATTTAACTCTTGCCATATATTAAATTTAAGCTATCTTATTTAATGATTTAATGATTGTTTTATGAAATGCTTTCACAGTTTTTCGACGATTTTTTGTACGAGAACTATCCGAAGAAGTTGTATGCGCTGTATTGCTAGCTCTTCTTACTACTTTTCCGGTCTTAGTAATTTTTACTCTTTTGCTAAAAAATTTTCTATTCATAGTATTAATTTATATTTTATTTGACATAATTGTTGCTTCACAGCCATTAGGCATCCTAGAAACTTCCTTAAAGTATTTAAATGGTTCTGTAATTAATCCCATAAAAACCATAAATTTCTCTCTAGATAAATCCGCATGAGCTCTTTCGCGACCTGCTAACCTCATTTCAATTCGCACTCTTCTTCCTTCTGCTAAAAATTCCATTACTCTTTTAGCTTTAGTTTCTAAATCGTGCATTCCCTCGTTAAAATTAATTCTAATTGTCTTTTCAACATCTTGTCTTTGTTTTAATTGCTCTTTTCTTTTTTTCTTTTCTTCCATATACTTAATCTTTCCAAAATCTCCTAGTTTATAAATTGGAGGTATTGCCTTGTCAGATACTTTAATTAAATCGCATTTTTGTTCTAAAGCCATAGCTTTAGCTTCTGCAAAACTAGTAACTCCCATATTTTTACCGTCCAATCCAATTAAATGGATTTCTTGATTTTCGTAACTCATTTAATAATTTAATTTTTGATTAGTGGAGATGGTGGGAATTGGACCCACGTCTAAAAAACTATCCCTAATAACTCTACAAGCATATTCTGTTTAAATTCTCTAGGAAAAGATCAGAACAGACAAAAATCTTCTCCTAAAAGTTGATTAAGTCTTAATTAAGTAAAACCAACATCACTTAACGCACCCTGAAAATGTACCCTAGGACCTATCAGGGGTCCTCCCTAGGGGTTGTCGTAACCCTCTACGCAAAAGCGTAGGAAGGTTGATAAGATTTGACAGTTATTGTTTGCTTTGGTGATTTACAAGGTAAACAAAGCCTCCTTGGCTTGCATTATTAAAGAGTTGTTTCTTATCGAAGCCAAACATCCCCTTAATATGATGATCTTATCAAAGAATCGTGATTTTGTCAATGTATTACCCAATACTCAAAACAACAGTTTTATCTAGTATTTCTATCTCTCTTTTATTAATAAACGAATCTAGCTCAGTAAATACTAGCTTTTTAGCTTTAACTTCCTTACATAAATCCAAATTAATACTCAATAAGAATTTCTTTATTTCTTCTGATACATTGGTAAAAGATAATATAACTCTATCTTTAGGAGTCAAATTCATCTCTTGTCTAATTCCTTGTATAGTTCTAACTAATTCTCTATACTGTCCTTCTTTGATTAATACCGGAGTTAACTTTTTGTCTAATGCTATTTCTTCTTTTAATTTTGGATTAAAAGAAATCTTTTTAACATTAATTTCGTCCATTAATATTTCTTTTAAATTAGTAGATCAAATAATTCTCTTCTTTAAATTTAGGGATGCCAATGGTTGACGAACTTTAATTCCAATTTCTTGTCTTAGTTTTAATGCCTTATTTGCTACATCTCTTAAAACATTCATAGAATTAATTAATTTCCTATCAATTAATTTCTCTCTGGCTTCTTCTATCTTAGTTAAATGAACTGATTTCCCATCTTTAAAATCTTTTAATCTCTGCCAGATTAATTCTGATATGTATGGACTAAAAGGTGCCATTAATTTAGAAACTTCTTTTAATACTGTTCCTAAAACTAACGAAGCTTTTAGATAATCTCTTTTGTCATCAGATAATTGTAATCTCTTTCTTGATCTACGTAAATATCATCTAGATAAATCGTCAACTAATAAATCTAGTAATTGGGTAACTTTATAGGTGTCATATTTATCAAATGATTTAATATACTCTAATTTAGTTTCTTCTAATCTTGCTAAAATTCATTTATCCAAATCAGTTAGACTTTTAACTTTCAAGACTAATTCTTTTAAACTTAAATTACGGCCCTTATGTGCATAAGTTTCATAAAATTTATATACATTTCAAATAGTATTTAAAAATCTTCTCTGAGAAGAAATTAAATCTTTTTCAGAAAACTTCTTTGCTTCTCCTGGAGAATTAACAGAATATAGATATCAACGTAATGTATCAGCCCCATATTTAGCTAATAAATCTTCTGGATCTAACATATTACCTTTAGATTTAGACATCTTCTCCCCTTTCTCATCTAAAATTAAACCCAAAGATAAAACATTTTTATATGGGACTCCCATACCCAAACATGTAGAAATAGCTAATAGAGTATAGAACCAACCTCTTGTTTGATCAATTCCTTCACATATAAACTCAGCTGGGAATTTAAATTTATCTTTTTCAAATGGATAATGAATCTGAGAAAAAGGCATAGATCCTGAATCAAATCAACAATCAATTACTTCTTTAGTCCTTTTCATCAACCCACCACATACAGGGCATTTTAAATAAAAATCATCTACATATGGTTTATGCAAATCCAATTCCTGTGTCTCAGGGTTATATGGTGCATTTAAATAACTTAATTTCCCAATCTCAGAATTCCTAGGTCATGTCTCGTCTACCATATAATCAACTGGTTCTTCTCCTGTTAATTTAGCTTCCATTAATTTAATAACTCCTTTATGAGAAACTACCATAATGGTTTGCCCAGGATATTTCTTTTGTAAATCAAATAATACGGCCATAGCATCTTTTTGTTTTTGAGCTAAACTTTCCCCTCCAGGAAAGAATGATTCAAAATCTTCTCGAGATTCATGCCTAAAAAATTCTAATGCTTTCTTAGCTGATTTTCCGTTGTATTCCCCAAAATTAATTTCCCTCAATCTTTCCTCATAAATTAAAGGACACCCTAAAGCATCTGCCATCATCTCTGCAGTTTCTTTAGTACGTAATATATCAGAAGTAACAATTAAATCAATCTTAATTTTTAATTTTAAAAAATTATCAATTGCTTTTTTAATATTTTCTTTCCCCTTTTCGGTAACATGATCTACAAAAGGAGTAGGATAAGAAGAAACAACCTCTCTTACATTAGAAACACTTTCTCCATGTCTCATATAATAAAAAGTAGTTTTTGTATTTGCTTTTTCATCTAATTCTTTTATTGATCCAATAGTTTCCTGATGTTTACATTTATCACAAGTTCACACTGGTAATGGTGTTCCTCAGTATCTTTCTCTAGATAATGCTCAATCTCGTATATCTTTCAATCATTCTCCAAATCTCCCTTCCTTTAAATATTCTGGAACCCAATTAATAGTTTGGTTATTCTTAATTAACTGATCTTTTAACGCACTCATCTTGATAAATCAAGTATCATTAGCTCTGTAGATTAAAGGGGTGTTACATCTTCAACAAAAAGGATATTCATGCTCTGTCCCTTGTAGGTTATAGTGCAAACATAATCCTCTTTTAGCTAAATCTTTCATAATAATTGGATCTGCATCTTTAAAAAACATCCCTTCTACTTCATGTAACATATTATTCCCTGACATCATTAACCCTGAAGAATCTACATTTAAAATCAATGGTAATCCCAATTTATCTCCTAATTCCTTATCTTCGATACCAAAAGCAGGGGCAATATGTACTAACCCTGTCCCATCTTCTCCAGATACAAATTCCGCTGAAACTACCGAATATGTTTTATCATTTTCCCCAATAACTTTTTTGTTCTCATATAAAGCAGAATAATATCTTCCAACTAATTCGCTTCCTTTAATATCTTTAATCTTGGCTACTACTCTATCTTTCAAAAAAGATAAAGTAGATATATCAGTATGACTGATATAGTACTCATCATCTAGTTTATAAATCCCGTAATTAAAATCTTTATTAACTGCTACTGCCACATTAGCAAATAATGTCCAAGGAGTAGTAGTCCAAACTAATAAATTTAAATCCTCTTCAAACAAATCTTTACTTTCTTTTAATTTCATCTTTACATAAACTGATGGATCTTTAACTGTTTCATACCCCTGTGCTACTTCATGACTTGATAAACTGGTTCCACATCTAGGACAAAATGGTACCACCTTATATCCTTTATATAATAACTTCTTTTCATCAATCTGTTTAATAATCCATCAAACAGATTCCATATAGTTCTTATCATAGGTCATATATGGATGTTTTAAATCAACTCAGTAAGCAATCTCTTCTGTATTCTTCTCTCAATCTTTTACATATTTTCAAACAGAATCTTTAGCTAATTTATTAAATTTAGCTACTCCATAATGTTCAATATCATTTTTAGAAGATAGTCCCAATGTTTTTTCAATAGCTAATTCTACGGGTAATCCATGAGTATCTCATCCTGCTTTTCTATTAACTAAAAATCCTCTCATTGTTTTATACCTACATAACAAATCTTTATAAACCCTAGCTAATACATGATGTACCCCTGGTTTATAATTAGCTGTAGGTGGCCCTTCAAAGAAAACTCATTCTTTAGCTTTCTTTCTATTAATTAGAGTTTTATCGAAAATCTTATTCTGTTCCCAGAATTCTCTTGTTTCTTCTTCTGCTAAAACAAATTCTAATTTAACATTTTGTTGTTTTTGTTCTTCTTCCATATTACTAAATTATTTCCTTATTAAAATCGACTAAATATATTCTTGATAATTCATAATCCCCTGGTCATAATACTGATTTACTTCCTCTTACTCCTCCTTTAACCATCATGGTTTTTTCGCATCCCTTGCCAGTGATTACTACTACACTACCACTTTTAGCTATATCTATTGCTTTACGAATAGCTAATTTCCTATCTAAGATAACCTCTACTTTTTCTTTATTTTTAATACCAGAATTAACTTCTTCAATAATTTTCATTGGGTCTTCATCATATGGATCTTCATTAGTCAAAATTATATGATCGCAATACTTTTCTGCCATTTCTCCCATAACTGGTCTTTTTCATTCATCCCTAGTCCCCCCTGTAGCCGAATCAACAATTCCTAAAGTATTGATTTGATTTTGCATTCCTCCTGTTGCTCCCAAAACTCCAATAATATATTTATATCCTAATTTTTTCAAAGTAGAATACACTGCTTCCAACGAATCAGGTGTATGGGCATAATCTACTACCACTGAAATATTATCTCTTGTTTTAATAAATTGCATTCTTCCTGGTGCTCCTTGATAAGTCTGTAATGCTTGTACCACACCCTCTTGATCAATATCCAAATATTTAGCTAAGACTAAACAATATAATACATTGTATACGTTATAATCCCCAAGTAAATTAATATGGTAAACTTTACCATAAATCTGAATATCCATACCTGAATCATCTGCCCTTACTAATTCTGGTTTAAATAGTTCTAAATTCAATAATTTAATTTTAGTAATATCTGGATTATCTTTCATAGAGACTACAATCTTCTTGTCTGCTGGTATTTTTAAAAAGTAATCAGTATTAGCATCATCAAAATTAATAATACTAGTTTTTAAAATCTTTTTGCTCTTAATATATTTTATTGGATATTTCTTTAAGAACTTAAATAACATCCCTTTACATTGTTTATAGTTTTCAAATCCTCCATGGATTTCTAAATGTTCTGGTTGTAAGTTGGTTAATACTGCCACGTCTCATTCAATAAAATCTCCCCGATGTTGTTTCATCCCTACAGAAGTAACTTCAACTAATCCAATTCTTGCCCCCTTATCATATGCTTTCTTTAAAAACATATTTATAGCCGCTCTCCCTGGCATAGTTAATTTACTATCATTATGAATTACTTCTCCATTAATATTCTGTTCAATAGTAGAAAAACTACCAAAGGGAATATGGGCAGTTTGTAAGATTCAAGACATCAAACTCATAACAGTACTTTTCCCTTTAGTTCCTGTAACCCCAATGATAACCATATTTCTCTGCCTTGATCCTAATATAATCTTACCTACATAGGTAAAAAAACGGTCTTTTATCTCCCGTATTATCTTAAACCCTAATGTCAATATTTTCTTTAAAAATTTCATAAAAAGGTATTAATTTATTACTATCCTAAATATATCATAAAATCTAGACAAAATCAAGAAAATTTGCTAAGATACTAGGTGCTATGAAATTCGAACTAAAATCAAATTATAGTCCAACTGGAGATCAGCCAGATGCTATAAAAAAATTAACTAAGAATATTAATGACGGGGTTAAACACCAGGTCCTTTTAGGGACCACTGGCAGTGGCAAAACTTTTTCTTTAGCTAACGTAATAAAAAATACCCAAAAACCAGTATTAATTATTTCCCCAAATAAAACCTTAGCTGCCCAACTCTATCAGGAATTCCAACAATTCTTCCCTAATAACTTTGTAGGGTTCTTTATTAGTTATTATGATTATTATCAACCAGAAGCCTACATGCCTACTACTGATACATATATAGCCAAAGATGCAAAAATAAATAAATACATAGATGAATTAAGGTCAGCAGCAGTATCAAATTTATTATCCAGAGAGGATGTAATAATTATTGCTTCTGTCTCTGCTATCTATGGAGCTGGTGATCCAGAAAGTTACAAACATTCTAGTTTAAAATTAAAACTCCAAGATAAAATATCAAGACAAGATCTAAGTCAAAAACTAGTAACTCTTCAATATGAGAATAAAAACCTAGATCCTGAATCAGGCTGTTTTAGATTCAGAGATAATATATTAGAGATATTTCTCCCTATTGGGAGTGAAATATTAGAAGTAGAATTTAGTAAAGATGTAATTAAAAAAATATCTACTAAAACAAATATATTAAGAAAAGCTGCCAATAAAATATCTCTTCCAGAATTAAGAACAAACTATCAGGAATCTGATTTAAATGAATTTACAATTTATCCAGCTACTCTTTTCTTCACTGAAAAAGAAAAAATTAATACTGCTATTGACAGTATTAAACTAGAGTTAAAAGAAGAATTGGCTAAATTAAAAAAACAAAAAAAATTAGTTGAATATGAACGATTAAAACATAGAACTAACTATGACCTAGAAATGTTAAAAAATACCGGATACTGTAATGGAATTGAAAATTATTCACGTCATCTAACCTTCAAACAACCTGGTGATCCCCCATTTACTTTACTAGGATATTATCATTATAGATTTAATAATGATTTCTTAATATTCGTAGATGAGAGCCATATCGCCATTCCTCAAATACAAGGAATGTATTGAGGAGATAAATCAAGGAAACAAACTCTAATTAATTTTGGGTTTCGACTCCCTTCAGCTCTTGATAATAGACCTCTTAAATTTGATGAATTCGAAAAACAAACTTCTCAAATAATATATACCTCAGCTACTCCTAAAGAATGAGAATTAGAAAAATCAAAAGAACATGTTGTAGAACAACTAATCAGGCCTACAGGGATTATAGATCCTAAGATAGAAATTAGATCTTGTAAAACTCAGATTCCTGACCTAGTAGTTGAAATCGAAAAACAAGTAAAAAAAGGAGAAAAAACTATAGTTTTAACCCTAACTAAAAGATCTGCTCAGGATTTAACTGATTTTCTAGTAGCTAAGAATATTAAAGCTAACTATCTCCATTCCGAAATAAAACCCTTACAAAGACCAAAAATTATCAATCAATTAAGAAGCGGGGAAATTGATGTTATAGTAGGGATTAATCTTCTTAGGGAAGGCTTAGATCTTCCAGAAGTAACTTTAATAGCTATTCTTGATGCTGACAAAGAAGGATATCTAAGAAATAAAATTTCTCTTCTTCAAGCTATTGGTAGATCTGCGAGGAATACTGAGGGTAAAGCAATACTATACGCCGATAATATAACCGACTCAATTAAAAACACAATCTCTGAAACTGACAGGAGAAGAAAAATACAAAGAGCATATAATAAAAAACACAATATCACACCAAAAACAATTCATAGAGGTATTACAGAATCTTTTTCTGATTGAAGAAATGAAAATGATGAATATAAAAATATAGACACTAACAATAAAAACATATTAAAATATCTAGAAAAACAACTACAAAAAGCAGTTAAGGAATGAAACTTTGAAGAAGCTGCTAAACTAAGAGACAAAATTAAAGAATACAAAAAGAAAAATACTATCTAGTTTACATATGCATTAACTTTATTAAAGTATCCTTAGCTACCTGAGGATTAGCAGATCCCTTACTTTCTTTCATAACCTGTCCTACTAAAAATTGTAACACTGACTCTTTCCCATTCTTAAATTCAGTTATAGAACTAGGATTATTCTCTAATACTTTTTTCACAATTTCTGTTAAAGCTCCCTCATCTGAAACCTGAATTAAATTCTTCTCTTTAATAATATCCTCGGTATTCAAATTAACGTCTTTAACTAAATCCTCAATAATAATCTTGGCTCCCCTAGAAGATATTTTATTCTCTACTAAATATTTAATTAAAATAGCAAAATTATTAGGGTTTAATAACTCTTCTTTAAATTCTTTCCCCTCTTTAGCAATTAACCCTAAGAAATCAGAAGTTAAGTAGTTATAGCTTAAATCAATAATTTGTTGTGATTTAGATTCATCATTAATTAAATCCTTACAAATCTTAACT
>CAZFNU010000030.1:0-9410 GCA_964520445.1 uncultured Candidatus Saccharibacteria bacterium
TCTGAATTTAAGAATTCTGTATTTATCTTGAATTCTTTCTCCATTTCTTTCATATAGTCCTTAAATAATCCCATATAAAAACCTCCTTTTTAAATTGCATTTTATGTTCCCATCATATCATAATTATATCTTTTTTGCAAATATAAAAAGGACAGTAATATTTACTGTCCTTTAAAAAATAAAAAGAATTTTAGGGGTAGGGTAAGGGTATATGACCCTTAAAACAGGGCGGTGTATACAAGGAAGGCGAATTTTATCGCTATTACTCTTATTAAGGTCTAAGTAATACAGCTAGTTTCTCTAGTGCTTCCCCCTGAGATGACGAGTTTTGGGCACATCTGCCAACAAGTCACCCTACCATATTGTACTAAATGGAAACGGCCGAGGACAGGGCTTAATACAAAAAGATCATACTTATCCTAGTGGCCACTAAAATAAGTCATATTTCTTGGTAATTATATATAGGTTACCTCCTAAAGCCCCTAATGTCCCCTAACGCCCGTCTAGGACCTTTAGTAGCAATAGCTACTATTTTACATAAGTTTTAGCGAAAACAAAAGCATACGAGAGAAGAGGCTGAAACTTATAAGATCCTCCATTAATCCACGACTGCGTTGTACGCTGTGTTTGTGAAGGTACAATAAGTAATTGTGATAGTATATATAGTTTAACAGAAAATTAAATATTTTGCAAGTCATGAGCGAGTGAGGGGAATCGAACCCCCGCCCCAACCTTGGGAAGGTTGTATTCTACCACTAAACCACACTCGCAGTTATTATTTAAATAACCCCTTAATAAAATCAATCATTTTGTTGATAGAACCAGAGAGATCATTAGTATTTGGCTTGGTAGTACTGGTACTAGTCCCTGGGTTTAAAACTACTACTGTCTCCCCTTCTTTTTTAAACCCTAAGGATAATCTTGATTCTTTTTCCAAGTATTCTTCATCTGTTTCCTTAGAATCAGCTCCTTTTAATTTAAGATTTTCATTCTTAAGATAGTCTAGCTCTTTTTGAAGATTTTCGGCCTGGGTTTTTAAAAATTGTCTTCGTTTTAAAATATTAGCAAACATTCCCTTATAAAGCAAGGTAATGCCTAAAATGATCAAAATACTAATGGAGATAACTCTGAAATTAAAATATTTTAATTTAATTTCTTTTTTCATATTATTTATTTAAGAATATTTTTCTATAAGTAGCGGAATCTAGTTCGACACTTCCGCGCTGGGCTAATTTCTTTTTACCTTTTTGTTGTTTCTTTCATAACTTCATTTTTCTAGTTCTATCTCCTCCATATAGATATCCTGTAACATCTTTTTTAAAAGCAGGGATAGTTTCCCGAGCTAAAATATCCCCTTCTTTAGCAATTTGAATTTCTAAAGGAAAAATCTGTCTTGGTAAAATCTCTTTTAGTTTTTCTGCAAATTTTCTAGCTTTAGGATAAAGATTAACATTAGGAGTGATAAAGGATAAACTCTCTGCTTTTTCATGATGCAGAATAACATCTAATTTGCAAACACTAGTTTTTTCATAACCTATTAATTCATAATTCATGGAAGCAAACCCTTGACTAGCTGATTTTAGATTATCATATAAATCTAACAATAACTCAGCTAGGGGTAGTTTGTAGTTAATTAATAACAAATCCTGAGATAAAGTCTCTAAATTGGTTTGTTCAGACCGATACCCGGCTAGTAAACTAATGACATTATTTAAATATCTATTAGGAGTTAAAATCTCCATATGAATGTAAGGTTCTTCAACATAATCAATTAAGGATGTTTCTGGGAAATCAACGGGATTTTTAACAATATCTTTTTTACCATTAGTAAGATGTACTAGGTAAGGAACTGTGGGAGTAGTAGTAATTAAATTTAATTTAAAATCTTGCTCTAGTCTTAAAGAAATGATTTCGTAATGTAAGATACCAAGAAATCCTAAACGAAATCCTCTACCTAAGGCATCGTTAGATTCTACTTCATAGAACAAAGAAGCATCATTTAATTTTAACTGAGCTAAAGCTTTTTTCAAGTTTTCAAAATCATCATTATTAACAGGATAGAATCCAGCAAAAACCATGGATTGAGGTTCTTCATATCCTTCTAATGCCTTGACTTTAACTTTACCTTCTTCAACAAAACTTGAGTGCGTAATAGTATCCCCTACCTTAACTAAAGTAGGATCTTTTAATCCTGTAGCGACTCATCCCATTTCCCCAGAACAAAGAGTAGAAGATGATTCTAAATCAGGTTTAAATATTCCCAAATCAATAGTTTTGGCTTTTAAACCTCCAGCGATTAAGTAGATATCTTCATTTTTTTTAACTTCTCCTTCAAAGATTCTTACATAGGCTAAAACCCCTTTAAAAGAATCATAACGAGAATCAAAAATTAAAGCTCTTAAGGGTTTTTCATCATGTTTCTCGGGTCCTGGAAAAACTTCAATAATACGATCCAATAACTCTTTAACTCCTATACCTGTTTTAGCAGAAACAGTTAAAATATCTGATTCAGAAACTTTAGTAATTTCCATAATTTCTTTTTTAAGAATATCAACTCCCACGGGATTTAAATCTATTTTATTCAAAACAGGAATAATTTTTAAATTGTGTTTTTGAGCTAAATAAAGATTACCAAGGGTCTGAGCTTGAATACCTTGAGTGGCATCAATTAATAAAATGACTCCCTCGATAGCAGCTAAAGAACGAGAGACTTCATAACCAAAATCAACATGTCCAGGAGTATCAATTAAATTTAAAGTATACATCTTGTCTTTATAGGTATACTTCATTTGACAAGGATGCATTTTAATAGTAATTCCTTTTTCTTGTTCCAAAGACATCTTGTCTAAAAACTGCGCATTTAGTTTGGAAGAAGAAATAGTCTTGGTTATTTCTAAAAATCTATCCGCTAAGGTAGACTTACCATGATCAATATGAGCTATAACTGCAAAATTTCTAATATATGTTTCCATTATGAGTGCTTTAAAAAACGTTTCTTAAGAAATCCGATCATTGTATTGAATTCTTCAATTTTAAACAGATGCATAGTAATTAGATAAGTAATAACCATCAAACAGCCAGCAATAAAACTATCTAGTATAAGATAAACAATACGTGATGAGTCAAATATCTGAGTCATTAATTTTAATGAACCCCAACCAACAACTCCAGAAATTAAAGCGCAGAGAAAAACGATGGATGTTTTAAAAAATAAAGGTTTTAAAATGTTTTTATCTAGATATTTTAAGCTACTAAGAAATAGGAATAAAGCATAAAGAATATCAGCAATGATAAAACTAATAGCAATACCGGGCAAACCAAATCTTTTACCTAGATAAAAAGTGAAAAAAGAAGCAATACTAAAAGCACCTAATCCTGAAAGAAAAGGAGAAATAGTATTATTAACGGCAAATAAAGTATTTAAAAGAAAATCTGGTAAAGAGTGAGCAATAAATCCAAAAACTAAAATAGTGAAAATAGAGATAGTAGTTGTAGTGGCAGTTCAATCAAATTTACCATAGCCCAATAATAATCTTACAATGGGACCACGGAAGATGAGAAAGGCAAGGAAAATAGGGATAAGGAAAGCAAGAATTTGAATGAAAGTTTTTTGAAATGTTTTAGAAAATTCTTCTTTTTCATGTAAGGCAAAGTGTTTAGATAAAACTGGAAAAACGGCAATAGCAAAAGACATGGCAAAAACAGAGCGAGGAAAATCTTGAATATTGGAGGCAAAGGTAATGATACCTAAACTTCCTTCTTTTAAATAAGAAGCAACATTAGAAATTACGAATAAAAATAGTTGTAGATTAATAATACTCAAAGCACGAAAAATAGTTAAAGAACAAAACTCCTTGATATATTTTTTAAAAATATCTTTACCGGGAATAGTAAAAGCAAAATCTACTTTTCTAAATGGTCAATACTTAATGGCTAAATTAAGAAAGGCTCCTAAAATAACTCCATAAGCTAACCCGTAGATACCAAATACAGGAAAAAAGAAAATAATACCAATAATAATTCCTACATTATATAATAATGGAGCAATAGCAACAGGAACATATAAATTATTAACTTGTAAAATATTCCCCACTAAAGAAGAAAACCCTAAGAAAATTGGCTGAATCATCATAATTCTGGATAGGTTAGCGATGATATGCAAACTATTAGAATCAAACCCAGGAAAAAGCATCTTAATAATAGGGTTAGCGAAGATCACAAAAATAACTCCTAATATAGCACTAAAGAAAGAAATACCAATCATAATAGAAGTAGCAAATTCGTTAGCTTCTTTTTTCCCAATATTTTGATATCTGATAAATAGAGGAATAAAGCCGGCAGCTAAAGCGCCTAAAATAAAAATATTAAAAATAAAATCAGGAATACGAAAAGAAGCATAGTACATATCGGTTAAACGAGAAGCACCAAAAGTACTAGCTAATAAAGCATTACGAAAAACACTAAGAAAACTTCCGACAAGAGTAAAAATAGCTAAAATTAAAGCACTTGATTCTATCTTGTTTGTTTGATGATTTAAAATCTTGCTAATCATAATATTAATTTAAATCAAAAGATAATATTGTATCTTGATTAAGATCTAGTGAACGGGTAATAGAATTGGTTTTGGTAGGATCTTTAGGATCGGGATAAGAAACTTCAACATTATATATTCTTTTGGTCCCGGATTGTTTTTCTAAGAAGATATCATAATGTCGGTTTTTTTCTAAGTCAACCTTGAATGGCAATAAATAAGTTAAAGAAAAAGTTTTTTTATTACCAGAAGAAGTAACAATTCATGATCCAACTCCATTAAAATTATCTTCGCTAAATCATTTAACGTCTTGTTTTTCTATGTAGACAGTTTTCATATTAGTTGATTCTGTATTTGCTTCTTCAATGAATCCTTGGGTAGTATAGTTAATCGGGGGTTTAGGAGCATAACCACGAATACTAGCACTCTCAACTTTAACTAATTCTGAATGAGCTGGAATATATGTTCTAAGGTAAGAAAAATTTTTAGTTTTGATTTTCGAAGAATTATTATTTTCCAAGATAAATTGTAAAGAATTAGTTATTTTTCCTTCTTCGTCTATATTAACTTTTAATTTAACCGTTTCTTTAATATCTTTATCAGTATCTTCTCTTCCAGTGTTAGCTCTGGCTAACCCTAAATAGTCCATATTTTTCTTGGTGTCTAATTTGGGGAAACTCCCAGATCAGCCGATTTCATTTAAAAAACTTTCAATAGAGGAATTAGTACTATAGATCTGAATATCTTTGTTATTTAGTCCGCTGAATAACCAACTAACAAATTGATTAGTATTCAATTTAGTATTTAACTCAGATATAAACAAATCTACATCTTTTTTAGTTTTAAGCTCAGAAATATCATTGCTATTCACGGTGATTAGCCCACTTAAGTTATTTATCTCTGGATAATATTTTAAAGCAATCTGGGCAGTAGTTTTAAAATTATAGTATCAGTTAAAATTTTGGAATACTCAAACAGTATTGGCAAATTTTAATTCTGCTGGGGGAATAAGTTTATCCATCATAGCAATATTTAAATTAGAAACTAAATCAACGTTTTCCAAGGAGCATAAAGAGTTCTTGCAATTAAGAATACCATATAAAACTCATTCTCCTCCTGTAGCAGATAAGTTATATGGATTTTGAAAAATAACAAGATACTTACTAACTTTCTGATTTCCAAAGATGGAATTAAAAGTATCGATAAGGTTATTAAAATTCCGAATATTTTTCTTTAATTCTTCTCGGTCAGCGACTTTCTGGTCAAGACTGGAATCGTTTAATAATTCATTAATAGAATATAAGGCTGCCTTAAGTTTCGTTAAAGCTTCTTTAGTAGTGTTTTCTTGATTAAAAATAGACAAGCTAAGACCCTGGTTAAATAAATATGTTAAACTTTCTTGGCAAGTAACCAGCTTATCATGAAAATTACTATGCCACAAAAGTATATCCCCTACTTCAGAGGGGAATAGAACACCATTAATACGACTAAGTTTAACAAAGAAGTTATTAATAATATTGTTGTTATTGCGAATAAGATTTTTGGAGCGTTCCGCATCTTTAGTAATACCAGCAAGAAACTTTGCTTGGTCAGTTTCGGTTTGAAAGTTACCAAAAGTTGTATCAAGATCTTTCAAAATGAGATCAATATTTTTGTAGACATCTAGAGCTAAAGTTTTTGATTTCTGATAATAGTAATAATTATAGGAAATAATACCTAATACTAGAATAGTAAGGGATAAAAGAAAATATTTTCAAAAATGCTTCTTGATGTGTTTTTTTACCATAAATAAATCTTAATATACTTATATTACACTATTTTTCGATATATTTCAAGCATTTGACTTTAAAACTAAAATATGATATACTTTGGCTGCAAAGTTGAGTCTGATGATTTTGGCTTCTGCGCTCATCGGGGGTAAAAACTATATTTTAAACCATATTGTTTTTTAGCGATTTTATCTTTCCCCTGATGAGCGCAGGAGCTAAGGAAAGTCCGAACTCCCATTTATATAGCAATATATATCTAAAAAAGTAACAGCTAACAGCTGCCTTTAATATCTTCTACCTTTTGGTAACAAAAGAATAGAACTAGATATTAAACGAGGTGCGAACAGAAACGATCCAAGTCGAAAGGCAAGGAATATCCTAGTTTCTAGGATAAGCTTGAAAGCAATTTCAAGATGAAACGGCTAAATCCTTACTGGGTGCAAGAGAAAACATTTTAGGAAACTAAAATGACAAGTATCTCGCTTGAAGGTTTAGGGCAACCTATTCCTCAGATAAATAATCATCTTAAACAGAATTCGGCTTATATGACTCAATGATGTAATTATGAAAAACTCCCCGTGTAAACGGAGAGTTTTTCTTTTAATATTATTGACAAATAAAATCAGGACAATATATGTTTTTAGTTACTCCACTACAGGTAACTTCTAACTCATATTTATTAGTACCTATTAAATTAGGGTTACAATATTTATAATGCGTATCGGTACTAGAAGATAAGAAAGTTCTTGATTTACCTTGACTTGAATTAGTCCAATATCATTTATAGATACAAGATGAAGTAGAAGATAGCCCAGAAAAAACAGCTTTGATTGTAGAGCTACTAGTAGTTGATCCAGTAGCTGAACCACTACCTCCATTAATAGTACACGAACCTGATCAAGCTCCGCCAGTATCACTGTTGCCTGAAGAAGTAGAAACTGTAACGGTTGGACAAGTAGCCTTAACTACTGTGCCAGCAGAATCTTTAACACTGAAATAAAACGAATGAGATCCTGCATAAGAATAAACTGGGTATACAGTATCAGTACTTCCCGATATGGCTCCATAACCACCTCAATCTTCTCCGTCAAAATTAGCTTTGTACTGATATGGTGCTTTCCCTCCAGTAATAGTTAGTGTATAGGTAGCTTTTTCTCCTAGTTTGATGGATGTGCTTTTTACAGTACAAGTGGCTGCTAATGGGATTGAACATTTACCTCCTGGGCAAGTAGATCCAGAATCATCATCGCTTCCGGTATTTCCGCTACCACATTCTTTTTTACATTTTTCTGGATCACCATAACAGGCTTCTGCTAATTTCCCATTTAAAGAATATGGTGCACTATTATAAACCATGAGACATTTTGTTGGATTTTCAATTACAGTATCGGCAAAAGCATTGGTTGGTTTTTGAGTTTCACATGTTCCTTTTTCGTCACAATATTTAATAGTAGGACAATATTTACCGGCAGATGAATAAGTATGACAAATTCGATAATCAGTAGTACCTGCACTAGTTGTTTCTAATGCGCCATGTGAATTAAACCCAGTTCAAGAACAATCTTGAGTAGAACCATCACCAAAATCTATTGTACAAGAAGTTTTGCAAGATGAATTATATTGACAAGAATAATTATAAATACTTCAACTAAATGAAGCAGTGTGTGGTGCTTGTCTGTATGGTTTCAACCCTCCTGTAATAGCATTATAAACAATAGCATTAACATCCGAAGGTTGAGCACTAAATCAACTTAAAAGAAATCCTGTTTTAGTTCATCCACTATCAGAACCAGAACCAGAACCGGACCCTGATCCTGAACCTGAACCAGATCCTGAACCTGAACTTGAACCTGAACTTGTCAAACAAGAAGCTTCACAAGCATATGCACTTGATGTTTTTTGAATATTATCGTTTTCATTGCTTTCACCAATTTGGTTACCATAATCTACCATGAAATAAATATCATGAGCAATAGTATCGGTGCATAGATAATCACATCCAGCAGTTGTTTGTTTCCCCGCCTCAAGACTTGAAACATTGGCAGTACAAACAGGAGTAGAAGTAATACTGTCTTTAAAAATAGCTATCTTAAATGCGCCTGCTTTACCTGCTCCTCCATTATACAAAGTAAGAGTTATCGGAATTTTACCACCGCTACAATTATTAGCTTTCATATCCATAATGCTTAAATTCACTTGTCCTGTTTCCTGTCCTGGGTTCGTACCTTGTGAACCAGAACAATAAGAAACACAATCTTCAGGTGTACTAAATTGACCCGTAGTATCAACAATACATTTCTTAGTAACAGTATCACAAGAGAATTTATATGATCCAGAATATCCTCCGGTACCAGTAGTACAAGTAATGTTAGCAGTTAAAACATTGTTATTCTTATTCCCTTCTTTAATGTTATACTGAGAATCAGTAATAAATTTTAAATAATAATTCCCAGCTGCTGGACAAGTAAAGGTAAATGAATTATCTTTAGAGGTAGCTGGATTTAAAGGATATAACAAAACTGATTGACCTATTTGAGTTTCTTTTATAGCGTCACTTCCGATATAGGCAGTTAGATAATGATAGTCAGCAATTACCCCTCCAATATTTTTTTCTGTCAGAGTAATGGTTGTTTCTTTACCAACAGTAAATGTTTTGGGTTTAAAATCAACTAAAGCTAAGTCAGCTTGGGTAGAATCAGACACAGAACAAATACTATTACACTGAGAAAGAGAGTAGCTACTAGTAGAGTCTGGGGCACATTGTCAGGTAGAAACATTACAAGAATATTTTCCAGTATCAGCAACATTTCCACAATTAACAGCAATGGTGGAACTATTATTTAATTTATTACCTTCGGTAATTTTATTAACTGGATCTAAAACAATCTTAAAATAATAAATACCTGGTTGGGTACAAGTTCATTGACGAACATTTATAGTTCTCTCTTGTCCTGCACCTAAGGAAGCTAAATCTTCTGTAAGCAAACGATATTCATTAAGATATAGGTCATAAGTATGAACAGACGAATCTGTGTTACCTTTATTTTTTTCTTTAGCTCCAATTAAAACAGTACTTCCAACTTGGATATTAGTAGTAGGAGCATAGGATA
>CAZFNU010000031.1:0-8942 GCA_964520445.1 uncultured Candidatus Saccharibacteria bacterium
TGGAATAATTGAGGTAGTGTTATCTCTACTACAACTTATACTGTAGTTTCTATTACTGTTATTCATATTTTAATAGCTAAATTTAAATTAATAGCTGGATATAACCTAAACCAGATCCTTTTCTTTACTTTATTAACCCAGTTAGCATATTTCTCCACTTACGCTCTTTTCAAACCCAGTATAGATAATCTGATTATAAGTGTTAAAAAGGGGAATCTAGATTTTACCTTATTAAAACCTGTTCCTACTTTATTCTACGTTAGTTTTAGAAAAATACCTTTAGTTTCTCTTTTCCGTGATTCTTGTAATATCTTTATATATCTTTTTATCATTAATTGAAAATCTTTAAATTTACATCCCTATAATTGTTTTATTGCCTTTCTCATCTTTGTCTGTGGTGTTATTATCTGACATTGTGTTATGTTTATCTTTACTTTTGTTATCTTCTGGTTTGGAGAATCAAAAAGAGTATTCTTCCTTACTCAAAATATCGCGGATTCCCTAATAAAATTATATCCTTTTTAACTTTCATAATCCCATCTTTACTTCTTTGTGCATTACCCGTATCTGTGGCCCTGAATAAATTAAGTACTCATTGAATTATCTGATCTATTATTTGTACTATTATCTTTATCTTTTTAAAAAACTGAGTCTGAAAACAGGGTTTAAAAGCCTATACTTCAGCCTCTTAAATTAATACCTATGGAAATAATTAAAATTAATAATCTCTCTAAAACATATTTTATTCGTACGAATAAAAACCTATTTACTGGAATATTAAATCCTAAGAATAAGATTATCAAAGCAGTTGATAACATCTCTTTTGATATCAAAGAAGGGGAGAGTATAGCCTTTCTTGGCCCTAATGGAGCAGGAAAAACTACTACTATTAAAATGCTTACTGGTTTAATTTTCCCTACTTCTGGATCTGTTTCTGTCTTAGATTATACCCCTTTTGATAGAAAAAATTCTTTCCTCAAGCAAATAGGATTAGTAATGGGGAATAAATCAGGATTAGCCTGAGATCTAACTCCTAGACAGAATTTTAATTTACTCCAAAAAGTATATGATATCAATACCAAAGATTATCAAACAAGATTAGAAGAATTAACAGAAATTTTAAATGTAAAACTAGTATTAAATACTCCTACTCGTAAATTATCTTTAGGGGAAAGAATGAAATGCGAATTAATTGGATCAATATTACACAATCCCAAAATTCTTTTTCTTGATGAACCTACTATTGGATTAGATATCATATCTAAAAAGAAAATTAGAATTTTCCTAAAAGAACTACAAAAGAAATACAATACCACTATCATTCTTACTAGTCATGATATGGATGATGTCCAATCTGTTTGTAAAAGAGTAATTATCATCAATAATGGAAAAAAGATCTATGATAATGATCTTGATTTTCTGATTAATAGCTATAACAAAAACAAAATCATTAAATTCTATTTTGAAGGATTATTCCCTAAAAATATCAATATCAACTATGCTAATATCTACGAACAAGATGAAGAAACTATTACCTTTAAAGTAAAAAAGGAATTAATGCCAAAATTAATCAATGATATTACTTCTCTATACGAAATTATTGATATAGATATTCTAACCCTTCCCTTAGAGAACGTTATAGAGGATATCTTTAATAAAACCACATATAATTAAAATGATATGTCTATTAAAATAATTGAAGTTGTCTGTCAATGCAGAAACCCAATTGCTAAATACAAAAAAATGAAATCAGGATTCTTAATGAAAATGTATTTAGATCAAATATTAGAAGACTATAATAACATCTTCTCTAACAAACACTTCCAATTAGAAGATGAAATTATCTGTCCTAGATGTCAGAAACGTATAGCTACCATTAAAATGATCCATGGCAGACTAGCTGCTAAGATAAACCATGGGGCTATAAGAAAAATATCTACATAATGTCTTGCCATTTTTTAAATAATATGCTATATTTATAATATTATACATAAAATTATAATATGGGAAAAAACAACTTTGAACAAGTTTATAAATTAATACCAAATAATATAGGCTGCCTGAAAATTTGTGATAGACAATGTGAAAAAGAAACCGTATTCCTTTTACCTAAAGAAGTAGAGTATATAAGCAAAAAAACAAAGATACCAAAAAACAAAATAGCTGAAAAACATAAAATAAATAATCACGAAATATGAATTATTAAGAGAGAGAGAGATTGTATATTTTATAAAGAATATAAATGTTCCAATAGAAACGCTAGACCGTTAGACTGCCGTTCTTTTCCTGGTGAACCATATTCAGAAAACCATAGTATCAAAATAAAATACCCAACAAGATGCCCTCTAGTAGCATCAGATAAAATCACTCCTTATTTTAAACAGAGAGTAGCAAAAGCTTGAAAAATTGCTAATCCCCCAAAATGATGGCTAGAGATTTATAATCTTTGTGAGTATATTACTCCTAAAATAAAAATATTAAAGAAATAAACAAAAATACTCCTTACGGAGCATCCTTGTATATTATAATTATTTCTTGCGAAACGAGATATCTAATCTTTCGATTAAATAACCCATTCATTATAATAGTCCCATAAGGGTATCATACAGATTATTATTTGTCAAGTTTTTTATCCACAAGTTTTCCACTTTTCTTTTAAGTGATACGGAATAAAAAGATACCCTAAAACACTCGTAATTATTTTACGAGTGTTTTTATTATAACAACATTTAATATTTGAAATAAAATACAATATATGCTAAACTCAATACGTTGAACATTAATATATTTAAATAAAAAAGAAAGGGGGAATTAACATAAATGCCACTCTATCAATTATCATATAAAATATCGAAAATCATTTTTACTAACACAACAACGGGACAAAGAGGGGATTTTCAAGAAGAAATAAAAGCAATCAATTTTGAAGCCAACTCAGATAAAGAAGCAATAGATTTTGCGGAAAGTTTTCATAAAAATTCGCAAATATCTATTTATCAATTACTCAAATATGGCCCTCCAATAAAATTATCCTGGCTCATATTAATAGCAACATGGTAATTATGGTAATTTGACATAAATAAATCAAATATCTCCATAACATCCGTATGAAATAAATAAAAATATTTCCTACGGATGTTTTATTTTAACCATCTATTGACACACACCATCTATACATTATATAGTTTAGAAAATTGTTTTTTTCTTAAAAAAATGTTAATATACTCTCCTAATGAGTTAATTGAACTTTCAAAAAATCTAAAATACATAGGAGGTGTATTATGAGTAATAATGATTTGAAAGTATATCCATTGAGCCGTGATCTAACCCCAGAACAGCAAAGCGTTGCTTTTGCCATGTGTTCAAGAAGCCCACTACCATTCAACGAAATAATAGAAAAACTAACTGTTAATAAATCTACTAATTTCAATGAAGTTTGGGTAAACCAATATGGGCATAATTCTATTATGGAGCATGCCTATATCCTTTATGCTATAGAGAATCTCTCAATCCTAGCTACTAAGGTAATCGAAGACAATAGGTTATCTTCCTTTACTGAAAAATCTACTCGCTATCAGATCTTTGACCGTACGAAATATTATATCCCACCAGTCTTCTATAAACATCAAGGTATTCTAAACACATATATATCAACCAGTAATCTTTTATTTGATACCTACACAGAATTTGTTGAACTACTAAAAGATTTTATGAGTAAAAAATTCCCACCTGCTAACACCATTATGAACCAAGCAGAAGTTTCGGCTTACGAAAGAATGATAAAGGGCAAAGCTTGTGATGATGCTAGATTTCTGCTAACTCCTGCTACTTTAACTAATATGGGGATGACAATCAATGCCAGAAATCTTCGTGGAGCTATTATAAAATGCCTCAATCATCCTCTTGAAGAAATTCAACATTTAGGAACACTCCTAAGGGAAATAGGGGAAAGGGAACTGCCTTCATTATTAAAACATGCAGAAAAAAATGATTATCTCGTAAATATTAACGAAAAATTAACTAATATAGCTATCCAATATGAAACAAAAAAAATTGATTGGCCTATAGAAAAAATATTAGACGAAATAGCGTATCAATTACTACTTAATTTCAGCAGAACAAATCCACATCCGTCATTGGGACCAAACGAAGTGATGCTGATAGATTACGACAACCTTGCTGAAGAAAAAATAATAGCAGCATTACTTTTTAAAAGAACTCAAAAATCTTACTTTGAACTATTAATGATGGCTAAAAATATGACTCCTGAAGAAAAAACAAAAATATTAGATGCAGCATTCGCAAACCTCGGCCAATTTGATGTTCCCCCAAGAGAAATGGAAATGCCATATTATACAACTCAATTCACAATCAATTACGGAGCATACCGTGATATACATAGAATGAGAATGGCTACACAAATATTTCAAAAAAATTCTCTGTCCCATGGATATGAAATTCCTCATTAAATATTGGAAATATGTGAAATTGACAGATTCAAAAACTTTATTGAATAATCAAAAAGAACTTTTAACACAATAGCAGAGATATGCCCTGAAGAAGCTCAATATATTGTCCCATTTGCATTTCGTATTCAAGATGTATTTAATTGGAACTACAGAGAGCTACATCATTTTCTACCATTACGTACGAGACCAACAGGACATTGGTCATACAGAAGGGCAGCATATAAACTCTATCTTGCAATTCAAGCAGTTCATCCCAATTTAGCGAAATATTTTCGTGTCGATCATTCTGCAAAAGATCTATTAAAAGAAGACATGTTAATTTTTGATTAGCCCTACCCTCTTAACAGAAAAATAGGGGAGTCCCTAATACCAAAAAACACCTGTGAGAAAAATAAAAATAATTCTTACAGGTGTTTTAAATTTATAAATATATTTTTGTTTTATTTATATATTCCTTTAATAGGGTATAGGACTTATAATGCTAAACAGTGCCTTATCTTTGGAAGATATCACGTCGCACATTATACATTTTTAGACACTATATGCATTTTAACCACTATTTAATAAAGGTCTCTAGTATCTTCATTAATGCCTTCAAAACCCCCATTACTATCTGCCCAAAAGATACTGCTAGCTGTCCTAGATAATAAAACATTTTCCCTTCAAAGATCTTATTAATCAAACTATATAAGCTGATAGACACTTCACCCAAGACCTTAAAAAACCCATCTATAAACCCGCTTATTTTATCCATCTTTTGACACTTAGATATTGGTATAAAACCCTTCAGACCGACCCCTTAAAAGCCCTATAAAGGCCCTAAAATGCCCTACAATCTATCTTAGCTTATCTAGGGATATTTTGATACGTCTCAAGCTTTCTTCCTTACCTAAAACCCCTAATAACTCATAAGGACTAGGAGAAAATTTTAAACCCGATAAAGCCATCCTTAGGGGTCATAAAATTAACCCCTTATTACTTGTATATGCCTCATTATGCTTAATGAGTTCCTCAAATTGAATTTTAATGATTTCTGTATCATATTGTTCCTCAACTAAACTAGACAGTAAACCATAAGCCTTGTCAAGAGCGATAATAAGATCCTCTGTTGTCTGTTCCTTTCAATAAAGATCCTTATCTGTATAGTTTAAATCACTAAATAGAAAATTCTCTTTAAAGAATTCTGAATATTTATTTATTCTAGTTCTTTCTATCTTCACATATTTTTCAAATTGTATAGGGGATGCAGATATATTATTAACTAAAAAAATCAGATTACCACTCCCCTGTTCTTGTTTCAAAAATCCATATTCTATCCCAAATTCTAAAACTTCTTTTACCAAATCTTCGGATGATTTTAAGGAGATATAATATTTATTTAATCAATCTAGTTTTTCTAAATTAAATATGGCCCCAGATTTCTGAACCCTATCTAATGTAAACTTCTTTATCAAGTCCTCCATAGAAAATATATCATTTCCTGATGAATCATGTCATCCTAATAAAGCTATAAAATTAACTATCGCTTCAGGTAAATATCCTTCTTTTTTATAATCAGCAACTGATACTATATTTTCTCTTTTGCTTAATTTGGTCCTGTCTTTATTTAAAATTAAAGGCAGATGGGCAAATTCTGGTATAGTAAATCCTAAAGCCTCTGCTATAGCAATTTGTTTAGCAGTATTACTAATATGATCTTCTCCTCGAATTACATGAGTTATATTCATTAAATAATCATCAATAACTACTGCAAAGTTATATAGTGGTTCATTTAAATTCTTGGCGATAACAACATCTCCAATCAAATTTAAATCTGTTTCAATATTCCCCCTAATAAGATCTTTAAAAGATATCTTTGTATTTGGCATTCTAAAACGAATAACATAATCTTTACCCACGGCCAAATATTGTTCCACTGTCTCTTTTGTTAACTCCGCACAATGTCCTTGATATTTCGGAGCTTCACCCCTAGATGTCATTTCCTGTTTTTGAATTTCTAATTCTTCTTCTGTACAAAAACAGTAATATGCTTTATTCTCATCCAATAATTGTTGTAAGTATTTTTTATAAATTTCTTTTCTTTGGCTCTGATAATATGGACCATACAAACCATCAACTCCCGGACCCTCATCTCAACTCATACCTAACCATTTTAATCCCTTAATAATATCTAATTCAAATTCCTTAGTAGAACGTTGTGTATCTGTATCTTCTATACGTAATATGAATTTACCTTCATAGTGCCTCGCAGTTAAATAATTAATCAAAGTGGTTCTGGCAGTTCCAATATGTAAAAATCCTGTTGGACTAGGCGCCATACGTACTCGCATATTGTCATATTTTGTAATTTTTGGATCTGGTGACATATTAAAATTTATTTAAAATATATTGTAAAATTGTTTTAGAGATATTCGCTGATGAATCTCTTTTAGCAAATTCTAAAGCTTTTAAAGACATTTCTTCCATCTTTTGTTTATCATCAGTTAAATGTTCTAATGTTTCACAAAGAATATTAGGTTTTAAATTTCCTTGTTCTAAAACCAAAGCTCTTCCTCCTTGTGCATAAGAAAACGCATTCACAGTTTGATGATCTTGGCTAGCCCAAGGTAAAGGAATCAAAACTGATGGTTTACCAAAAGACGCTATTTCAAATATACTATTACTCCCACTACGTGTTAAAATCACATCACAAGCTATCATACAGTCTTTTAAGGAAGTAATACTAGGAATGTTAGATTCTTCAAGAAAAGATATCGGATGATATAGTTCCTGTAATTTCTTTTCCACATTGTATTCTCGAAAAATAATTTCTACTTCTCTTTTAACTGAATCAATATTTAAAGTTCCTGTTTGATGAATTATCTCAAATTTATTTAATAACTGAGTTAAAGCATCTAAAATTAAATCATTAACTGTTTGTGCTCCTTGAGATCCTCCTAAAACTAATAAAACTGGTTTCTTAGTTTGCAAGCCTAGTAATTTCTTAGTCTTATTTTGATCTATAGTCTGCAAATCCCCAGTATTCAAAAATTCTCGTATTGGATTACCTGTAAGAATTAACTTATCTTTTCTCAAAAAATAATCAGCACTTCTTTCAAAAGATATGAAAGTCTTAACAGCAAATCTACTAAAGAACTTATTAACCATACCAGGAATACTATCAGATTCATGAATAAATATGGGTATACCGAATATAGTTCCAACTAGTAATGTAGGTACCGTAGCAAACCCTCCCTTACCAAATATGGCATCCGGCATTAAAATAAACAAATTTCAAAAAGCCTGAAAAAATCCAATAAAAATATTAAAAATATTTTTTACTTTTCTCCCAGATTTAATAATTCTTATAGAAATATTTTCTTTTTTTACAAAATCTAAAGTAAAATCATCTGGGCCAAAATATATTAACTCTATTGACAAACCTTGTCTTTCGAATTCTGGTATATATTTCTGAATTTCATGCAACACTGAAATAACAGGGAATACATGTCCCCCACTCCCTCCTCCTGTTAATACTATTCTAATATTTTTATTTGGTGAAAATAACATTGTTAAAGTTAATTTTACTATATCAAAAGTATAGCAAAAAATACACTATTTTGCAAATATATTACTGGTATCTACCCCTTGTTTTATTATACCTAGACATAACTTCATCTGCACTCAACCCCCTATTATATATTCTTACTTCATCAAGGGAGCCATTGGTAAGTTTTTGGTCATTATATATACTACGAGCACCAATGGCTCGGACAATATTAGTTGAAGGAAATTGTGGAGCACCTGTAAGATTTTGGGTAGCTCCGAATTGAACTCCATTTCTATAGGATTTTAATGTTTTATTAGTATAATCACAAACTGTTACTATATGAATCCATTGATTATTTAGGTCTGTAAAAAAACTAGAGAAACCAGGTGCTTGTGCTCCCGCCCCATCAGAATATTGATAATAAAGAGCTTTATCATCTAAATATTTATACATACGAATAAACCCAGATATAGGAACCGGCATAGGCTCTCCAATAATTGTCTGAACTCCTGTTCCCCCAATACTCTTCATCCACGCCTCTATGGTTAGTATCCCTGTATTAGGTATAGCAAATGAAGGAGTTTGGATATAGGAAGTACCAGCTACAGGATAGTACATAGTCATCTCTCCAGATGTTACAGCTGTTCAGACAGGGGTGTTGTAAAGAGTACCTGTATTATTCCTTCCAGAACTATCATAGGTAGTAGTACCACTACCTTCCGAGAATTTGTAGTTTAAGATTAAGTTAGTATCCCTCACAACAGGAGTAGCTACATGATTAGGAGTCCCTGTCTCATAGAGTAATCCACTATTACCACTATCATTCAAGGAACTATCATTAGCTTTAGTTAATTGACAAGTTAATTCAAAAGAACCTCCAGGGAAGTAGGTATAGTAGTAAGTGATATTGTTTAAAGGATCAATAGGTAGAGTAGATAAGATAT
>CAZFNU010000032.1:0-8812 GCA_964520445.1 uncultured Candidatus Saccharibacteria bacterium
AAGACAAGCTATCACTGTTATTGAAAATTGTTTAAGCCTCTATAAAGAAATTAATGTAGAGAATTTAAAAAACACCATTCAATCTAAATTCTTAAGATATGATAAAAAAGCAGAAGAACACTACAACTTAATTAGCGCCTACATTAAAAGTCTAAGAGCTAGCCAAGTCGATGCTGCCTTATATTATTTAGCTCGTTTAATTGATAGTGGTGAAGATCCAAAATTCATTGCTAGACGTATGGTTGTTTTTGCTTCTGAGGATATTGGTATGGCTGTTCCTACTGCTTTAGTTATTGCTAATGATGTTTTCAGGGCTGTGGAAACAATTGGACTACCAGAAGCCCAAATAAATTTAGCTCACGGAACTGTCTATCTAGCTAATTGTAAAAAAGATAGGTCGGCCTATGATGCCTATTTTAAGGCCCTAGAAGACGTTAAGTCGCATGGAAACCTACCTATACCACTCAAAATACGCAATCCCGAAACCAAGCTTATGAAGGATCTAAGCTACGGTAAGGGATATAAAAAATACGATAAAGATTCATATCTTCCAGACAAAATCAAAAATCGAAAATATTGAATTAATAAACCAAATTAAATAAAAATGAAATATGGATAAATTTACACCTGAAAATAAAAATCCTTTTGAACAACCAATAACAAAAGACCAAAGAAAATCTCCAACCACAGAGAAGGAAGTAATACAATTACTTAAAGAAACACAGCCGGAAAAATGAAAAAGTATTTTTGCAGAGTGATGAAAATCGAAAGAAATAGAACAACCCGATTCTATGGAATTAAACGTCGAGAGAGCAGAATTTTACTATAAACTATATAAACTAGAATTCGGAGACGATTTTCTGGACGCGATGTATGAAAATTATGAAGCGGTTCTTAGACAAACTACGCAAGAAAACAAAACCGAAAAATATAATTCCGTTTCAAAAAGGTTGGACGATATAGAAAATGAATTAAGTACAAAAAACGATAATATTAATGATACTAAAATTTAAAAATTAAAACACATTATGGAGGCAAATAAATTACTCGTAGAACATCTTATTCAAACAGAGGTTTTAAAAAGTCCTAATATTATAGAATCCTTTCTTAAAATTGACAGAATTAATTTTGTTTTACCGCAACATCAAACTAGCGCTTATCTTGATATGCCCTTACATATCGGTTTTGAACAAACTATTTCTCAACCAACAACCGTAGCTTTCATGTTAGAATTATTAAATCCTAAAAAAGAAGAAAGAATTTTAGATATTGGCTCAGGTTCTGGTTGAACATCTTCTCTTTTAGCTTTTCTGGTTTCTGATAAAAACATCGGAAATATAAACAACCCTTGATTTTCAGTATTGAAAGAATACCACAATTATATAAAATGGCTCAAAAAAATATAAATAAATATGGTTTTATAGATAAAAATATCGTAAAAATCAAATTAGCAGATGGTTCAAAGGGGTGAACTAGTTTTGCTCCTTTTGATAAAATTATCGCAGGAGCTATGGCACAAAAAATTCCTTCTTCGTTTAAAAAACAGTTAAAAACAGGGGGAAGATTAGTTATGCCTATAGGAAATAGCATTATAGTTCTAGACAAAATCAGTGAAAATGAGTTCAAAACACAGGAATATTTTGGATTTTCTTTTGTCCCCTTAATTGAAACTTAGAATTTGTTATCCTACTATTGCATTTTTAATAAAAGTATGATATTATCGTCCCCGTCGATAATTAAATAAAAAAATTAAGTTCAAAACTGATGGCAGAAAACATACCGCTTGGTGAGTTAAAACAATCGTTCGAACAAAACCAAGGATGAGGATTAGCTATGGGTATAAACTTACATTCCTGCAATCCCGAGTACGTTAAAAGTTCTGAAAAGATAAAAGAGTTTGTCATTAAATTATGCGAATTAATAGACATGAAAAGATTTGGAGAATGTGTTGTTGTTGATTTCGGAGAAGATCCAAAAGTATCAGGATTTTCTATGACTCAATTAATAGAAACTTCTTTAATCTCTGGACATTTTGTTAATTCCACTAATAATATATACTTAGATATATTCTCATGTAAGTATTATGATCCTGAAACTACAGTTAAATTTGCCTCTGATTTCTTTCAAGCCCAGGATTATAACTACTACTACGAAATAAGAAAATAAAACAAATATCCTCGTTCTTAAAAACGAGGATATTTTTATTTGATTTTAATATTTAAATATGTTATTATATATCTATCTTTTAATAGGAGGTATTTTATGTTATTTAAAAATTTAAATAAACCTAAGTTTAACTGGTTTAAGGTAGATGAAATCCGTGATATAGATACTCTTGCTGATAACGAGAAAAATGAGTTACACAAATTCTCATTTGCTCCTTTTACACCATCATATTTCTATACCTGGCTTCGAGATGGGTGGGATTTCCTTATTCTACGTATAGCTATTTCTATCATCCTTATGATTGGATATTATGTTTTTCTTTTTTCTTTATCTATCGCTAATGATGTAACATCATCTCAAAATTTTTCTGGTTTTAGTATCCTTGTATTAGTATATCTTCTCCTTGATTTTGTTATAAGACTTATCCAAGGTAAATATACTAAACTTTTATCTTGGAACCGTCTATCTTGGGACGATTTTGAAAGCTATGAGTATTCAGAACAACAATGGCATATTGCCGGATTAGCGTTTTTTATACTGGAAATATTAGCTATTGTACTTCTTATTGTATTATTTTTTGTATATAGATCGATGATACTATAGGGGGTATATATGCTAAAATATTATGGGTCTCCAAAAGATATGCATGCAACAGCAAATGATTTTATCAACATGGCCATCGTCAATAAACTCAAAATACAAAAAATGTATAATCACTTCCTTTTTGTTTTTCCTAAAAACAAAACTACTTCCACAAAGTATCGTGGTTTAGTTTCCCTTTATGATCTTTCTCCAAAAGTTGTTCTTAAACTAGGCGCTTATCTATATGTACTAGAACACGAGGAAAAGCCAAAATCAGAATCTTCCATGACCAAAACAGAACCAGAACTTCTTTTCAACCAAAGAAATGTTATCAAATAGTTAAATAGTAAGACCCTCCCAAAAAGGAGGGTCTTTCAAATATATTGAATTTTACATTTAATTGTGATATACTTTAAGTACATTAAAATATTGAATTTGCTCCCATGTCTAAAACCATAGTCAGAAAATATATCAATGATGCCGTTAAAAAAATATCTAAAGAAGATGTTAATTTTGATATTAAAATACCAGTTAAAGAATTCGGGGATTATGCTACTAATGTTGGTTTAATATTATGTAGAAAATTACATAAAAACCATAGTGAATTAAATAAATTAATTATTACCAATCTTACAAAAGCTAAAGGATTTAATTCCTGCTTTTCAGATGTTAAAGAATTAAATGGGTTTATTAATTTTACCTTAAACCCTACCTATTTCCAAAAAGAAATTAAAGCTGTTTTAAAAAACAAAGATAAATACTTTGATTCTAAAAATATTGCCAAAACAAAAAAAACAGCTCAGGTAGAATTTGTTTCTGCAAATCCCACAGGTCCCTTAACTTTAGCTAATGCTCGTGGAGCATTCTATGGTAATGCTTTAGTAAACATTCTTAAACATTCAGGATTTAATGTTAAAAAAGAATATTACGTTAATAATGTGGGGAATCAAATCCACAATCTAGGAATAGCTATCATGCAAGCCTGAAATATTAACCCAAAAGACTATGGCTATACTTTTGATAAAGACAATGTTTACAAAGGTGGCTATGTTTCTACTCTAGCTGATATAGTAAGACCTAAAATAAAAGGGGATTTAAAAAAATATTTAAAAACTCATAACCCAGAACAAATAGGCTCACTAGGAGCTAAAGAAAATCTAGCTCAAATTAAATATGTTTTATCCAAAACTAATATTACCTTTGATAAATGATTCTTAGAATCAGATTTAAAGAAATTAGGATTTATTTCTAAAGCTTTTAACTGATTAGTTAAAGCTGGTTTTACCTATAAAAAAGAAGGGGCTGTCTGATTAAAGACCACAGAGATGTTTAAAGATGACAAAGACAGGGTCCTAGAGCGCTCTGAAGGCACTCTGGAGACGTATTTCTTGTCAGACATAGCTTATCACCTAGAAAAGTTCTCTAATCGTAAATTTGACCTAGTTATTGATATCTTTGGGGCAGATCATTTTACCCATGCCCAAAAGATTCTTTGAATTATTGATAAAATGAAAGAAACTAAACTTATTAAACCAAATTCCCATTTAGATATTATTCTCATGCAGTTCATGACTATTCTAAAAAATGGAAAACCCTTTAAAATGTCAAAGCGTAAAGGTAATTTTGTTTTATTCGAAGATTTTGTTTCTGCTGTAGGTAGTGATGCGGCTTCTTTCTTTATCTTAGATAGAAGTACTGATACTCATTTAGATTTTGATTTTGATTTAGCTGTAGAACAATCAGATAAAAATCCAGTATACTATATCCAATATGCTTATGCTCGTATCTGTAGCATTCTTAAAAAAGCTGGTAAAGTTGATTTAACAAAAATTAATTTATCTTTGTTAAAAAATCCCCATGAAATAGCCTTAGCTAAAGAAATTTTAAAACTTCCTGATTTAATCCAAGATATTGCTAAAAGTTATGAAGTTCATTTATTAACTAAATATGTAGTTGACTTAGCAAGAATTTTTCATTCCTTTTATCAAGCTTGCCCCATAATCAAATCTGATAAAGAAACTAAAAAAGCTAGATTAGCTTTATTAACTTCTGCTAAAATTACTTTAGAACTTTGTTTTAAAATTATGAATATACAAGCTAAAAAGAAAATGTAAATAAAAAAGGAGGCATTAACCTTCAGACTAACCCTTAGGTGTTTCCTCCCATCGTGATTAAATATATATTACCAAATAAGTTAAAAATTGTCAATGAATATTAAAAAAATCAAAAAACCTATGTCTTTATAGATGCGTCCAATCTCTGTTATGGAGGTAAAAAAAGTTTAGGATGAATGATAGATCATCAAAAATTTTTCCGATATCTACAAAATAAATATAGTGCTTCTAGAATTCTGTATTTTGGAGGAATAGAAATATATGACTACGAATACGATTATTTAAAAAATGAAACAGTAGATATACTAGAAGTAAAAAAGTACTTAGAAACTTATTTAAAAACAAACGAAAAACTATTAAATAATGTTCAACAAATTCTACTCAATAGCTTTATTAAGAAAACAAATTTCTATTTAAAATTAAAACAGTTCGGTTTTGAATTATGACTAAAACCAGTTAAAAAATATCTACAAGATGATGGATCAGAAAAAAGCAAATCTAATTGTGACGTAGATATGGCATTTCTTTTAATGAAAGAAAAAGATAATTTTGATACCGCAATTATAGTTTCTGGTGATGGTGATTTTTTACCAGTTTTAAAATATCTTAGAAAAGAAGGGAAGAATATCATTGTATTCGCTAGAGGGGGGAGAACAGCCAGAGAAATAAAACAGTTTGCTGAAAATAATTTTCGAGATTTTGAATATCTAAAATACATATTGAAAAGAGAAGAAACACAGAAATAAAAAACGGAACGCACTCATATAGAATACGTTCCACGTATGATATCTCTATATTAGCAAAATTACCCTTAAATGTCAATACCCCTGTGGAAAACTTAGGTTGTGAAAAACTAATTAATTTGATAGATTAGATATATGGAAAAAGAAAACCAAAAAGATATATTAATGATCGTAGATAGTAATGCTTTAATTCATCGTTCTTACCATGCATTACCTAGTCTAACATCTCCCTCCGGTATTTTAACTAATGCTGCTTATGGTTTCTTTTTAATTTTATTAAAAGCAATTGAAGAAGTTAAACCCAAATATATTATCACTACCTTTGATGTAGCTGCAAAAACATTTCGGCACGAGATGTTTGATGAATACAAAGCTACTAGAACCAAAGCCCCTGATAACCTCTATGCTCAAATTCCCATAGTTAAAGAAATACTAGGAGATATGAATATCCAAGTTTTAGAAGCTCCAGGATATGAAGCAGATGATGTTATCGGAACTATTGCTAATAAAGCTAAAAAAGAAAAAAACCTTGAGGTGATTATAGTCACCGGAGATTTAGATACTTTACAACTAATTGATCAAAATGTAAAAGTTTGAACTCTTAAAACAGGTATTTCTCAAAGTTTTGTTTATGACTATGCTGCTTTTGTTGCACGTTATGGTATGGAACCCTCTCAATTTGTTGATTACAAAGGATTAAAAGGAGATCCTTCTGATAATATTCCAGGAGTTCCTGGAATAGGGGATAAAACTGCTAAAGAATTAGTATTAAAACATAATAACATCGAACAACTACTAAAAGATTCTAAAAAGATTGTTGATGATCCTTTAATTCATGATAAAGATAAAAAAATATATGTTAAAATGTTGGCTAATAAGGACGAGGCTTTATTCTCCAAGCAATTGTCTTCTATTAGTTTAGATGCTCCAGTAGAATTTAGTTTAACGGATTGTCTTTATCAAATTAAAGATTTTAATAAACTAAAGGAGACTTTAAAGAAATATGGATTCTTCTCTTTAGTTAAAAAAATGGAATCACAAAATATCCCTATAATTTCTTCTAAACAAACAAATCCTTTAGACTACAATAAAATAGAAATATCTAATATTAAAGACTTAGATAAATATTTGGCATATTCTAAATTTATTTATCTATTAATGGATAAGGAACTTAATCTTCATTTGTCTGTTATTAATGATAATCTTAATACTGTTTTTAAGTTAGATAAGAAACTAATTAAAGATCTTAAATTACCCAATGCTACTTTAGTTAGTTTTGATACTAAAGAAATATATAAAATATACCCCGATATCTTCTCTGATGTGTTATTTGAGGATCTTAAAATTATGTCCTGAATCATAGATCCAGAAAAGAAAGATTATTCATTACCTACTATAGCCAAACAATATTTAAGAGAAAAACAATCTAACCATAATTTCTTTGAGAATTTTGAAGATTCTGATTTAGTAGCTCTTTTCCCCGAACTTTATCAAAAAATCTTAAAGAAAATTAATGAAAATAATCTAGATACTGCTTGAAATAAAATTGATAAACCATTAATTAAGGTTTTAGCTAATATGGAGGAAAATGGTATAGGATTGGATACCAAATATTTAGATAAGTTAATTAAAAAAATACAACCAGAAATTGATGATTTAGAAAAAGAGATATATAAATTAGCTGGTAAAGATTTTAATATTAATTCTCCTAAACAAACTGCCGATATTCTTTTTAATGTTTTAGGCATTGATACCAAAGGATTAGGCAAAACCAGTGTTAATAAAACCATTTCTACTAATAGCAGTGAATTAGAAAAAATATTACATTTACACCCTATAGTAGAAAAGATTTTAAAGTACAAAGAATTAACTAAATTAGTTACTGGGTTTATTACTCCTTTACCAAATTACATTGACTCCAAAGATAATAAAATTCATGCTATCTTTCAACAAACAGGTACTGCAACAGGACGTTTATCTTCTGATTCTCCTAACTTACAAAATATCCCTATTAAAAAAAATTACGGTTCTTTAATTCGTGAATCTTTTATTCCTAGTTCTGGTTTTTCTTTTGTCTCTTTTGATTACTCTCAGATGGAATTACGTATTGCTGCTTTTCTTTCTCAAGATGAAGCTATGTTAGAAAGTTTTAAACAAGGAAAAGATTTTCATACCTATACTGCTAGTTTGGTTTTTGACATCCCTTATGAAAAAGTTACTAAAGAACAAAGAAACCAGGTTAAAGCTTTAAATTTCGGTATTGTCTATGGTATGGGTTCCAAATCCTATGCCCAAACTGCTGGGATAAGTAAAGATGAAGCTAAGCAATATATAGAAGAATACTTCGCCCATTACTACATGTTAAAATCCTACTTAGATAAATTAAAAGAAGATGCTAAATCTAAAGGGTATTGTGAAACTGCTTTTGGCAGAAAAAGATCTTTACCTTTTGCAGGGGTGATGTCTCGTGAAGGAGCTGAACAAGATAGAATTGCTATTAATATGCCCTTCCAAGGTTTAGCTGCAGACTTAATCAAATTAGCAATGATTAAAATATTTAATTATCTAAAAGAAGAAAAACTGTTAACTAAAGTCAAATTAGTTGCCCAAATCCATGATGAGTTGCTTTTTGAAATACAATCTGATATACTAGATTCAATAATAAAAAAAATATCAAATCTCTTAGAAGAAAATGAATTAAATATTCTTTTAAAAGTTACTTCTGATATTGGTAAAAATTGAGGAGAAGTAAGTTAAAAACTATTGACTTTTTTAAAACAATGCTATATATTTAATTTAAATAGATCAACCAAAAGAATATGACTACAATTAATCTAAAATCTAAAAAATATTCCTTCACCCTCGTAGAACTCATGATAGTATTAGCTATCTTAGCTTTATTAGCCGGGATAGTAATCTTTACTATCAAACCAGGTAATATCTTAGATAATGTTAATGATTACAAAAGAGTATCAGATCTTAATAACATCACTAAGTCCATTAACTATCTTAATGTTATTAACTTAGGTTTACTTAACCTAGGTTCTGCTACTACCATATATGTAAGTCTTCCTGACAATACGAGTTCTACCTGCTCTTCTTATGCATTACCCAGTCTACCTGCTGGATATGGCTATAGCTGTAAGAATACTACCATCTATAGACTAAATGACTCTACTGGCTGAACCTTCTCTGTCAACTTTTTAG
>CAZFNU010000033.1:0-8306 GCA_964520445.1 uncultured Candidatus Saccharibacteria bacterium
TTAGGATTCTATTGGAAGAAATTTGGGGTCTATAAGTTAAAAAATCCTTTAAAGAGATTAATTCCTCAATTTTAATGGAATTAGTATCTGTATTTCAGATTTTAAAATCAGGATGTCAGTTATTATTAAAAGCTTTACAGGAATTACATTTATCACAACCATTCCAGATATGATTTTCACAAAGTATACTTTTAGCAAATATTTTAGCAGTATAGCATTTTCCTAAATGTTTTTCCCCATGGAAAAGTAAACTTTGAGCCAGACGAGTTTTTGGATCTAGTTGACTTTTTAAAAACTTTTCAATATGGAGATTTAGGAATAATTTTCCCATATTATATTTTAGTTTATTTATAACTAATAATTGTACGTTGATAAATCTCAAGATTATCTAAGATAATTCCAGTTCCTTTGGCTACACAGAAAATAGAATCATCAGCTACATATACTGGCACTCCTGTAGAACGAGTAATTAATTCTTCAAGATTTTTGAGCAATCCCCCACCTCCGGCTAGAAACATACCGCGAGACATAATATCGGCAACTAATTCAGGTGGAGTTTCAGCTAAGACTCCTTTAATGGATTGAATAATTTCTTTTAAAACTGGAGACATAGCCTCAGCTAACTCATTGGAGTTAATGGTAAGATTTTTTGGTAAACCTTCAGTTAAATCTCCTCCAGTAACTTCCATTTCTTTTTTATCTTTAGTAGGCAAAGCAGATCCAATTTCAATTTTTAGATTTTCTGCAGTTCTTTCTCCAATAGTTACATTGTATTTTTTACGAATGTAGTCAATGATAGCATTATCAAGTTTATTTCCAGCTACTCTTATAGAGGATCAAGTAACAATACCACCTAAAGAGATAACAGCAACTTCAGTAGTACCACCTCCGATATTAACAATCATGTTCCCGGCAGCAGAATTTATGGGGATACCAGCACCAATAGCAGCTAAGATGGGTTCTTTAACAATATAAACGTTATTAGCTCCAGCTTCACGAGCAGCATCAATGATAGCGCGACGTTCAGTTGAAGTAACTCCACAGGGGGCGGAGATAACTAAATCTGGTTTAACAAATCTTCATTTACCTAAAGATTTATCTAAGAAATATTTTAACATGGCTCTGGTAATTTTGTAATCAGCTATCACCCCATCTTTTAATGGTTTGTAAGTTTTAATTAATTCAGGAGTACGGCCAACCATATCTTTAGCATCATTTCCAATAGCTAAGATTTGATTGTTGTCTAAAGAAACAGCAACAGCTGTTGGTTCATTAATGATAATTCCCTTATTAGGGATGAAAACAACAGTATTAGCAGTTCCTAAGTCTATACCTATTTTTTTTGTAAACATATTGATAAGTTTAGTTATTTTGATTTAGAGGGTTAAAATTTTTCCAGAACCAGTATTCTGGAATTGACTTTTATTAAAAGCAATTTTTCCATTAATAATAACAGTTTCTATACCTTTAGGACTAGCAAAAGGATTTTTTTCATTAGCCAAGTCTTCAATAGTTCCCGGATTTCAGATAATAATATCAGCATCATTTTCTAGCTTTATAATCCCCTTGTTTTTTAAATTTAGTTTTTTAGCAGGTAATCCAGTACATTTGTGAATAGCTTGGGCATAGGTTAAAATAGACTGATCACTAACATAACTTTTAAATAATCGAGGAAAAGTACCAAAAGCACGAGGATGAATAAAATTATCTTGGTAAATAGAGCTAGGATCATGAGAAGTACTATTAGAAGAAACAATGCAATATGGTGATTTTAGTGAACTAATAATATTTTCTATGGATACAGCTAAGTTGTAGACAATTAATTCTTTGGGTTTAAGTAAAATGATTTTTAATAATGTTTCTTCTAAAGACAAACCGAATTCTTTCGAAATCTGTTTTAAGCTTTTGCCACTAAACATAAAATCATTAGGAGAAGAAACAAAAAACATATCTTCATACATTTTACGTTTCTCTTTAAGAATACGTAAAAGATTTTTATGGATGTTTTTGTCTTCAATATTTTTTCTTAAAGTAGATTCATCCCCTATAGATAATCATTCAGGGAGAAGTAGGAATAGAGATTCAGCAGTTAATTCATAGGGATAAATATCAAAATTGATATTAGTATGAAAGGTTTCATTAGTCTCTTTAATTTTAGCTAAAGCTTTAGGGTACAGAGATCAATTATCTTGGCCATAAGCTTTAAGATGTACTATTTCAATATTAGCTTGAGTTTTTTTAGCAATCTCAACAACTTCATCAATCGCCTCTAAAAGAGACTCTGTTTCATTACGTAAATGGATAGAAATTAGACCATTGTATTTTTTGACAATTTCTGCAGCTTTAATGATTTCTTTTAAACCAATAACTTTTTGATTAGGATAGGCTAAACCAAAAGAAACACCAAGGCCTCCTTCTTGTAAACTTCTTTTCAAAAGAAAAAGACAGCTTTCTAATTCTTTATCATTTAAGGGTTTGAATCCTTTTCCAACAGTATTTTCTCGGATAGTATTTCAACCTATTAAGGTGCCAATATTAACTCCTATTTTTTTAGTTTTTAGGTAAGCTAAATATTCCTCGACATAATTTCAGCTAATATTGATATTGGTATTTTGAGATCAATGATTTAAGAAGTTTAAATTACCTTGGATTAAAGGAGCCAAAGATGCTCCACAGTGTCCCATAATGATAGTAGTAATACCCTGAGCGATAAGATTGTGGCATTGAGGATAATTTAAAATACCTAAATAATGATCAGCGCTATTATTGATATCGATAAATCCAGGAGTAACATATCTATTCTTAGCTTCAATAACTTGTTTAGCTTCTTTATCCTGTATATCGTTGCCTATTTTAGCAATTTTACCATTCTTGATAGCTAAGGAAGAAGTAAGAGATTCTCGGCCAGAACCATCAAATATTGCTCCATTTTTAATTAAAATGTCATACATTTTTAGCTTTTAAGAGTTATGGATATATTATCATAAAAATTGATTCTTTGCAACGCCCTAGATCTTTAAGAGAAAAAGTAAAATAATAGAGACTAATATTGGAAGTAAAATATGTCAGAAACTAAATTTATTAGTTAGATTTTTGCCTTTTATACTTTCTAGTAAATCAAAGAGAACATAGAATCAGAAGACACTAAGAATGGGATAAAGAAAGAATCCTCCTGATAAATTAAGTAAAAAGAAAGAAATTTCAATAAAACCAAGAAAGAGAATAATGCGATCCAAGAAATCAATTTGTAAACGATCAATTAAAATTTTTCAATGGATCAAAGACCCAGATCCTAAAGTCAGAAGAAATCCAACCAATCAGATACTGTAATGTAATTTAAAGAAGAAGATATTTAAAGTTAAGAAGAACAAGAATAAAATTGAAGCAAAAAAAATATTACGGGTGAAGTCATAAAAGAAAGGATATTTTTTAAGTTTTATAGCACTAAGATAGAATAATACTCATAGATAGATAACTAAAGAGATAATCATCCCCTTTTCAAAGAACAAACTATTACCATAAAGAAAGAACATGACACTTAAAAGAATAAAAAGATTATGTCAGGCAAGGCCTCCTAAGAATTTCCAAAGGAATAGAAGGAATAAACTTAAGAAAGCCAATAATCAAAAAGAAAAAGAAAAATTAAAAGCACAAATTAAAAAAGTGAAATAAAAGAACGCAAAGAGAAAATGTGATAATCTAGTCATTATTTCTTTTTAGATTTTTTGATATTGAAGATTAATTCTTTGTCTTTTTCAATTAATTCAATTTTAGCACCATTATCAAATTCATTCCTGATTATTTTATCAGCCAAAGGATCCAGAATAGCTTTTTGGATTAATCGTTTTAAAGGGCGTGCTCCGAATTGATTATCATAGCCATGCAAAGCTAATCATTTTTTAGCAGGGATGCTAATAGTTAAAGAAATATTTTGTTTTTGAAGTCTTGCAAATACTTTGTGAATCTGGATATCAACTATCTTTTCTATATCTTTCAAACGTAAAGGATTAAAAACAACAATTTCGTCAATACGATTTAAAAATTCCGGACGGAAGTAATCTTTTAAAACATCATTAATTTTATCTTTTAAGTTTTGTTTTTGATCTTCATAATTTTCTTTTTCTTTAGTGTTGCTAGAATTACTAAAACCTAACCCAGACATTTGGGAAATATATTCTCCCCCTAGGTTAGAAGTCATGATGATAATGGTGTTTTTAAAATTAACAATCCTGCCCTTACCGTCAGTTAATCTCCCATTATCAAGAATTTGTAGTAATATATTGAATACTTCTGGATGAGCTTTTTCAATTTCATCAAATAGAATTAAACTATAGGGACGATGACGAATTGTTTCAGTTAATTGTCCCCCTTCTTCGTGCCCTACATATCCTGGAGGAGAACCAATTAAACGAGCCACACTATGTTTTTCCATATATTCGGACATATCGATGCGAATTAAAGCTTTTTCATCATTGAATATAAACTCAGATAAAGCTTTAGCTAATTCTGTTTTTCCTACTCCTGTTGGTCCTAAGAACATAAAAGAACCAATAGGTTTATCTTCTTCTGATAGTCCAGCTCTTGACCTTCTAATGGCACGAGAGATAGCAGAAACTGCTTCATCTTGTCCGATAACTCGAGAAGATAAAGTATTTTCCATATCGCTTAATTTTTGTTTTTCATTTTCTAACATTCTTTTCACAGGTATACCAGTTCATTGAGAAACACTCTTAGCGATTTCTTCACTAGAAACCTCTTCTTGAATAAAAGAAGCATTTTTCTTTTTGGTATTAGCTTCAATTTTAGCAATTTCTTTTTTCAGTAAAGGAATTTTACCGTAGATGATTTCAGCTACTTTATCTAAACTTCCTTGTTTTTCAAAATTTTGAGCTTCTTTTTCAAGAATTTCTATTTCTTTTTTATTCTCATGAATTTTAGTTCTTGGTTCTCTTTCGTTAGTTCAGGAAACTAGTAATTCTTTTTCTTCTTTTTTTAATTTTTTTAATTCACTATCAACAATAGTTAATCTTTTTTTGGATTCTTTGTCTTCTTCTTTTTTCAACGCTTCTTTTTCAATTTCCAATGATCGTATTTCTTTTTGAGTTTTAGCAATTGCTGGAGGAACGCTATTCATCTGTAATTTTAGATGAGAGGCAGATTCATCAATTAAATCTATTGCTTTATCAGGTAAGAATCTATCAGGAATATATCTCACGGATAAATTAACAGCATCGCGGATAGCAGAATCTGTAATTTTAACTCCATGAAATACTTCATACTTAGATTTTAATCCTCGAAGAATAGTAATAGTGTCTTCAATACTAGGTTCTTCTATAATAACAGGTTGGAAACGACGTTCTAAAGCTGGGTCTTTTTCAACTGATTCTCTGTAATCTTTGTAAGTAGTAGCACCAATTAAATGGATTTCTCCCCTAGCTAAAGCGGGTTTTAATAAATTAGAAGCATCAATAGAGCCTTCGGCAGATCCTGCTCCTACAATAGTTTGTAGTTCATCAATAAAGATAATATATTTTCCTTCACTGGCTTTAATTTCTTTTAAAACACTTTTTAATCTTTCTTCAAACTCACCACGGAATTTGGTACCAGCGATCATGGAACCGATGTCTAAAGATATAATATCCTTGTTTTTAAGATTTTCAGGGACATCATTTTCTACTATTTTTTGGGCTAACCCTTCTATAATAGCAGTTTTTCCTACTCCTGGTTCTCCTAACAATACGGGGTTATTTTTGGTACGGCGAGAGAGAATTTGCATAATGTGATAAAGTTCTTCATCTCTACCAATTAGAGGGTCTAATTTATTGGACCTTGCTAAATCAGTGAGATTTTGACTATATTTTTCTAAAGCTTTGTATTGAGCATTTCCGTGATCATCTAGTTCTTGCCCTTTTTCTTTAAAAGAAGATAAAGTTTTAATAATTATTTCAGTATTTATTTTATATTTCTCTAGGAGTACTTTAGCATTAGAATGAATAGAACTTAGGGCTAAAAGAATATGAATAGGAGAAATATATTTAGAGTTAGTTTCTTTAGAAAATTTTGCAGAGCTTTCTAAAACCATAATAACTTCTTGGTCTAAAGCCATTTGTCCAAAAGAAGGTAGACTAAACGAACGAGGTAATAAATCTAATTCGCGTTTTAGATCTTCAATAATTAGTTCTTTTTTTATTTTTAATTCAGAAAGAAGAATATCAAAAAAACTATTTTCTTGCTCTGTAATAGCCAAGAGAATGTGTAAAGTTTTAATTTCTTCGTGTTTAAAATCTAAAGCTATTTGTTGAGAGCGCTCGATAACATCTTGAGATTCTGGGTTAAATTGTGGAATAGTAGGCATGTTTTTAATTAATTAATTTTATTGATTAGAGTCTTTACTTCCTAAAGTTAGATATATATTTAATGTTTTTCCGTCTCTTAAAATTTCTAATTGTATTTTATCTCCAGGACTAAAACGACGTATAACAGAAGATAATTGGTTTTTTTGATTAATTTTTATTTTATTAACGGATATAATAACATCTTGTTCTTTTAACCCGGCTTTGTCAGCAGGAGAATCTTTAACAATTCCTGGTTCTCCACCTGAACTTTTGTTAATAATAGCCCCATCATTAACTGTTAATTTATATTTTTCTTTAATTGTTTTATCAATACTAGTATAGCGAATACCTATAAAAGGAACAGAAATCTTACCTGTAGCAATAGCTTGATTTATAATCCCCTTTATTTTACTAATTGGGATAGCAAACCCAATATTTTGAGCAGTTTTTTCCATAGCTACATTAATACCAATAACTTCTCCATTAAGATTTAATAAAGGGCCACCAGAATTACCGGGGTTGATAGCAGCATCAGTTTGGATTAAGTCGGTTAAGGAAACAGCAGCTCCTGTTTCATCTTGGGCAGTAATGCTTCTGTGTAAACCAGAAACCACACCAAGGCTAACGGTATTTTGAAATTCTCCCAGGGAATTGCCAATAGCAATAGCAGTTTGACCTAAAGATAAACTATCAGAATTACCTAAAATTAAAGGAGTTAATCCAGCTTTTTCAATTTTAATTAAGGCAAAATCTTCTAATGGATCTTGAGCTATAATTTTAGCTTTGTATTCAGAGCCATCATTAAGAAAAACTGTATATTCTGCTTTAGGGTCAGAAATTACATGTTTGTTAGTAACGATATATCCATTAACATCGATAATAAATCCAGACCCAGCACTAACTTCTTGTTTTTTAGTTCCTTCTTGTTTTTGATAATATTGAGGAATAGAAAAAGGAAAACCAAAAAAATCATCGAAAGAATCATTAGGTACTTGGTATGTTTTAATAACTGGTAAATCTTTGCTGGCAACAATACTAACTACAGAATTTTCTGTTTTTTTAACTACATTAATTACTCGTTGTTCATAATTATCTTGACTTTGATATGGTGTTTCTTCTTCTATAATTTTGAAAGTTGGGGTAGTTGTTTTATTCCCAGTCTCTTTAGTAAAAGGTCAAAGAAAAAGTTCTTTTAAACTGAAAGCAGATACTGGATTTGGTTGAGAAAAAAGTAAATTAAAGATAAGTAAAAAGGTTATAAACGAAATAGCTGAATATATAAGTATTTTCGATAATTTTGGTATTTTCATAGTATGAAACTTAATAATTTTATTAATGATTACCTAAATGAAGGTAATCACCATATTATCAAAAAACTGACTTTTTTGCAACACTGGCTGTGGATAATTTATTGATATCTCCCCCTAGTTTTGTTATACCTGGACATAACCTCATCCGCACTCAATCCCCTATTATATATTCTTACTTCATCAAGGGAGCCGTCGGTGAGTTTATAGTTACTTGAAGAATAAGCGCCAACATATCTAGGTCTAGAAACTACGGGAAAAACAGGATTGGTAAGAGCCTTAATACCCCCAAATAGTATTCCATTTCTATAATAATATCCTCTTTTATTAGTATAATCGCAAATTACTACAGCATGTATTCATTGATTGTCTAACCCTTGAAAAAAATTAGTAGCAGAAAATGAACCATAATTCGAACCGTCAGTATATTAGTATCATAAATTATTTGTATTATGATATCTTACAAATAATATATCTCCATTAACAATATTTTCTGTAGCCTCTCCCACTATTGTTTGTAATATATTGGAACTAAAAGTAGTTTTTACCCACGCCTCTATCGTAAGTATCCCTGTATTAGGTATAGCAAAAGAAGGGGTTTGGATATAGGAAGTACCAGCTACAGGATAGTACATAGTCATCTCTCCTGATGTAACAGCTGTTC
>CAZFNU010000034.1:0-8176 GCA_964520445.1 uncultured Candidatus Saccharibacteria bacterium
GAGAGGAACGAAAATAGAAACCGGCAGAACTGTCTTTAACTTAATGTTAAGGATATCCAGATACTTAAAGAATTGGCTTCCTTTGGGCATAACATTATCTATTTTATTTTCTCACTGTTGAATAACTTTATCATAAATTCCTATTTTCTTTGATAATATGTTTCGAGAAATACCCTTTGATTCTCTTGCTTTTTGCAATTTCTTCCAAGTAATTAAAGAAATATCTACAAAACTATTTGAGGTGATTTCTTTGATGTTCTTTACTTCTTTTTTACAATATATCTTCTCTTGACTATTAAAAGCTAGTTCTTTAAGATCTAAATTAATTTTTTTATCTAGATTGGGAAGTTTCTTGGGGAATAATAAACAATCCCCTATTTTTAACTTATCTCCTTGTTTAATTATTAATTCTTTACCTTTAACTGTGAATACACTATGATGGGCTGTAATTTCTAAAGGATAAGAAAAACGAGTTTGGATTCTAAATAGTTTGGTTCTCAAAGGATGCCTAATTGTTTTATCGATATCTTTTAAGGATACTTTTTGGGTTTTATAATCACAAGTTAGAGCCTGATATCTTTTAGTATCATCGCAAATATTTTCAATGAAATCTCCGATTTTAGAAACAAAGAATTCTTTCTTTATTTTATCATAAATCATAATTGGTGTAGTATAAGTCACACTATCAGCATCAGACATTAAGATAATCTTATGATATCTTAATTTATCCAAATTAAAATTCTCAGAGATAGCAGTACCTAGAGCCAATATAATAGCTTTAATTTCTTCAGAAGCAAACATACGATCAAGTCTAGCTTTTTCTACGTTTAAGATCTTACCTCTTAAAGGAAGAATAGCTTGGGTATTTCTGTCTCTACCTTGTTTCCCACTATTATGGACAAATATTCCGCAAGATAACGCAAAGTTATGAGTTTCTGGAACTTCAATATCGTAAACATCTAATAATTCCTTAATTGCTTCAATTTTTTGAATTTTTATTTCGTTTCCTTCTTTGGTTTTTAATAAATCAGAAGTTAACAGATTAATAGCTTCAATATAATTTAAATTATTAACCATAAACTTATGATCTGGAGTACAAATTAGTTCTTCTTTATTATCCAACGTAATTTTAATAACTTCGGCATCTGTTTTGGTTTTCCTAGCATTTAAGATTGGGGCTATACCAATGGTCCCATCCTCTTGAATGGTATAGCAATAATTCTTCTTTCCTTCTTCTTGTTCTTTAATTAAATCCAGGAAAGAAATATTTCTTCCATCTGTAAGTGCAACCTTTGTTGCTCCATCAAAACAACCACCGGCACTTTCTCCCTCCACGATGAATAACTCTGATTCAGAAGGTTTATTGGAGATACAATCAGCTAATTTACCAGGTAGGGTAGCTGTTTCAAAAACAGATTTTCGTAATACATTGTCTCTAGCAGCTTTAGCAGCATTTCGGGCACGAGCAGATAACATACCCTTTTCTAAAATTCTTTTAGCATCATCTGGATTTTTTTCAAGAAAATCCCTAAAAGCTTTAGACATAATCTGGTCTACGGCAATTCTGGCTTCTGGATTTCCTAATTTAGCTTTAGTCTGTCCTTCAAATTGAGGTTCTCTTAATTTAACAGAAATTAAACTAACTAATCCTTCTCTTACATCATCCCCTGTTAAGGTTATAGGTTCCTTACTATCTTTTAAATGATTCTTAGCATAATCATTTAAAACACGAGTTAAGGCAGTTCTAAAACCAGTTAAATGCATACCTCCTTCTGGGGTTTTAATGTTATTGGCAAAACTAATTTCTACTGTCTCAATATCATCTGTGTAAGCTAGGGCTACTTCTACTTGCATACCTTCAAAGGTATCATTAACATAGAAAGGTTGTTTTTGTAATGATTTTGATTCACGGTCAAATAAAAGAAATTGTAAGAAAGCAACTAATCCAGAACTAAAGTAGAAAAGATATTTTTTCTCATCATCTTTATCTCGTAAATCTTCAATGGTAATATGAATTTGCTTGGTTAGATAAGCTTGTTCACGTAGATGGGATAAAATAGTTTTTCAATCAAACTTAATCTCAGAAAATATTTCTGGATCTGGCTCAAACATAATCATCGTTCCTCTCCTCTTTTCTTTATCTTTTTCTTTTTCTAATTTAGTAGTAGGTTTTCCTTGTTTGTATTCTTGGGAATAAGTAACCCCATCACGATATACTTCAGCTCTCATATATTTGGACAAAGCATTAACAACAGATACACCTACACCATGTAACCCTCCTGATATTTTATATGACTCCCCTCCGAACTTACCTCCAGCATGTAAAACAGTTAAAGCAGTTTCTAAGGCTGATTTTTTTGTTTGGGGATGTAAATCAACAGGAATACCACGTCCATCATCTAAGACCGATACCCTATTATTAGGTAATAGTTTTACAACAACATGGGAACAATATCCAGCCATAGCTTCATCAAAACTATTATCACAAATCTCTCAGATTAAATGATGTAATCCGGAAACTCCTGTAGAACCAATATACATACCAGGTCTTTTTCTTACTGGATCTAGCCCCTCTAAGACATAAATGTCTTTAGCGGTATAGCTAGCAGAACCCTTATTTAAATCCTCAACTTTTTTATCTTTTTCAGTCATATAATAAATTTAAATAAATTAACGTACTTGTCATCCTTGTTTTTTAATATTGGAAACGATAACATCAAAATCTTTGTTTATCTCTTGATCTACTAAAGTATGATCTTCGCTACGAAAGATTAAATGGAAAGATAAACTCTTTTTATCTCCAGATTTTTCTATACCCTCATAGATATCAAATAAATCAACGTCTACTAAGTTCTTAATCCCTGATTTATTCATAGCAAGATAAACATCTTGAATTAAAACATTACCGGGAACTAAGATAGCAATGTCTCTAATACTGGATGGATATTTAGGTAATGGTTTGAATTCTATTTCCCTTTTAACTAAAGCAAATAATTCATCAAGATTAATTTCTCCTAAAACTACAACGGGTTGCTTGTGTTCAATGGAAATATTATAGGCATCTAAAGTTTTGTTATTGGGAATGAATAAAGCGCCAATAAATTTATTACTGTTAGTATAGAAAGCAATGGTTTCGTTTAAGGAAATGAAAGGAGAGTAAAGATTCTTTAGATTGTCAGGTAATTTATTGGAGGTATAGTAATCTTCTTCACTGATACCAAATTTTTCAAACAAGCTTTCAAATATCCCCTTACTCTCTAAAATTAATTCTGATTTTTGAGCTTTGGCCTTAGAGTTATATAATGCAAAGCTATAGACATTGGATTCGGAGAGAATATTGGAAATATTTAAAAAATTCTTAGAAATTTCAAACATCTTGGCACTGGGAAAATATTTTACATTAGTACTAACAGCATGTAAACTAGAAACTAAAGAAAAGGGACGAAGATATTTATAATCAGAAGATTGCGGATTCAGAAGATTAACAATCTTGAAAAATTCTGATTTATCCAAAATCTTTTCCTCTTTAGCCCCAATAAAATTGTATTCATAAATCTCTGACAACCCCATACCTATTGAATAATTCTTAATACCTTGTTTAAAGCTATATAGATCATTTTCAATGGGACTTGATAATACGATAGAAGGAGGAATTAAAGGAATATTATTGAATCCAAATATTCTACCTATTTCTCCTGATAAATCGTCATCGGTTTTAATATCCTGCCTTCAATAAGGAACAGTGACTATGTATAGTTTTGGATTTCTCTTAGTAAATTTAAATTCTAGTTTAGTAAATACTTGTTCAATAAATTTAGTACTGATATTAAATCCTAAGAATCTATAAATCTTTTCTAAATTTAATAAAATAATAGTGGGGTTTGTTTTTAATGTGTTCTGGATAATGGGCCCCGATATTTTCCCGTTAGCGTGTTCTATAATTAATTCTGCTGCTCTTTGTATAGCATCTAAAGTTAATTCTGGGGGTAATCCATGAGCAAATCTAACAGAAGCGTCTGTTGTTAAATTTAAAGATTTAGAAGTCTTGTAAATTGAAACAGAATTGAAATTAGCACTTTCCAAAACTATATCTTTGGTAGCTTTATCAATCCCAGCATCCTCTCCCCCTTTAATACCCGCTATAGCTAAGGGTTTTTCTTTGTCCGCTATAACTAAAATATGTTCATTTAGTTTTCTTTGTTTATCATCTAGTGTGTCGATGGTTTCCCCTGCCTTGGCTTTTCTAACTATGATTTTATGTCCTGATATCTTTGTGTAATCAAAAGCATGCATTGGTTGACCATATTTTAACATAACTAAATTAGTAATATCTACAATATTATTAATTGGCCGTAATCCACAAGAAATTAATTTTTTCTGAATTTCTTTACAAGAGGGCTTGATTTTAACATTTTCGATTAGTAAGCCACAGTATTGTAAACAATCTTTTTTATCTTTTATCTCAATAGATAAATCAGAAGATGATGTATTAGAAATTTTAATCTTGTTTTTAGGAATTGGTTTTAACTTTAAATTCAAAAAAGCAGAAATATCGCGGGCTATTCCTAAATGTCCCCCTAAATCAGCAATTCTATTAGCAGGAACTTCTATATCTAAGATGTGGTCATTACCAAGTTTAGATATGGTAGTTTCTGCTATGTGATAATTTAAAAGCTCTGAAAGTTTATTAACTTCAGGTAATTTATCTTTAAATATTTCTTTTAATCAGTTATATGAATATTTCATTAGAATTGTTTAGTAAATCTTAAATCCCCAGAATTAAATAATCGAATATCATTAATGCCATATTTAACCATGGCAAATCTTTCAACTCCCAAACCAAAAGCAAATCCTTGATAATTGTAATCAGCAAATCCAGCATGTCTATACAACTCTTTATGAACCATACCAGCGCCCATAACTTCTACCCAGCCGGTGCCATAACATAGATCACATTTTTTATTCTTCCCTTTACATTTAAAACAAGAAATGTCCATTTGTAATCCAGGACTAACAAAAGGAAAATAGCTAGGTAAAAATCTTGTTTTAATTTCTTTACCAAAAATTTGTTTTACTGTTTCATGCATAATATATTTAAAATTAGCCAAACTAATATCTTTATCTATCATCAATCCTTCTATCTGAGTAAACTGGAACTCGTGTCTTGAATCAGTAGCTTCATAACGATAACAAGTACCAGGAACTACAATTTTAATGGGTGGAATATTTTTTTCCATATATCTCATTTGATTTGGGCTCGTATGGGTACGTAATAATAGTCCCAAAGATTTATGAGGATAGGTTTTAGAATAATCTTTTAATTTTAAATCTTTTGGTAATCAGAAAGTATCTCATAAGTCGCGTGCTGGATGATTAGCTGGTATATTAAGAACATCAAAGTTATAATACTCACTCTCTGCTTCAGGACCTTCTACAATCTCAAAACCAATCTTAGAAAAAGCATTGATTGTTTCTCTTTCCATAATACTAACTGGGTTTAAAGATCCTAATTCTACTTTCTTGCCAGGACGGGTATAATCAAAGAAATTAGATTCGGTTTTATTTTCTAACTTATTTTTAATTTCTTCGAACTTATCATTAACTTTCTTTTTAAATTCATTTAAGATAGGTCCTAATTTTCTCTTCTCTTCTATGGACAAATCCTTTAATTTTTCAAACAAATTAGTCACCTCTCCTTTACGAGAGAGATATTTTAAACGAAGGTTTTCCAAGCAAACAGAATCCTTAGTATTTTCTATGGATTCTAGCATCTCATTTTCTAATTTTTTAATATCTTCTTTGGTCATATGAGATTAATTTATATTACTATTTTATCAAATTTTTCATATTTATGCAAGAGATATGGTGGAAAAATGTGTTTTAGATACCCTTGACTATTATATCTTTTTGTGATATCTTATAGATATCTTGAATATTAACAAAGGAGGTTTCTATGGATTGGTGGGTTATGGCTATAATAGTTGCGACTTTTTATATTCTCCTTTTTTGTTTATCTCTTCTCTTGCTATATCCATTTCTAATGTGGAAAGCATCAAAAAAAGAGATATTAGAAAGTGGTTCAAATTACGGTTTCAGTAATTTTAAATTGTTTAAAAAACATTTTGAAAATTATACCTGGTGTTATAATTCTAATAAAACAATCTATGTCCCACATGAACGTGCGATAATCACCCTTGATAATTCTATTTGTTCTGTTATTTTTAATGGAGGAGTAATGTTTTTTCCGAGCTTTATAGAATTCTATAAAGTATGGGTATATATTAGCAAAAAAATGGGAAAAATTATAGGAGAACACGACAAAAAAGAAGAAAAAGCGAAAAAAGAAGAGAAACAACAACAGAGAGAAGAAAAAGCGCTCAACCTGATAAAACAGCATAATAGAAATATTATAAAATGGTAATTAAATACTCCGGGGAGTTCCCCGGAGTATTATTTTAATAGAATTAAAACCCTCCCTCTAGCATTCTATGTGTGTTATATTGGTAATCTACCTTTGCCATGAAGGTTTGACTTTGTTCTATTTTTATGATATACTAAAAATATCTTAAATTCTTGAATATTAACAAAGGAGGATAAAATGAGAAGAAAAATAAAAGGCCTTAATCTACGAATGAAAAAAACTATTTTTAAGGCCCTAGGTATCGCAGGAAAGATAAAAACAAAAACTTGTAGTTTGACTGTTAGTCAGTGGGTGCGGGTACATGAAAGCTATGGTTGTCCAAAAAATATAAGAAGTTTCATCCGAAAAAAAATTGCGTCTATGCGGACTTCTTTGGAAGAATTAGGAAAGGCCTTTGAATATCTACGGAAGCATGATTTTATGATGCGAGTTCCTGAGGAAAGTATTTTTTTGAACAATCTTTTGCGTGTAAAATTATTGGAAACACTAAAAAATCCCGAAAAGATATTGGAATATGTATATAAGAGCCAACTATCATTAGAAAAAACATACATTATACTAAGCAAACTTAAAAACAATAATTTTAGTGATTGGTATAAAGCTTACGACTTTTATTTTGTACAACATAACCCTGAATTTGGGAAAATAAAAAGACTTATCCAAAAAAAGTTGTCATATTTAAAAAGTTGGAGACTCCCAAAAAAGAAAGACGGATTTAATATATTAGCAACACTGTCTATTTTTGACAAAGATGCATTAAATGTATTAAAGATGTCCGTAAGAACATTCGATAGATGGTTTAATACTTGCAGATCTTTTGGTAAATCACATACCGATTTCCCTGAAGACTACTATAAACTCTGTTATGATGGTCTCTTGTCTGAAACTAAAACTCCAAAAGAATGTATTAGAGCCAGTGAAGTTATACCAAATGGAATGGTTGATCTGCTAACAGATAAGATGATTTCTTTAAGTGGTTCTATGAATGAGAATGTTGAATATTATAAACTGCACCCCAGTGAAAAGTTGCTTAATGTCATCCAAGAATATAATAGTTCTGTCATGGATCTGGCTGTATTAGCTTTTTCGCGCATACCAGAATTAATATCTCTGGCCTTCAAAAAAATTAAGAATATAAGATTTTCTCCTGAAGAGTTAATCGCAGCTCATATTGATATAAACAAAGAATATGACTGGCATTATGACCAGATCCCTGGCCCAAATGGCTATTATGTACGCCTTAGAGATTACTTTTTAGATCTCATACTAGAATTATTGAGTAATAATGAAGATAAGGGGAATTTCCAACTATGGCACGATGCTTTTAAAAAAGCTGGCTATTCTGATCAGAAATTAGAAGAATTTGCTATGGAAGCCGTTTTGTTATTTGTGAATGACGTACCTTGCTGTATAGACTGCCTTATACATGATAAATATATTGCTACTTCTTATTATAAAACAGAATTACGTAAAATCCTATCTGCTCTTGATGCCGAGTTCAAAGTCTGGTCAAATATCAATATCAATGACATTGAAGAGGACCAAGAACTTCGAGATATAATTATAGAAAAAACTGTGAGATCAGCGAAAACTTGGAAACAGAAAATGAAACTAAGATTAGATTACAAATACGATAAATTCTTTCCTATACTAGATAAAGATCTAGTATAGAACAAAACACCCCAGAGATCTGGGGTGTTTTAAATTTTATTATCTTTTAGAAATCTTCCTTTGATATTCTCCTATTTTGTTTTT
>CAZFNU010000035.1:0-8015 GCA_964520445.1 uncultured Candidatus Saccharibacteria bacterium
TAATACTATCATGAGTTCTACTAGGGTGAAGGATTGTTTAGATTTTAGATTAATTATAGTCATATATATAATATATCATTAAATTTTAAAAAAATCAAGTATTACCCATATATTTTTTTAATTTTCCTTGATATTTCTCTTTTTTTAATTGTTTCTCTTTTATCATAACTTTTCTTACCTTTAGCTAACCCTATCTCTATTTTGATTCTTCTCTTATTAAGATATACTTTTAAAGGAATTAAACTCAATCCTTTTTCTTTAATTTCTCTTTTTAATTTATATATTTCTTTTTTAGAAATTAGTAATTTCCTAGATTGAGTTGCTAAATAGTCAGTTGGCTGATTTTTAGGTTGGTAGGTAGATATATTAGCATTAGTTAAGAATAATTCATCATTATGAAAGATAGCATAACTTCCAGACAATGAAACTTTCCCTCTTTTAACAGCTGCTACCTCATATCCTTTTAAGACAATGCCCGCCTCTAGTGTATCTAATATGGTATAGTCATAATATGCTTTTTTATTTGTTGCAAAAATCATGATTATTCTTTATTAATCTTACATCAACTAGCATTAGGGAATTTTTGACAACTTAAATCTTTAATAAACTCCACTAAAATAGTAGATAAGGGAACGGCTATAAATATACCAATTGCTCCTCCTAATTTAGCTCCCACTACCAAAGAGAATATTACCACTAAAGGATTAATATTTAATATCTTTCCTCGAACCACTGGAGAAATAATATTTTCAGCATATTGAATAATAAGCAGAGAAATTAGAATCAAGAATAAAGAAGGTAGTCCCATATTAACATTGATAACTAAAATAATCAAAGTAGCCAAGATAGGCCCGATAAAAGGAATAAACTCTAATAAACCATTTAATAATGCCCCCATTAAAGCAAGTTTAACCCCTAATAAATATAATACTACAAAAGTTACTAATCCTATTAATACACTAATCACTATCTGGCTATATAATCAAAAACGCATCTTACGTTCGCTTTTCTCTCATAATACAAACAAATATTCTCTGTATTTCTTTGGGGAAACAATATCAATAAATTTTCTAAATCAGTCTTTATCCAAAGAGATATAGAAAGAAATAAGTAAGGTTAGCAATACGTTAGCAAAACTAGCAAAAAACACCCCCATATTTTTAAAAATATCTTTGGTATAGTTTAATAAATTAGAAGTATTAAGAAAATCACCAGCTAAACTTTCCTCAGATACATATTTGCTTACAAGCCTACTAATCTCTGGTCTTTCTAATAAACTAGGAAATTCATTAATCAAATCTACTAGATTATTTAGTAATACCGGGATAATACTATAGACCATAAACCCCATAATAGCTAATAATAAAAGATATATTAATATTACTGATATTAGTCTTTTTCTAACAATCTTTTGTGCTCAATTAACCAAACCCTCCAAACTAGTAGATAAAACTAAAGCTCCAATAAAAATAACAATAATTTGTTTAAAATATCAACAAAAGAATAACAACAAAACAATACCAGTAATTCGGAATAATGTTTCCCAAGGAATAACTTTGCTATCTGTATTTGTTGCCATATTTGTTATTTATATTTTATTAATAATATCTTTAAATTTTTTCTCATCTTTTAAAGAAGTGACCATGGCTAAATTAATATTTTCTTTAGTAAAGATCTTCTTTGCCATTTTTTGAAGATCTAAAGGAGTAATTTTCAATCTTTTATCTAATTCGCTTCTTGGTGTTTTAATCTCTTTTTGGTATAGTACTGGGGCAGTTAAATATTCCAGTAAGTTATAGGGTTGATCTAAATTCATGAATAAATGCCCAGCTGTGAAATTTTTTTGTTTTTCTTCTTCTTGCTTTAAAATTGGAGTTTCTTTTAGAGATCTTAATTCGTCTATAATAGCTTTTAAAATTAATTCTGCCCGTTCTGAATCTATCCCTCCTCTAATCATAAATATGCCTCTATCAAAAAAAGTTTCCAAGTTACTATATATATAGTAAGCTCCTCCTAATTTTTCTCTTACTAATTGGAATAACCTACTAGTAAACCCAGCAGATAAAATAGCATTTAAATTAATTAAAGAATAGTTTTTTTCATCAAATAGAGGAAACCCATTAAACCCTAAGATAAAATGAGTTTCTTTTGTATCTTTATTAAATATTTTAATTCTTGGCTTTGTTTGTTTTATTTTCGTCTTTGGATAAGGAATTTTATTCCCAGACTTTGCTTGGCCAAAATATTTTGATATGGACGTTTTTATCTCTTTTTTATCAAAATTTCCTGCTATGAACAAGTAAGCATTTTTGGCTCCATAGTATTTATGATAATAATCAAGAAGATTTTGTCTTGTCATTTTTTTCACGGTTTTTTCACTGCCTGCAATAGATCTTCCTGCACCTTGTTTGCCATACATTAAATTAAAGAATACATCTTCTATTTTATATTGAGGCATATCTTCATACATACGTATTTCTTCTAAAACAACCCCCTTTTCTTTATGAAACTCCATTTCTGGGAAAGTAGAGTTTTGAAAGATGTCGCTAATAAAATTCAGGGACTTATCAATATATTGGAAACCGCATTTAACATAATAATGAGTCATATCAAATCCAGTACCCGCATTATAGGAACTTCCGATATTATCAAGGGGCATAATTAAATCCAGATTATTTAAATGGTTTTTAGTCCCCTTAAAACTCATATGTTCTAGAAAGTGAGAAATACCAGCGATATTATCAGTCTCATACTGTGAACCCACTTTTACATACAAATCTACCATTACAGTGAGTAATTTTTTATCTGGAACTAAAATCACGGTTAGCCCATTAGGCAATATATATTTCTCGTGTTCAATTTTATTTGGTATTTTTTTTATTATGTCTTTCATAATTATATCTTTATTTTATATAATTCATCAATATTAATTCTCTTTTGTTCCATTGTATCTCGATCTCTTAAAGTAATCGTGTTATCTTCAAGAGTTTGGAAATCAATAGTTATACAAAAAGGAGTTCCAATTTCATCTTGTCTTCGATACCTCCTTCCTATGGCCCCAGTTTCGTCATACTGAGTATTATAATCAAATTTCAAAGTATCATAAATCTCTCTTGCTTTTGTAACTAATGTTTCCTTGTTTTTTAATAAAGGGAAAATAGCAAATTTAACTGGTGCTAATTTAGAATTTAAATGTAACATAACTTCTAATTCCTTGGTATTTTCCGATTCTTCATTTCTCCCTCCAGAGATTTCTTCATAAGCATCTAACAAGCAAACTAAAGTTACCCTATCTGCCCCAGCAGAAGTTTCTATAACATAAGGCATAATCTTTTCTTTAGTTTCGTCATCAAAGAAAGACAAATCTTTACCACTAAACTTAGAATGGTTTCCCAAATCTCATTCTCCCCTGTCATGTATACCTTCTATTTCATGTCAACCAAAAGGAAATCTATATTCTATATCCACTGCTCTTCTTGCATAATGAGCCAGCTCATTTTTTTTATGTTCCTGGAAACGAAGATTTTCTTTTTTAATTCCCAAACTAATATATCATTGCATTCTTTCTTCTTTAAAATTTTCAAACCACTGCTCCGCTTCTTTTGGATTAACAAAAAATTCCATTTCCATCTGCTCAAATTCCCTAGTCCTGTAAGTAAAATTATTTGGGTTAATTTCATTCCTAAAAGCTTTACCAATCTGAGCAATACCAAAAGGCAATTTCATTCTGGAGCTATTTAATACTCATTGATAATCCATGAATATCCCCTGGCATGTTTCCCCTCTTAGATAAGTAACAGCGTTGTTATCTTCTACTGGGCCTACAAAAGTTTTCATCATAATATTAAATTTTCTAGCTGGTAATAATTCTCCCTGACACTCAGGGCATTTGTTGTCTTCTAATTCTTCAACTTTGAATCTTTTATGACAAGACTTACATTCTGTTAATTCATCAGCAAACCCAGCTGACAAATGACCCGATGCTTCCCATATTTTAGGAGACATCAAGATAGAGCTATCTACTCCAACAATGTTATCATGAGCTAAAACCATAGATTTTCATCATTCTTTCTTAACATTATTCTTTAACTCTACTCCCAATGGTCCATAGTCATAGCAACTTCCAAAACCACCATAGGGCTCTGAAGACAAATTAACAAAACCTCTGCGCTTACATAAGTTAACTATTTTTTCCATTAAAGTTTGTTCCATAATATATTGTTTATCTGACGATACCGTCAGCAGGATTAATTGTTTTGTCTGTTAGGTTATTGGATTTAAACCCTAAAGACCGAGCAGTAATATTACTTAAAGTAAAGGCATCTTGTGCAGTCAAATTAGATTCACCTAAGATTTCCATAAAAGAATTAATAGTTTGCACGCTAGGAGTTATGGCAATTTGAAAAATTAATTCATATGATTTAGAGATAATTCCAGAACCAGATGGGATACTTGTTAGTTCCCAAGTAAATTGTTTTGATAAAGAATCATATATTGGTCCATTGCCTCCGAAATTACCAGCATATTTCCCAGTGTATTCTACTCCCATGGGTAAAGTAGTAACCACTTTTACAGTATTTAAATTATTAGAATAATTTTTTATTGACCAATGAACAGTTAGGCAAGTAGCAGTATCCACTTTTAAAGGGAAAGAACCACAATTAGTGATCCCACTATTAGTATCTCTGTAAAACACAGTAGTATTTAATTCTGCTTTAGTATTGAGTTTGACCATAGCAGTACTACTAGCTTTTGCCAATACATTTTGATCCATACCTACTAATGGTTGAGCACTTTCTAAAGAAGATTTAATTTCTAAAGTAAAATTCTTATCATTAAAATTTTTGATGGTATAGCTATCTTTTAATCTAATATTAAAACTAATTTCTCCACTTTCTCCTGGATTTAAAACTGATAGTCCTGGTATTTGGTTTTCTGTCCAAGTAATTGTTTTAGTTCTCGCAGTAAAGTATCCTTTATTAGTTGTTAAGGTGGTAAGATCAAACATATCTCCATCTAAAACCGATTTCAATATTAATCCAGTTATTCCCACCTGGTAATTATTTTTATATGATATTCTTATCGTTAAATTATCTCCTGGACTCACATTACTAATTACTTGATCATTAATAGTCATACTTAATAATAAGGGGTTAGCTACTAATGATGAAAATCCCTCTAAAGTAGTTATAGGTAGGAAGATTTTAGAAGCATTATCATAGGTACCAATACTAATATTAAACTTCTTATTTTCTCCTCCCTGTCCTGATATATACCCACTCAAATCTACAAAACCTTGCGATCCTGGGCCTACATCCCCAAGATTAAAAACATTATTACTTTCTTCAGGAGCCACACTACTTTCATTTAAAATATAGCCATCAGGGTAATTTATTTTCATTCTTAAATTAGAAAAAGCTAATCCAGTTTGATTATCTCAAGATACTTTCATGGTAAAGTCAGTTTCTGGTAATATCTGGGTAGGCATATTGATATTTAAACCAAAAGCAGAGCCATAAATAGACATATCCGTTTTAATTTTCTTTTCAAAAACAGAAGTTACCGACACTGGCTTATAGCGAAAAGTAGTATCAAAAGAAACTACAGTATTTTTTTCTCCCAATACTACCAACTCTATTTCTTTAGTTGCTGACGTACCAGGTATTAAAGTGTCCAAACTTATAGACAGTCTTTTATTCTCTGGATCCTCAGGAGCATATATTTCATCAGGTAAGGTAATTAATATTTCTACATTTTCTAAATTAACTCTGGTACCATTTTTATACGCAAAGGTGATAGTTTGTTTTTCCCCAGATTTAACTTCTCTAGGAGCAACTACCGAAAACTCTACTCCTCCTGAACGTACCATTCACCAAACACCATAACCAACCCCCAATAAAACAATCATTGCTATCATACCTATTCAGAAAGATTTATTTAAGATTTTTGAAGACATATAATATGTTTTAATATTTATTTAAGTAAAGAATTTTTAATATATTTTAAGTAATGTTTTAAAAATTTATTTATATTTTCTTTTTGATTTAGCATTGGGTCTGTTAAATCGTTTTCCATAATCTTATTAAGGTTTGATTTAAATAATATTTTTAAAGACCTTAATGTTTGTTTGTTTTTAATAAATTTACTTTCTGTATCTTCTTTTAAATCTGGTTCAAAACCTAAGCTTTTTATCAACGAAGCTGTGAAGAAAAACTCTACTAATAAAGATAACCTATTCTTATCAGTAGTTTTCTCTAAAAAATCCATAGCTTCTTTTAGGTCATTCCATAAAGATATGTCAGTTTCTGAATAGAGAACAAAATCTTTTATTAATTGCAATATATTTCCTACTGAAGCACTTGCTTGTAAATTAGCTCGTATCTTGGGAAAGCTATTCTTAATTAAAGCTCCTGTTAATTTTTTCTGATTTCCTGATGTGAAGTCTATGCTAGTTAAACAGGGTAATTCAATTTGTCCTTGTAGTTTAGCATTAGGCTTACGTATCCCTCGAGCTACCACTACTATTCTACCAAATTTCTTAGTAAAAAAACAATACTCTCGGTCAGATTCTCCAATGTTCTTTTTTGCTAATGTAAAAGCTTGAGTGATATACATAATTTCAATTAATATACTCATATAATACCACAATTTTTTCTAAAATGCTATACTTTAAAAAAAATTGGTCAATTTTCCCCTAATTGGTCTAGACTTGCAATTTAAGACAAAATATGATATAATAGGAGCATAGTAAAAGCTCTCAGAGAATGAGAGTTTTTGCCTTTAAAAATGTATATAAACAGAGATTTTCTCACTAAATATGGGCTTTTTAAGCAGCTAATAGCTAAGCGTCTCGCTTTACTATTAGTGGGTATGGGGCTCGTTTTGGGCCTTAGCTGACCTATATTCACTATCAATGCCATCTCTTTTGCTCCTTCAAAAGATGCTGTAGACGTATCTTCAACTAAATTATTCTTATCTAATAATATAAAACCTAACATTTTTGCTACTAAAAGAGTTAAAGTAGTTCTTACTGCTTATTCCTCTGAAGTGGAGCAAACTGATGAAGATCCTTTTACTACAGCTTCTGGAACACAAGTAGAAGATGGTATTGTTGCTTCTAATGACTTACCTTTTGGTACTAGAGTTCAATTTCCTACCCTATATGGCGATAAAGTCTTTGTCGTTGCTGATCGTATGAATCAACGATTTAATGGAAGAAATCGCATAGATATCTGGATGGAAGAAACTCATGAAGCCGTTCATTTCGGAGTACAAGAAGCATACGCAGTCGTATTAGACTAAATTAATAAACTCACTCACTTACAATTGTAGGTGAGTGAGTTTTATTTATTAAATTAATATTAATTAACTTTCCTCGGAATCGTCCTGCATGTGTCACAGACACATTGATTCCGAAAGCATTACTTTTATAAGGTTAATTAATTTTTTAAAAATTCTACTGGTATCTTCCCCTAGTTTTGTTATATCTAGACATAACCTCATCCGCACTCAATCCCCTATTATATATTCTTACTTCATCAAGAGAACCGTCGGTGAGTTTATAGTTACCTGAATTATAAGCTCCTATATATTTTGCTCTATTAATTGACGGAAATTGCGGGGTTCCTGAAAGATTTAAAGTAGCTCCAAATTGAACTCCATTTCTATAAGCTTTCAATGTTTTATTTGTATAATCACAAACTACAACTATATGAAGTCATTGATTATCTAGATTTTGAAAAAAGTTAGAAAAAATATTAGTAGATTGCGATGTTATGGTTGCATATTGTCACAAAAGAGTGTTAGAGTTCGCACCTCTATGTATTCAAAGAAAACTATTCATATCGGCTAGACTATTATCGCTTATTATTCCCTGAAATACAGTGGCATTCAATTTACTCTTCATCCACGCCTCAATCGTAAGTATCCCTGTATTAGGTATAGCAAAGGAAGGGGTTTGGATATAATCAGCTCCTACAGCATCTCAGTATAATGTCATCTCACCTGATGTTAAT
>CAZFNU010000036.1:0-3356 GCA_964520445.1 uncultured Candidatus Saccharibacteria bacterium
TTTTTAGCTTGATATTCCTATTATCATCATGCTAGGTGTTATGGGTTGGTTTGTAGATTATATGGGGAATTAGTGGATAGGTTTTTTGAAGGTAATTAGATTTATTGAGACGAAATTTTATTTAGATATAACTAAGCAAAGAGGGAGATATCAATAAATAAAATAATTGTAATATTCTAGTCGCTTTTATTGTATTGAATATTTATCTAATATATGATACACTAGAGATATATCAGAATCTTAATAAAGAGGAGGATAAAGAATGGATAATCAAAAAATATTAGATTATCTTGAGAAGAACGAATCTTTAATTTTACTTTGCTTTATGAAATGTAAGGGGAAGTTACCGGACAATATTAAAGTAGCAAAAGAGCATGTTATTAATTGTAGTTTTTGTATGAATTTAGCAGAGAAGAAAATTAAGGCAACCAATTCAAAGATTTATATTAGTAAAAGGTGTGATTGGCAGGATGAAATTGAAAAAAGGCATAGGAAATAATTTCCATGCCTTTATTTTTGTTGGAGGTCACGGTGGGATTTGCACCCACGAATAACGGTTTTGCAGACCGGAGCGTTAGCTACTTCGCCACGTGACCAATTTCTTTTTTTTATTCTTCTTTAATTCTTTGTTTTTCAATTAGGAGTAATCTTTCAATTTCATCAGCATCAATGGTTCGATGATCTAGTTTGAAGATTATTTTTGGAACTATCTTTATTTGACATTTCTTATTTATTTGTTGTTGGATTTTATAGATATTTTTTTCTATATCCTGGAATATTTCTTTTGATTTTGTTTCAGGATAGATTGAAAGAAATACCTTAGCTTGGGTTAAAGCTTTATTAATATCTACTTCAGTAACTGTGATTATAATATCAGCAGCATAGTTTTCTTTTTCTAGTATTTCAGATATTAGGGGTTGCAATACTCCTGCTAATCTTATATTTCTTGTGTTATTTTCTTTATCCATATTGGTATTCTATCAAATTTATTTATAAAATTCAAGGATGTCGTCTTTTTGAATTTTAGCATCAGAAGTAATTAAAATACCACATTCATTAGGAGCTCCTATATGAGGGACATTTTGTTTCTGACATTGGATATTTTTTACTTTTCCGTTACCTATTTCTGTTAGAATTTCTTCTGTTAATCTTTTAATTTTACAGGAATCTTTTAGATATATTTCTCCTTCAGTTACTTCTCCTCCAACTAGTTGATCTTGTTTTATATCGTTAAAGATAGCTAATACCTTTAATTCTGCTTTTTTAACAGGTCCTGTAGTAGTGTTTTGATTTTGGATTGTTTCTTTGATTTGGTCTAGGATTTGATAGATGGTTTCTCCAGAGAAAACTTTGATAGGTTTGTTCTGAATAAAAGTAGTTAAGGAAGAATCCATTTTAACTCTAAAACAAATTAAATATGTTTCTATTTTATTATTTAATGATTTTAAATCTGTTTCAGAAACATGGCCAACGCTATTTTGAATAATATTAAAAGAAATATTTAATTCTTTTGCTAAACTTTCTAAAGCAAATACTAAAGCTTCGCAAGATCCTGTAAAATCTGCTTTAATAGCTATAGGAATAATTTTTTCTTGATTTTCACCTACTAATTTAGTTTTACAATAATTTGTTGATTCGTCTTCTTGTAAGGATTGTTTTTGTTCTTCGGTAATATCTTGGCAAATAAATTTAGTACCAGGAGTAGGAAGGGTATCAAAACCAACTACTAAAACAGGGGATGAGAAGGTAGCTTCCTGTATATTATTACCTTGGAAATCTTCGAGCATTTTTATTTTATTCTCACTAGAACTAGTATTTATTTTATCTCCATAATGTATTGTTCCGTTAGTTATAACTAAAGTTGCACAGATACCTCTTCTTGGGTCCATTTTTGATTCAATTACTATTCCTTCAGCATTAGTATCTTTATTAGCACTTAATTCATTCATTTCTGCTATTAAGAGGATGAGTTCTAAGAGTTGGTCAACATTAGTACCAGCTTTAGCAGAAATTTCTACACAAGGAACATCTCCACCTCGTCCTTCTAGGTAAACTTCTTCTTTAGCTAATTCATTTTTAATTTTTTCTAAGTTAATTCCTGGTTTATCAATTTTATTTATGGCTATGATATATGGAATAGTAGCTGCTTTTATATGGAAAAGAGCCTCTTTAGTTTGAGGCATTACTCCTTCATCTGCTGCTATGATCAAAATAGCAATATCAGCTAATTTAGCACCACGAGAACGAATAGAAACAAATGCTTCATGTCCTGGAGTATCTAGGAAAGTAATTCTTTTTTCTTGTCCTTCATTTTGCAGGCTAATTTCATAGGCTCCTACGTGTTGGGTAATATTTCCTGATTCTTTTAGGGCAACACGGGATTTTCTGATATAATCTAGTAATGTTGTTTTACCATGGTCAATATGGCCCATAATTACTACAATTGGAGGACGAGGGGTTAGTGTTTCTGGCATGTTTTAGGTATTTAATATATTTTTTCTTGATGCTTTGTAGTTTACACTAAAAAGGTTAAAATGTCAAGAAAATATGGGGTTGTGGAAAACTTTTGAAAAAATGATTGACAAAAAAAGAAAAATCGCGTATACTTAGAATAGATAAATCGTTAAGATAGTTTTTAATAAAAGAAGTTTTAAAATTTACAATATGGCTGATATACCACAAAATCCACAACCAAATACTAATCCTGATGGATCAAATATATATATACGAACTATGGGTCAAGATGTACAAAATTTAAATCAAGGAGGAGGGAATTTTAATCCAGGTTTGGGGGCAGAACAAAAACCAGTTAATTTTTCTGAAACTCCTGTTACTCCTTCTATGGATGATTTAAAACAAAAAATTCAAGATGTTGCTTCAGGACCAGTAACGACACCTGTTCCTGTATCTCCATCCGCTGCTTATACGGAAGTTGCTGCAGTGCCAGTAGATTCTGTTGTACCTCCGATGCCTATACCAACAGCTCCGCCACCACCAGTAGATAATTTCACTCCGCCAGTTCCAACACCACTCGGCAATAATTCATTTAACCCTATAGAGATGCCTAGTAGCCCAATAGCAGAAAACATTATGGGAGATATGCCTATGGTTGACACAGCAACAGCATCTACTTATATACAACCAAAAAAGAGCATGAAAAAATTATTAATTCCTATAATTATATTAGTAGTATTATTATTGTTTTATTTTTTAGTTTGACCAAAATTATTTAAACCATCTAATGTATCATTAATGCCAGGGGTAACAAATCCTGGGGTGACAGCATTAAATTCAGGAGTGACAACTACTACTTTACCACCAGTATTAGCTTTTTCAACTGACAAGGGAGATACAGT
>CAZFNU010000036.1:3366-6528 GCA_964520445.1 uncultured Candidatus Saccharibacteria bacterium
AAGCAAATATATTGGGTACGACAAACCAGATAAAAATTTTACAACCAACTGTTAAAGGAGTGGTATTGACGAGTAAAGAAGTTTTATATACCTGATTAAAAAATGTCCCAGAAGCTTTGACAGAAGATGTTAGTGATGAATATATTATGTACACATACTATGGAGAAGTAAATCCTGCTTTAGGATTAGTATTTAAAATGAAAGATGCTGATTCAGACGTTAAAGACGCTTTACTAGTTTGGGAGAAGAATAAAGCTTTAGTAAAGGATGCGGCTAATTTATGATTGTTTAGCCCTAAAACTAGTACTCTTAAGACTTTCAAAGAACAAGAAATTTTAGGTACAACAGTCAGGTACTTTACCTATCCAGGGAAAGAAGCTGTACTATGTTATACAGTAACAGGAGATAAGTTTATAATTACTACATCTTTGGAGTCTATAACAAGCGCTATTGATCATTTGTCAATGGTGGGGGCAGGGGTTACTACTACAACAACCAAATTAGTAATTCCAGAAGTGCCGACATCTATACCAACTACTCCATAGAAAACTTTAAAATTCATTAATATGACAAAATTTTTCACTAATTTATTAGTAGTATTTTTAATTATGTTGGGAATAATATATTTATTCTCAACAGTAGATAAGTTAAATGTAACTAAAACAGAAGTTAATTTAAATGAATTAGTTTTAGATATTGTAAATGGGAAAATTAAAAAGATTATTGTTAAACCAGATATGATTGCTGGTTTTCTTGATGATAAAAGTCAAGTGATTGCGAAAAAAGAAACTAGCATTTCCTTGTTTGAAACTTTAAAATACTATGAAGTACCAAGCAGTACTATTCAAAGTTTGAATATTTCTTTTGAAGAGAATATAGACTGGGGAGGAATTTTAAGTTTAGTTTCTATGATTGTTTTACCTATAGCAGTAGTAGTAATATTTTTTGTATTAATGGGAAGATCAGGGAAACAAGGACCAGGACAAATCTTTAATTTTTCTCAAGCTAATTTAAAACAATTCTTACCTAATAAGGATAGTATTAAATTTAAAGATGTAGCTGGATTAAAAGAAGCTAAGGAAGAACTATATGAGATAGTAGAATTTTTAAAAAGTCCAAAGAAATTTACAGATTTAGGAGCAAAGATACCTAGGGGAGTTTTATTAATGGGATTACCAGGCACGGGAAAAACTATGATTGCAAGGGCCACTGCTTCAGAAAGTGGTGTTCCTTTCTTTTATATTTCTGGGGCAGAGTTTGTAGAAATGTTTGTGGGTGTGGGCTCGTCTGTTAAAAAAGACACTCCGGTTTTAATAAAAGAAAATGGAGAAGTGAAATTAATTTCAATAGGAGATTTTGTTGATAAGTATTATAAAGAAGACGAAAGCGGAAATTTGAAATTGGTTAATGGGATAGAAACATTAGGTTTTAATTCTGATAAAAATGGTTTTCACGGGAGTAGATCTGAGAATAAAAAGTTTTTTGGATCGAGTTCTTGACAACCAGTAAAAGCTGTTTATAGACATAAAACCAATAAAATATATGAAATACAATATATTGGAGGTAGTATAGAAACTACGGCTGATCATAGCATTTTTGTTAGAAGTAGGAATATGGTTGTATCTAAAAAAGTTTCAGATTTAAAGCCTGGAGAAATTTTAGTTAATTTGCCATTTAAAGTACGAAGTACTTTTATTCCTGGTATTGGGACAACACACAAGATAAAGTCGCACATATTTGATGATAAAGAAGCTTACGAAATTATTAATACTGGATTAAGATTATATGATGACGTTTTGGAATTAAAACAATATCAATATGAATACGTTTTAGCTAATAGGGGTATAAAGAACCAATATACTATAGGGAGAGAATTAGGAATTAGTCAAACATGTGTTAAAGATTGGCAAATTAAAGGAAAAGTGCCTGTCGTTATCAATAGTAGTGTGTATAGGAATGGAACATTGCCAAGAATTGCTATCACTGATGGTTTGATGAGATTATTTGGGTATTATACGGCTGAAGGAAGGACGGAAAAATATTTTACTCAATGGACTTTTGGTTCTCATGAAAAAGATTTACATAGAGATTGCATTGATCTAATTAAAGAGATATTTAATATTACTCCACACTGTAGGGAAGTTAAAGAATGTAATTCTTACAGAATTACTATCCATTCTGTATATATAGCTAAGTTTTTTGAAAAATATTGTGGAACAGGTAGCCATAATAAACATATTCCTGAGTTTTTATGAAAATTACCAAAGCATTATTTTATAGAGTTTTTAAGAGGTTATTCTGATGGCGATGGTTATATTACAGTTGAAAAGAAATTATGTATGTCTTCTGTTTCTAAACAATTAATTTTAGAGTTATCTTGATTAGGCAGTATGCACGGGATTAAAAGTGGGATAGGCATGGGTATTAGTAAGGCAATGGACATAAGTGGTAGAGGTGTTATAACTTCCGCGAGAAAATATTGAACATTGACAATAGGCAGAACAGCAAATCCTTTTATCGAGAAACATTTGTTTCCTAGCCAATATAAAAAACCTATAATTCATAAGATAATAGAAAAAGAATATGATGATTATGTTTATGACTTATGTGGTTGTGGTAACGAAGCTTTTTTTGGAGGAGAGAAACCAGTGTTATTGCATAATAGCCGTGTTAAATCAGCTTTTGCCGTTGCTAAAAAAGCCGCGCCGTCAATTTTATTCATTGATGAGATTGATGCTATTGGAAGAGAAAGAGGGTCTGGAATAGGAGGAGGACAAGATGAAAGAGAACAAACATTGAATCAAATTCTTGTAGAGATGGATGGGTTTGATAAAGATAGTCACGTAATTGTAATGGCGGCTACGAATCGCGGAGATACGTTAGACCCAGCTTTATTACGTCCTGGCAGATTTGATCGTAGAATATTCTTAGATTTACCTGATAAAGAGGAAAGAAAACAAATTTTAAAAATTCACTTAGATAGTAAGAAATTTGATGATAAAATTGATTTAGATAAGATAGCTTCACGTACACCTGGTTTTTCAGGGGCTGACCTTGAAAATTTAATTAACGAAGGAACCATTTTAGCTGCTAGAAGGAATAAAAAGAAAGTTGAAGAAGTTGATTTATTGGAATCAGTAGAAAAGGTTATGATGGGCCCGG
>CAZFNU010000037.1:0-6073 GCA_964520445.1 uncultured Candidatus Saccharibacteria bacterium
TTGGAATTTGCTCATAAAAATTATCAGGATTTTTCTTCCTCTGAGCTTTGTATTCCGCAAACTCTTCATGTCTAAAAGTCTTACCTTTAACATCAAAAGTAGCTACGATATAGTCTGGCTTAATTTCTGAAATTGCCTTTAAGAATATCAAGCAAAAACCATACACTGCATTAACCAAAACCCCCTTAGGATCAACCAAACCTGGAAGCGCATGATACGCCCGATGTATTAAAGCATTACTATCAACTATCATTAATGTCTTCTTGTTATCATCCATGTAATTACTTTATTATTAAATATATTATACCATAACTTTTAACAAAAAATCAACACCATTTAAAGAACCCTTCGTCTTACAACAACCACCCCAATTATCGTCACCCCAACTAGCCCAATTAAACCTAACCAGATTCGATAGTCATTTCCCATTTTAATACTTACCTTTGACTCATTTTTAGGCAAAAACATCATTTTATCTGGCAAAACAAAATATTTATTTAATAGTTTGTTATCTTGGTATCCTCTTCAATTCTTATCATATTTGTAATTAAGAATAATCGGATCATTATCAATTGCCTTAGATATTTTAATATTGTTCTTATCAATCATCATATACTCTAATTCTTTTTTATCATCAATAGTTTTAGCTAAATTTCCAATATCTTTTAATTCAATGATTTTCAAATATTTTTTAGAAATTTCATCTTTAATATCTTTTTCAGTATTCCCCATAATGATATATTCAACATTAGCTTTAAGATCTTCAATCTTTGCAACTTCAGACGACCTCAATAACACTACTTGCATATCTATCTTATTCAAAATTTCTTCCGATTTTAATTTGCTATTTAAATCATTTCAAAACAATTTATCATCAATTAAAATTGAGAATTTATCGCTACTATACACCAAATCATTTTCTTTGCTATTACTATCTACGATATAGTTATTAATTCGTATTCCCGTATCTTGCTTTATCGTATTCTTTTCCATTTCCTTTTTCTTATCAGCCAACGCTATTTTCATCATATTTTGCTTGTCTTTTATTTTATTACCATCCAATGTCTTAGCTTCATAAGCTAAATCTTTGACATTACTTCTAACTTCGCTATAAAAAGCCTTTAAATGTTTAAAATTTAAAAACAATAATGGAAGTATCAATACTAATGCTAAAATTGAGAACCTCTTAGTGTATCGTCTATTAATTAAACGATTGAATCTCAGAATCCCCATAACCGAAAACAAACTAAAAAATATCTTGATTCATAGAATTAAACTTAACTTATTTAATACAACTACTAAATTATTAAATAAAGGCATATAAATATAACATAAAAAGCTAATAAAAATATAGAAAATAGAAAAAATCATTACAATAATATTTTGTTTTAATTTTTCCTTGTTCACTAAACAAGCTATCCCAAAAATATTAAACGGAAAAACAATCATTGCTAAAGGCATTCTTTTAACATCTAGAGAATTACCAACGCTCTCTCCCTCCGAAAAAGCCTTGACTTCATTATTGCCCAATTTCAAAAACCAAAAGACCGAAAGAACGCCAAAGCCTAAAACAAAAAGTAAAATTCTCTTAAAAAAATCTAGTTTCTTAGTATAGTATTTAAAAGCATAAACAGATATAACTAATAGGATTATTAAATTACTAACAAACAAATAGCTATTGCATAGTAATATCACATACAAACCAACACAAGCCACACACTCCATCAATAAATCAACTTTTTGATTATTTAAAAAATATCAGAACCCTAAAGCCGTTAATGGTGTAAACACAACCCCCAATACTATCAGCCCCATTTCTTGATTAAAAATATTTAGATTGTATTTAAAGTTTATTATTAAAAACAATATACATAATACCAAGCTCAACATTTCCAATAAAGAAAACCTCAACTTTTTTTTAGACAGTATTGATATAATACAGACTATAATTAATAGCAAGATCAAATCCATAATTTTAAGTATTAACTTTGGCTATTTTAATAACCAATCTTTTAATACTCTAAAAATTATATACGATAAAGACTATTGTAGATAATTTTTGAGAGAAAAAAATACACGGAAATATTTTTCCGAATAAATATTTGTATTTTTATATCTTTAGTTTAACATACCTTGTAATAAAAAACAAGACTTTGTATATCACCTAATCAATAAAAGACAAGGCGTCCTCTAATATCTTGGAAGACGCCTTGTCAGTACTGAAGATAATATATAACAGAATCACATAATATCCGCCTATCCGTAAAAATCACTTTTAATGTGATTTGTTCCTATTCTTCTCTAGCTTCTTTACAAAAGCTTCCCCTAAATCTATCTTTAAGTAAGCAGCTAATTTTAATGTCTGTCAAAAAATATCAGCCACTTCATCTTCAATATTCCCTGGGTCTGTGCCATTAGCAAATTCCCCTCTCTTAGTTTCCTTATGTAGCAATACTCTGGAAACCTCCCCTATCTCTTCGACTAGGTGTAAAAAAGCGTGAACAGGGGTTGTCTCGCTTTTCGTATACCCTATCTTAACCAAATGCTCATATACCAAATCCTGAGCTTCTTTGATCTCCATATTAAAAATTTAATATTTTTATTAATTTTTGTAATATAGTTTTTGGCATCTTCAATACATACTTTTTGCTGCGGGACCAGGATTCGAACCTGGATAAACTGATTCAAAGTCAGTTGTCCTACCATTAGACGATCCCGCAATAAGACCTCAATATATTACTATATTTTAGCTCAAAAGTAAACCCTTTTAAAAGATTGTTGATTTATCACCAAATAACTCAATCAACCCTTCAATATACCCTGCAATTCTTCTATTCAAATCTGTACTTTTTAAAACTATAATTCTTATCAATCCATTATAGTCATCTCCAACGTTTTTTCTTAAAGTACTTATCTTATTTTTCTTATAATACACCCTTATTTCATCTTTATTTATTTGCAATTTTTTACTTCAGAATTGTTTAATTCTTTCAACGTCTTTTGTCGTCTCATGAACATATAACTGAAATCGCAGATTATTCTTACTAATCCCCATTTTATCATTTAACCACTTCAGAAATACAAACGCCATTTCTGCGTCCATATTGCTAAAAATAACACGCTCTCCTATCCGCCAAAGCTTTGTTTTAGAACCTTCGCCTCAATACAAAACAACGCCCAATAATCACAAAGGATCTTTAATTAAATCTTTTAATTCTTTTTTAGCTTCAATTTTTATTTTATTCTCCCTATCTATTCTTTGATTTTTTCTAGCAATACCACCTTTGCGACCTGCTTTTCTTCTATTATTATCAATATCTTCTTTTAATTTTCTTCTTTGTTCTGCAGTTAATTCAACTTTATTAACTCAATTACTAACGGTTGATTTTGGAACACCCGTCTTTTTCATAATTTTACTATAAGAAAAGCCTTGCTTTCTTAGCTCCATTACTTTTTTATATTTTATTTTATCTCTTTCCTCCATAATTAAAAATTAAGATTTGATTTCATACCCCTCAGCTTGTAATCTAAAAGCTTTAGCATACTTCCCATTTAACTTTATCAGTTCATCATGGCTTCCTTCTTCAACAATATGCCCTTCATCAATCAATATGATCCTATCAGCATTACGAACTGTCGAGAATCTATGAGAGATTATAATAACAGTTTTGTTATTAAAGAATTCATAGATATTATTAAAAATCTTGTATTCTGCTTCCGCATCAATTGAAGCTGTTGGTTCATCAAAAATTACCAACCATGGATTTCGATAGAACAATCTTGATATTGCAATTCTTTGTCATTGGCCAGTACTAGGACGAATACCACCCTTAAAAGCTTCGCTCAATATCTGCTCATATTTATTTGTATAAATATTAATAAAATCATCCGCATCAGCTTTTTTAGATGCTTCTCGTATTTTTTTATCATTCTTGTCTTTAGAAGTATCCCCCAAATATATATTCTCTCCGGCCGTCAAAGCCTGATATTCTCCAAAATCTTGAAACAAAGTTCCAACATTCTTGTAGTATGTATTTATCATCAAATCATTAATATTTTGATTATTGACCAAAATATCACCTTCAGTTACTTGATAGAATCTTAATAGCAATTTAATTAAAGTTGTTTTACCAGCCCCATTGACTCCAACGATAGCCAGCTTCTCTCCTGCCTTTATTCTTAGATTCAAATCTTTAAATATCAATCTTTCGGTATTTGGATATTTAAAATCTACATGGTCACACACAATCTCTGGCGGATTTTTAAATTCTTTTAATTCAATCTTCCCATCTTCAAAACTTGGTTTTAAATTAAAGAATTTATATGTATCATCAATCCTTAAAGCCATTTCATATAGTGAAGTGAGATCATTGAATAGAGCGTCTAAATTATTTTCAAAACGTTCTAACATGCTGATATAGAAATACAATCTACCGATAGATAGCTTATCTCTGATAATCTTTCCGATTATATTTAGCATCATTCAGAAATACACGAAAATATGAAAAAAGCTAAAACAAGTAGCTCAAGCATACATTTTCTTTCGAACTTTCAACCATCCCTTTAGATATATTTCAATAAAATTTAAACTTTTGTTCTTCAAATATTCAGCCGAATTATGAATATTCAACTCAATTAATTTAACTTTATCTAAAATATATCCTAAAATTCTGTTATTTAGTCTTCTAGCTTCAGTATTCTTAAACCCATATTGATACATTTCTTTTACAAAGCCTATCTCGGGAATATTTCTAACCACCATTCATAAAGCTGCTACTCATAATAGTTTGGGCATAAAATAGAAAATGGAAATTCCCGAAATAATTACATTTATCACATCTGCAATCACACTAACAAAAGTGAAAAACAAACCAGGTAATTGGCCAACCTCATTCATTCCTCTAGTTATGATATTGTTTTTATCAGGGTCTTCCATCACTGGAACACCTAAAGTCTTGTAGTATTCATACAAAAAGATATCTGAATAAAAATAAAAATATTGATTAGCTTTATTTCGATAATATCATCTTATTCTTCGAATTAATGAAGCCACAAAATTAAAACCTACTAGAAATATCAAATATGGAATTACCAATTCTACTGAAGAATTGTTTTGCAGTATCTTTACAACCACATCGATAATCTTTGCAATAATTAAAAAATCAACCATTCCAACCACTCTGGACAATAGTTCAAAAATAAAAAATAAAATACCCGAAGCTTTATTGGCTTTTATAAACATCTTAAAAGAAAACAAAGACAGTCTTAACATTTGTTTAAAAGATATCCTCTTATTCATTTGTGTATTTTCCATAAAATGTTTTAATTAATTATTATAATCCAAATTTGCCCTTTGTAGAAGTATAATGTTGAGCCACTTCTTCCGCACTCAATCCCCTATTATATATCCTTACTTCGTCAAGATAGCCGTCGGTAATGAATCTTTGAGCAGAATTATAAGCGCCAACATATTTTACTCTATTCGTTGAAGGAAATACAGGTGTCCCTGTAAGATTTTGAGTAGATCCAAATTGAACTCCATTCCTATATACTTTTGCCGTTTTATTAGCATAATCACAAACTGCCGCTATATAAAGCCATTGATTGTCTAGCTCCTGAAAAAAATTACTAAGAGAAAATTGTCCTCCAGCAGAGCCGGTTGCATATTGATAATTAAAATTATTAGTATCGTTATTTCTAAATAATCAAAGATACCCTACCGTAGCGCTAGTAGTTCCCTCACCCAATATTGCTTGGTTTACTGTAGAGTTAAACACACTCTTCATTCACATCTCCACTGTTAGTATCCCTGTATTAGGAATTGCAAAACTCGGCGTTGAGATATAGTCGGTTGAGGAGGCATCATAGTACATTGCTTTGTTAGTTCCAACAGTTGTAACTCTATCAGGCCCAGATAAAGTTCCAGTATAGCCGTTGCCAGAATAGTCAATAGCTGAACCACTTGCTTCATCAAACTTTCAGAATGCAATAAGATTCTTATCACGTTGTAGTGGAGTCACAAATGTTCTATTAGGACTACCAATCTCAAAGGTAGATGTTAAGCTTCCTTCAT
>CAZFNU010000038.1:0-5776 GCA_964520445.1 uncultured Candidatus Saccharibacteria bacterium
CTACACTATATGATTACAAGCAGTGTTTCTTTAATTTTGTTTATGATTTTGGCGATAATAATCCGTAAACTATTATGCATTAGCCTAATCGAAGTTATATTATCATAGATTCAGGAAAAATGAAAGAGGTGTTTACTTTTGTAAACACCTCTTGATTTTCGATTTGAAATTCAAGGATTCAAAATCTTAAGAATCCAAGAATTCTATTTTTCACTGCGGAGGAAAGCGGAGGCAGAACCAAAGTCGTCAAAAGGGTCACTGACATAGAACGTGCCAAGCTCGAGCTTGCCGTCGTCGAAGCAGAAACACGGAGCCTCATCGAAATCACCGTCGCCCTCAGAAGAATATTCGTCACCAGCACAATCAATCCATAAATCATTATAATTCTGGAGACGTTCTTCTAAATGTGTAAGTAACATAATACCTATAGAAAAAGTATCGAGGCCGAATTCATTCGATGAAAATACTTCTCGAGCCCTACGAACACTTTTCCCTCTGTGAAGAAATCCAAATTGAGCAGCAACTACTAAAATATCATATCCTTTTTGCTGTCTACCTATGGTCCTAAACATACTTTTCGTATGTTCATTCTGACGGAGATATTCTGGACTCAATCTACTTTCACACCAGTTGTAAAACTGACCTTTGTATCGTTGTTTAAGTACTTCTAGAACCTTTTCAACTGCCTTGTTATAGGTCTTGGCAACTGATTGCCATCTTGGGATAGCAAACCATCCTTCAGCATTTTTAGGAAACGTTTGCTCAGCAATTTCTTCATCAGCATAACCTATACCAGGAAATAACTGACGCAAGATATTAGTTTGTGTAGTGATATATTTGGGTTTTCTATATCCTGATAAATATCCATAATCAGAACTAACTTCTTCGTTAGCATACTGATTAGATATCGAATACTTCTTTATAGAAGTTAGAATATCTTTTTGGAATTTATCTCCGTTCTCAATCAGTCTCTGAATGCTGTTCTTGTCGAGGTTCGCTTTGTTTAAAGCGTCCTCAAAAAAACGGGCCACTTGTTTTTCCTGACCCAGCGTAATCAATGATCTTGTCATTGTTATCGCCTTCCTTTCTTTAAATTAAATTTTTAGAGATCAATGTACTGAGTATATCATAAAAGATGATATTTGTCAAATTGTAGTGATTTTCATATTTTCTATTGTAATATTTTGGATTTTATGATAGAATAGAGATATATTTAAAGTATACATAAGATATATTTATGATAATTACTTGATTAGGACATTCATTTTTTAAAATCGAAACACAAAATAAAGTAATAGCTATTGATCCTTTTGAAGAAGAAAAGGTGGGTTTAAAACCAGCTAGGTTTAAAGCTGATATTTTGTTAATTAGCCATGACCATAAAGACCATAATAATACTAAGGTTATCTTAGGAGAACCTTTCTTATTAGATAGTCCTGGGGAAGTAGAGATTGATGAAATATTTATAGAAGGGTTTGAAACATATCATGATAACCAATCAGGAACAGAGTTAGGGAAGAACAATATTTTTATGATTAAATCCGAAGGTTTAAATATAGTACATTTAGGGGATCTAGGAGAAAAGAAATTAAAAGAAGAAATCATTGAAAAATTGGGAAATGTGGATATCCTTTTTGTACCAGTAGGGGGGAAATATACCATAGATCATAAAGATGCAATGACTATCATTAGCCAGATAGAACCAAAATTTGTTATCCCAATGCATTATAAGATAGATGGGATTAAGATTGATTTAGATCATATAGACAAATTTATTAAAGAATTTGGGGTTAATCCTGAAAAATTAGAAAAATTTGTTATTCGTAAATCTAATATATCTCAAGAACAAGATACAAAGTTGATTGTTTTACAAAATCAATAATTTTAATATATGGCTGAAGAAAAGAAAAAAAATAAATCAATAAAGAGTGAAATCGAAGTAGGAAAAAACGATACTATACATGATCGTAATATTAGTGATGAATTACGTGAATCATTTTTAGAGTATGCTATGTCTGTTATCGTCTCGCGTGCTATCCCGGATAGTAGAGACGGGTTAAAACCTGTACAGAGAAGAATATTATATGCTATGAAAGAATTAGGAATAACTTCTGGAGCTAAAACAAGAAAATCTGCTACTATCGTTGGCCATTGTATAGGACACTACCACCCGCACGGTGACGTGGCTGTATATGATGCTATGGTTAGAATGGCCCAAGATTTTTCTTTAAGAATGCCTCTAGTTAAAGGTCAAGGAAATTTTGGAAGTTGCGATAATGACCCCGCGGCAGCTATGCGATATTGTGTTACAAAAGATTCTTTAATTGTAACAGAAAATGGTTTACTGCCTATGAATATGATTTCAAAAAAAGAAAACATAAATTTAAATGTTTTAAATTATGAGGGCAAAAAAGTAAAAGCATCCAAATTCTTTGATTCCGGGAAACATAAAATTATAGAAATTAAAACTGAACAAGGATATTCTTTAAAAGGTTCTTATAATCACCCAATATTATGCTGAGCTATTGATAAATTTGGGTTTCCTTCTATAGAATGGAAGTTGCTACAGGATATAACTACTAATGATTACGCGATTATTAATAGGGGGCATTCTTTATTCAGCACTAAAGAATTAGACTTAACTTCTTTTTGACCGACAAATAAAAGATATAAAGAAGTTTTTTTACCCACTAAAATGAATCCTGATTTAGCTTTCTTCCTGGGTGCTTTAGTCTCTGAAGGGTCTTTTCATCAACATCAAATACTTTTTTGCAATAAAGATGCCGGGTTTTATAACAAAGTAAAAAATATTGTTCAAAGACAATTTAAAGGTTCGAAACTTTATGAAAGTGTTTTAAAACATGGAACCTGCCCTCAATTTAGTCTGTACCATCAAAATGCAGTTAAATTCTTAGAGCATATCGGCTTGACTGATTGTAAAGCGGATAAAAAAGAAATTCCTTGATCCATATTCCAATCTAATAAAGAATGTATAAGAAATTTTATGATCGCTTTGTTTGAAGGAGATGGTTCCGCTACTCTGCATGCTGGTCAAAGACATGGCGGAAAAACACTTGAGCTTTCTTATGTTTCAAAAAGTAAAAAATTAGTAAGCCAGATTAAAATTTTATTATTACAATTTGGAATAGTTACAACTAGTCTCTACGTTGATAAGAGAAACGGTTGTTTTAAAATAATGATTTCGGGAGTAGACAATATAAGAAAATTTGGGAGAGAACTAAATTTCTTTTCCGATAGAAAAAAGAACGTTTTAAATAACTGTTTTGATATAAACCCTAATAGAATGAGTCAAACTGATTATATCCCCTTTATAAGCGAATATCTAAGAGAAAAATACAAGGGAGAGTTTATAGTAAAGCACAATTTCGATAGATATAATAAGTTAAAAGAAAATTATGATAAATTAACCAAAATTGTTGATTCTTGCGACAAGAACATCATTGACTGATTATTAAAAAATAATTACTATTTCAACAAAATAAAAACTGTAGAAAAACTAAAAGAAAAAGAAGAAGTTTATTCTATTAAAGTAGAAAGTAAATGCCATTCCTTTATTAGCAATGGATTTATTAGCCACAATACAGAAGCCAAATTAAGCACTATATCCGATTATCTATTTGAAGATATTGATAAAAATACTATTAATTTTGTACCAAATTTTGACGGAAGTGATAAAGAACCATCTGTTTTACCGACTCGTTTCCCTCAATTATTGATTAATGGTACTACTGGTATTGCTGTATCTATGGCTACTAGTATTGCTCCACATAATCTAACAGAGGTTATGGATGCTACTTTACATCTAATTGATCATTCAGATGATAGCGTAGATGATTTAATGCAATTCATTAAGGGTCCTGATTTTCCTACTGGAGGAATTATGTATGGACTTGAAGATGTGAAAACAGGATATGCTACAGGAAAGGGAAGAGCATTAGTCAGAGGAAGAGCGGAAATTGTTGATGATGGAAAGAAGAGCCAGATTATAATCACAGAAATTCCATATATGGTTAATAAATCAGAGATGATTAAACATATTGCTAATTTAGTAGAAGATAAAAAAATTATTGGGATTAAAGATTTAAGAGATGAATCAGATAAAGATGGACTACGTGTTACAGTTGATTTAAAATCTGATGCTAATCCTCAGGGGATTTTAAATCAGTTATACAAATATACAGAATTAGAAAAGTATTTCTATATGAATCAAATTGCTTTAACTGAAGGAGGGTTACAACCAAGATTAATGACTTTGAAAGATCTATTAGTAGATTTCATTAATCATCGTAAAGAAGTAGTTTTACGAAGAACTCAATTCTTGTTAAAAAAATACCAAGATAGATTACATATATTAGAAGGGTTAGCCACAGCTTTAGACCATATCGATGAAATTATTAAAATTATTAAGAAATCAAGTGATAGAGATGAGGCATTAAGAAATTTATGCAAGACTTTTAAATTTTCAGAAATTCAAGCTAATGCCATATTGGAAACTAAATTACAAGCATTAGCTAAATTAGAAGAACATAAAATTGAAGATGAAATTAAAGAGAAGAATGGGTTGATTAAAGAATGTAATACTATTCTTAAAGATGAAAAGAAATTATTAGAAGTTATTAAAACAGAATTAAAAGAAGTAAGGGATAAATTTGTTGAACCAAGAAGGACAGAAATTAAAACTCATTTACCAAAAGAAGTTTCTTCTATTGATTTAATTCCAGAAGAAAATGTTTTAATTACTTTATCTAAGAGTGGATACATTAAAAGAATGAATTCTGATTCGCTACGTACACAACAAAGAGGAGGCAAGGGGGTTATTGCTTTTGAAGGGCAAAATCCTGATGATTTCCTAGCCAAAATAATATCAGCTAATACCAAGGATTACCTATTATTCTTCACAGATAAGGGTAAAGTATACCAGGCTTTAGTTTATGATATTAATGAATCCTCAAGAAGTGCTAAAGGTAAAGCATTACAGAATTTTATTAACATTGATTCAGGGGAAACTATTACAGCTGTTTTAAGTTATAACCCAACTAAGACTGGGATTAATAAATTCTTAGTTATGGCAACTAAGAAGGGGGTTATTAAGAAAACTAAGATTGAAGAATTTGCTAATATTCGTAAAACTGGATTACTGGCTATTAACTTAGAAAAAGAAGATGTTTTAATTTGAGCTAGTTTTTCCTCTGGGGACGATAATATTTTATTAGCTACTTCTTTGGGACAATCTATTTGTATGTCTGAAAAAGATGTTAGGCCAATGGGAAGAGCAACTGCTGGAGTTTGTGGTATGAAATTAGGAAAAAATGATTTTGTTATTGGGTTGAGTGTTATACCTTCTAAAACTGATAAAAATGTAGCTACTTTATTAACTGTTAGCAAGATGGGTTATGGCAAAAGAACTCCAATTAAGGAATATAGAATACAGAAGAGGGGGGGGACAGGGATTAAAACATTTAAAGTTACGGATAAAACTAGAGATTTAATTGCTTCAAGATTAATTATTGAACAATTAGTTTTGGTAACTATTTCTAAGAAGGGATTAATTTTAAAAACAGAGTTAGCTGATGTTTCAATACAAGGAAGAACTACCCAAGGAGTTAGATTAATGAATTTAAATCAAGGAGATGAAATTTCAGAGATTGAAACATTGTAGAAAGTTTTTTATGCTTTTACCCTTGATTTTATATAGTTAAAATGATATACTCTAATTAATAATATATCTCAATGAATAAACTCAATTTCAAAAAAC
>CAZFNU010000039.1:0-4899 GCA_964520445.1 uncultured Candidatus Saccharibacteria bacterium
TCCCGGCTAATAAAGCTAAGATAGCTAATACTATCATGAGTTCTACTAGGGTGAAACTATTTTTTAAATTAATTTGTTTCATAGTTATCATTTACATAAAAAGTAATTTCTTTTTCCCTTACGAATAATCAAGTATTGATTAAATAATGTTTGAGATTTAGTGATTATAGTATCAATATTATTAAAAACCTGATTATTAATCAAGATAGCATTGTTTTGTATATCTTCTCTTGCTTGTCTTTTAGAAGAAGAAATATTACCTAGGATTAATAAATCAACTAAATTAATTTCTTTCTGGTTTTTAATTTCAAAGGTAGGAACATCATTTAATCCTTCTTCTAATTCAAGTTTATTTAATTTCTTAAAATCCCCATAGAATAAGGCATTGGAGATTTTGTCACAACGAAGAACAGCATTTTTCCCGTGGATTAATTCTGTTATACTTCTAGCTAAAACTTTTTGAGCCTCTCGTGTTTCAGGAGTTTCTTTAACTTGTTTCTCCAGTAGGTTAATTTCTTCCTTACTTAAAAAAGTAAATTCTTTTAAGAATTTAATAACATCACGATCATCAGTATTAAATAAATACTGATACATCTGGTAAGCTGTAGTTTTCTTTTTATCAAGAAAAATACAACCCTGTTCACTTTTACCAAATTTCTTACCATCAGAATTTAATAATAATGGAATAGATAAGGCATGAACTTCTTTTTGAGTCTTAGCTTTAATTAAATCAACCCCAGATATGATATTCCCTCATTGATCACTTCCCCCTATTTGTAAACTACAACCATATTTTTGATTTAAAACTAGGTAATCATAAGCTTGAATTAAAGAATAACTAAATTCAGTAAAAGAAATACCGGATTCTAACCTTGATTTAATTCATTCCCTATCTAATAAGTAATTAACAGTAAAATGTTTACCAGTATCACGGAGAAAATCTAAAACATTAATTTTTTTAAATCAATCATAGTTATTAACTAGGATAGCTTTATTAGAAGATTTGAAATCAAAAATCTGACTCATTTGTTTTGAAATATGGCTGACATTAGATTGAATAGTTTTAAAATCTAATAAAGAACGTTCAGATTCTTTACCACTTGGATCTCCTACCATACCAGTAGCTCCTCCAGCTAAAAGAATAGGTTTGTGTCCTTGTAATTGGAAACGACGAGCAGTAATAAGTGGTAATAAGTTTCCTAAATGTAAACTATCAGCGCTAGGATCGAATCCTAGATAAAAAGTAATTTTGGCAGTTTCTAGTAATTTATTAAGAGCATTAATATCAGTTGTTTGATGAATTAATTCTCTTCATTTTAGATCTTCTAATAGGGTCATAGAGTAATGTTTAATTAATTAGAGTATACCATTAATTTATTTAAAAATCAATACTATCTTAAATATTTACGTATATTTTGATTATGTTCTTCAAGGGTTTTGGCAAAGATAGTTTTACCTGTTTTAGGATCAGCAATGTAGTAATAGTAATCATTGGCTTTAGGATGAACAAAAGCAAACAAACTCTCGGTACTAGGGTTACAGATTGGAGTGGGTGGTAGACCGTCATATTTGTACACGTTATAGGGTGATGAGGATAGCTTTAGAGGGGCTACAGGGCTGCAGGACGTGTCAGATTGGGCATTTAGGTATCTAATATAGCACAAAGAAGCATCGGTTTGAAGGCGCATACCATCATGCAATCTTTTAAGAAAAACATCAGCCCCTAATTGTCTTTCTGGCTTATCTAAAATTTCTTTTTCCAAAATAGAAGCTAAGATTAAATCATTATAAAAATCTTTAGAACTAGTTTGTAAAAAATATTGTTTATATACTTTGTTATTAAAATTCTCTAACATCGTAGTTAAAATTTTCTTAGAAGGGGTGTTTCTCAAAAAAACATAGGAATCTGGAAACAAAAACCCTTCTAATGATTTCTTAGGGTCTAGGTCTTTAAGAAAAACAAATCCATTTTCTTGAAAATCCCCTATCTTGTATTTAAGAATGGAATCATCAGGGGCTAAAATATGTTTCTTGTGTAGTTTAGTCTCTAATTGATAGATATTAAAACCTTCTGGCACTGAAGTAAAATTATCTTGACCATCATAAAGTTCATAGGCAATTTCTTTAATACTAACCGGCAAAGCAAAGGTATATTCCCCTGCTTTTAATTGCCTATAATTCCCGTTAAATAAAACATAGACTTCAAAAAGATATTGATTAATGATAAATTTTTGTTCATAGAGGTTTTTAGAAATTGTTCGAAAACCATCTTCTGGATTAACAATAAAAGCCTTATTAGTTTTCAAATTAACATGATAGGACAATAATGTTTCAAAAACAAATCAAGCTATTAAAAAGAATAAAGCTAAAGGAATAATATATGGGTGTTTGGATCAATTAATTTTTTTTATTTTCATATAATAAATTTAGGTGTATTTATGATAAAAATGCATATTAGAGATAATACCTAACATAATAAAATCAGCAACTAAATGAGATCCTCCTAAAGTTAGAAAAGGTAAGGCAATACCAACAACAGGTAGAACTCCAATATTAACTCCAATATTAATTAAAGTTTCAATAGCTAATTTAACCATAAAACCGATTATGAATAACCTTGAAAAATTATTATTAGCTAAAACAGCATATTCATATAATCTTTTAAAGAGTAAAACTAAAGCACTAAAAAGAATAGTAATACCAATAAAACCAGTTTCTTCTCCTAAAGAAGCAAAGATAAAATCAGTTTTAGACTCAGGTAAGAACTGTAATTGAGTTTGAGTTCCCCAACCTATTCCCTTACCAAAGAATTTACCACTCCCGACAGCTATAATAGCTTGTCTTAGATTATAATTACTTCCTCGAGGATCATTTAAGGGATTTAAAAAGGAAACAATTCTTTCTTTCTGATAATCTCTTAAAACATATTTTCAACCCAATCCACCAACTAATAAAATACATAGTAGAATAACAAGAAAATGTTTCATGCGCAACCCAGAGACTAAAAGTAAAACAAGTCAAATAGCAAAAATAATAATTACAGAACCTAGATCTGGCTGTAATAAAGCAAGGAGACAAGGAATAATGGCATAAACAGAAGAAATTAAAATATGTTGAAAATGAGCAATATCAGTATTCCTCGTAGCTAAATATTTGGCTAAAATTAACACAATTGCAAATTTCATAAATTCTACGGGTTGAACACTAAAAAACCCAAAATTAAACCACCCAGTAATACCCCTAGTAACTTGCCCCATAATTAATAATAAAACTAATGACCCAATACCAGTTAAATATATAATTACGTGAATAAAAGAATAGTTACGAAAAAACTGATAATCAATATTAGAAAAAAGAATATAAAAAATAAAAGCAATAGAAATAAAAACTAATTGGCGTCAAAAAGGACCAAAAGTTTGATTTCCAGAAACAGATAAACTCCCTAGGATTAATAAACCCAATGATAATAGAATCAAAATGGGTAGAAATAAGGCAAAATCTATTTTAAATAATTTTTTTATCATATATACTACTTTACTCAATTAGCTTTATCCATAATATTAGTATCAATAGACAGACCATTAGGACAGATCTTTAAATCAGCAGGAAAATTATTATTTCAGGATAAGTAAAATTGTTGTTGGGAGTTAGCTTTAAAATTGTTTAGTAAAGTTTTAGATACTCCTAATACATTAGCATTGGAATCACAAATAAACCCAATAACTGATACTGCTTTTCACTTAATAGGAGTAGTATTAAAAGCCAATCCTTCAATATAGACATTAGCACCACCGATAGCTACGTTATTAGTAGTACTGCTTTTATTAAATAAAGAATTTAAAACAGAACGAGTAGCAGCATCTACAATACCAGTAACATTTAAATTATATTTAGTTTGAAAACGTTGTACAGCTCTCTTAGTAAGAGCACCAAATTTACCAGTAATTTGTGCTTCAGGATAAACCGCAGGATCAGAAGCTAAAACTCTTTGTAAATCACTAACTTCTGCATCAATCATATTTAATTTCAAATCCTTAGTAAAACTATAGGTAGTTTGTTTTACAGCACTATCAGAACTTGGGCGCCCATATAGCTCATTTAATTTAGAAAGAGTATCCCCACTAACAATCCCTGTCTGAGGACTAATGTTATTATTCTTTTGTCAAACAATAACAGCTTTAGTAGTAGCTAAATCATAATTCCCTGAAACAGTTAAATTGGAAACCCGCGACATCACTTCTTGATCACTAGCCAAAATAGACTGAAGGTTTGTAACTTCCTCACCCTTAGAACCCTGTTTTAAAGTTTTAGTAAAAGAATAATATATTTTATTCTCATTAATAGTTTTAGCAGAAGTTAAACTATCCCCTTTTTTCAAAAAAACATTAGCTAAACTAAAAGGATTATGTGGAATATTAGGAGCAATAGGATCAGCCCATTCAATAGAAGTATTATCAATACTAAAACTAATAGAAGAAGGAACTAAGGTTAAATCAATATTGGTAATTAAAATATATTTCCCTGATTGAGGTAAGATATAATCAATACCAGTAAAGCTTTTAGTCTGACCATTGGATAATGTAGCTATAAAAGTATATTTAAAACTTTTAGCTCCATAATTTTCATTTAAATTCAAAATCCGAGAATAGAAAAAATATTTATCATTTTGAACAACATATTGAGCAACATCAGAAAATTCTAACGGTTTTAAATGATTAATCTCACATGAATGACACAATCCCCCACAATCAATCTCCGTTTCGTTCTGGTTTCGAACTTTATCAAAACAATTAGGTTTAGGTTTTAAAACTCCAATATAAAATCCATAACCACATAGACTTAGAAATGTGAGAGTAAAAAATCCTATTATAATTTGTTTTCCTAGTCGTAGATTCATTG
>CAZFNU010000039.1:4909-5600 GCA_964520445.1 uncultured Candidatus Saccharibacteria bacterium
GTTAAAGTTTATACCTATATATTACCATAAAAACCTAAAAAAGTAAATTATTGATATCTTCCTCTTGTTTTGTTATATCTAGACATAACCTCATCTGCACTCAATCCTCTATTATATATTCTTACTTCATCAAGAGAGCCGTCGGTAACCTTATATAAAGTTGTTGCATAAGCACCTATATATTTTATCCTATTGACAGAAGGAAATACCGGGGTACCAGTGAGCATAAAAACCGAACCGAATAGCTCTCCATTTCTATAAACATAGGCTTTATTACTATAATAGTTACAAACGATTACTATGTGTATTCATTGATTATCAAGCCCTTGAAAAAAATTAGAGGCAATAATATATGGTGCTGATGTGCCATTAGCATAAGCATAATAAAAGTTATTAGAACTATCAAGCCGAAACATTCTGATATGTCCGATCGTAGAACTACCAGCGGCTTCAGCAATTATGGTTTGTTGAGAAGTGTTTAAATTACTCTTCATCCACGCTTCTATAGTAAGTATCCCTGTATTAGGTATAGCAAAGGAAGGGGTTTGGATATAGGAAGTACCAGCCACAGGATAGTACATAGTCATCTCTCCAGATGTTACAGCTGTTCAGACAGGGGTGTTAACAAGAGTACCCGTATTATTCCTCCCAGAACTATCATAGGTAGTAGTACCACTACCTTCCAAGAATT
>CAZFNU010000040.1:0-5479 GCA_964520445.1 uncultured Candidatus Saccharibacteria bacterium
TCGTATTCTTACAGCTATAGCCATAACCTGCTGGTAGACTGGGTAATGCATAACTCGAACAGGTAGTAGAGGTATTATCAGGAAGACTTACATATATGGTAGTAGCTGATCCTAGGTTAAGTAAACCTAAGTTAATAACATTAAGATAGTTAATGGACTTAGTGATGTTATTAAGATCTGATACTCTTTTGTAATCATTAACATTATCTAAGATATTACCTGGTTTGATAGTAAAGATTACTATCCCGGCTAATAAAGCTAAGATAGCTAATACTATCATGAGTTCTACGAGGGTAAAGGAGTTTTTAGATTTAACTAAAGTCATATATATATAAATTAAATTAATATATTCATCAACCTATTCTTAACTAATATATTTTTCTTAATTTTAGTAACAGAAACATAAGAAGATAATTTTTTATCTTTTAAAACTAATTTTAATATATCTTCCTCATCTGCGTCTCTTTTAGCAATTACTGTGCCTCTCATCTTCCCGTTAATCTGAATAGCAATAGTAACTGTTTTATCTTCTACTAATTTTTCATTGTATTTAGGCCATACACATTTTTGAATTGAGGTAGTTTTCTTAAAAAATACACTTCATATTTCTTCAGCCATATATGGAGCAAAACAAGATAAAAGAATAACAAATTTTTCTAACACTCCCTTAGGAATTGATTTAATCTCTTCTTGATTTCAGGCTAATATATTCAAACATTCCATCATAGCGCTGATAGCTGTATTAAAACCAAAAGTAGTTATATCTTCTTCAACTTTTTTTATAGTTTTGTTTATAACTATCTCAAATCTTTTTGTATCTACTTTTTTCTTGGATTTCAATATATCTTTGGAAAAATATGTATCATATAATTTCCAAACCCTATCTAAAAATCTAACTACCCCTGAAAAATTACTAGTATTCCAAGGCTTAGCATCTGTAAATGCACCCATAAAAACTTCATACATACGTAAAGCATCAACCCCATATTCTTTGACTATATCATCGGGATTAATGACATTCCCTAAAGATTTAGACATTTTTTCATGGTCTGCTCCTAAAACCATTCCCTGATTAACTAATTTCATAAAAGGCTCTAAAGAATTAACATATCCTAAATCATAAAGAAATTTATGTCAAAATCTAGCATAAATCAAATGAGTTACCGCATGTTCTGTTCCTCCAACATATATATCAACAGGCAATCAATATTTTTCCTTTTTCAAATCAACTAAACTTCTTTTATTCTTTGGATCCAAATATCTTAAATAATATCAACAAGAGCCTGCTCATTGAGGCATAGTATTAGTTTCTCTTTTTGCATCACCCTTACATATAGGGCACTTAACATTGACTCAAGATAAAATATTCTCTAAAGGAGATTCTGCTCCCTTACTAGCTTCGTAATATTTAATTTCCGGCAATTTTAAAGGTAAATCTTTTTCTTTCAAAGGAACAACTCCACATTTAGGACAATGAATAATGGGAATTGGTTCCCCTCAATAACGCTGTCTTGAAAAAACTCAATCTCGTATCTTGTAATTTACTTTCTTTCTTGCTCCAACATACAAAGCAATTTTCTCTCTAGCTATCTGCGTTGCAGTTTTATCAAAAGGGCCAGAATTAATTAAAACCCCTTCTCCACAATATAATTCTTGGTAAGATGAATCAATTGATTTAATAACTTCTCGTATTTCTAAATCAAACTTCAAAGCAAAATCATGATCTCTTTCATCATGTGCTGGAACAGCCATAATAGCTCCTGTACCATAATTCATTAAAACATAGTCAGAAACTCATATAGGAATTCTCTCTCTTGTAGCTGGATTAATAGCAAACGAACCTAAAGGAACTCCTGTTTTATCTTTAGTATTAGATTGTCTTTCAAAATCTGTTTTATTCAAAGAATTCTTTACATATTGTTCTACACGAGATTCTTGCTCTCTTGTAGTAATTTCTTTAACTAACGGATGTTCTGGAGCCAATACCAAATATGTAACTCCGAACAAAGTATCTAACCTGGTAGTAAAAACAGTAATTTCTTTTTGCATATTCTCCACTCGAAAATCAACCTCATATCCTTCTGATCTTCCGATTCAATTCTTTTGCATTGTCTTAACATGTTCTGGAAAATCAATTTTATTCAAATCTTTTAACAATCTGTCAGCATAAGCAGTAATCTTTAAAATTCATTGTCTAATATTAACTCGAGAAACAGGGCCTCCACAACGAAAACATTTCCCTTCTTCACATTCCTCGTCCGATAAAACTGCCTTGCATTTATCACAATAATTAACGGGTACAGTAGCTTCATAAGCTAACCCCTTCTCATAAAGTTTTAAAAATATTCATTGAGTTCATTTATAGTATTCAGGATCGGTCGTATTCACAGTACGAGATCAATCATAAGTAAAACCCATCATTTTTAATTGTCTTTCAAAATTCTTAACATTTTCCCCTACAGCTTGTTTAGGGCTAATCTTGTGTAAGATTGCGTATTGTTCAGCTGGTAAACCAAAAGCATCATAACCCATAGGATGTAAAACATTAAATCCTTTAAAACGGTAAAAACGAGATAAAATGTCAGTGCCTGTATAACCTTCTACATGTCCTACGTGTAAACCATACCCTGATGGATATGGGAACATATCCATAATATACATCTTCTTTGCCCTAGAATTATCTAAGGCTTTCTGATATTTATATTTATCTTTAGCTCATTTTTTTTGTCACTTTGTTTCTATCTTCTTAAAATCATATTTCATTGTATCCTATTTATTCTTAATTGTTTTATTCTCAACTTCTTCAATTAATTTTTTAACAAAATCATCAATTGGAAACACCCCTAAATCCCCAATAAATCTTTCTCTAACTGCTATAATATTATGTTCTTGCTCTTTATCTCCAACAACTACAATGTATGGTATTTTCTGCATCTCTGCTTTACGAATACGTTTAGATAAAGTTTCATTTTCTAACCATACCTCTGTTCTAATTTCCTTAGACTTAAATAGTGAATTTAATGTATTGCCATATTCTAAATTCTTTTCTCCTATAGGCAATATGACAACTTGTACTGGAGCTAATCATAAAGGAAAAGCACCAGTAAATTGTTCGATTAAAGTACCTACAAATCTTTCCATAGAGCCTAATAGTGTTCTGTGCAACATAATCGGTGTATGTTCTTTATTATCAGAACCAACATAAGTCATATCAAATCTAGTAGGTAAATTCATATCTAACTGAATTGTAGTTCCTTGCCATTCTCTACCCATCGCATCAACTGCTTTTAAATCAATAGCTGGGCCATAAAACTTAGCTCCTCCAACATCCTTCTTATAATAAATATCTCTTTTCTTTAAAATATCCTCTAAAGTTTTTTCTGATAAATCCCATATCTTTTTCTCTCCAACATACTTACCTTTTACTTTTGGATCTCGAACTGATAAATAAACATTCAATTTGTTAAACCCAAAATCTCTATTCATATCTAAAGCAAAATCTAAAGCTGAATTAACTTCAGATACAAACTGATCTTCTCTACAAATAATATGTGCATCATCTTGAGTAAATCCTCTAACTCGTAACATGCCATGTAAAACTCCTGAATCTTCATAACGATAAACACTGCCTAATTCACAATATCGTATAGGTAATTCTTGATAACTTCTCAATTTTGATTTATAAATTCTTACATGGAAAGGACAACTCATTGGTTTAACATAATAAGTTGTTTTTTCTTTTTTATCTCTAGTTTCCATAGACATTCCCGGATACATTCCTTCTTTAAAGAAACTTAAATGTCCGGAAGTATTTCATAAATTATCCAACCCTATATTCGGGGTATATACATATTGATACCCTCTTTTTCTATGTTCCTTCCTTCAATATGATTCTATTTCTTCTCTAATTAAAGATAATTTAGGATGTCATAATACTAACCCTGGACCTACATAATCGTCAATAGAAAACAAGTCTAAATCTTTCCCTATTCTTCGGTGATCTCTTTTTTCTGCTTCTTCTAATAGTTTTCCATATTCTTCTAACTCAGTCATATTATCAAAAGCAATACCATATACACGAGTCAACATTTTGTTCTTCTCGCTTCCCCTAAAATATGCTCCTGCTACACTAACTAACTTAAATGAATCAGGAATGTCTTTAGTAGATTTAACATGGGGCCCTTTACATAAATCAATGAATATTTCTTTGTTTTTCAAAATATCTTTCTTTGATTTTATTTTTTCTCCTAATATATATATACTAACAGTCTTAGCTCCCTTAACTTTACTTTTTGGCATCTCCTTTAATTTCTCAATTTCTGTAGCATTAGCTGTCCCATATTTTTTCAAATCATTAATTAATTCTAATTTAAAACTTTGATCTAACTTCTTGAATGAATTAGTAGCTTCAGTAATAGTTAATTCGAATTTATTAAAAGATAAATTCTCTTTTAATATATCCCTCATCTCCTTCTCAATCTTTACCAAATCTTCTATAGTTAATGGTGTTTTAGTTAATACATCATAATAAAATCCAGTCTCTGTTTCAGGACCAACTCCAAACTGTACTTTTTTATACAACCTAGTCAAGGCTAAAGCCATAACATGAGCTAATGAATGCCTAATAACTGAAATATTAGACCCTTTCTTTACTTTTGTTTCTTTCTTCTTTACCATGATATTTTCTTACAATTTATTAAATAAAACACCTTATTTCTAACCTTAGAAATATATACTAAATATATCATAAAAAACAAAATTCTGCAATACCTATTGGTACCTTCCCCTAGTTTTGTTATACCTAGACATAACCTCATCTGCACTCAACCCCCTATTATATATTCTTACTTCATCAAGAGAGCCGTCGGTGAGCTTCCAACTACCAGGATTAAAAGAACCAACATACTTTACGTTATTAGTCGTAGGAAATACTGGAGTGTTTGTAAGGGTAACAAAGGAACCAAATAATACTCCATTTCTATAAGCATATACTTTTTTATTTGGATAATCACAAACTGTTATAATATGTATTCATTGATTATCTAATGTTTGAAAAAAATTGGTAAAATTAGCAGATGCCGCAGATACTCCGTCAGCATATCGATAAATAAGGGTATCAGCATCCGAACCTCTATACAAAAACAATCAACCTATTGTAGCACTACTACTAGCATCGCCAATTATTGATTGAGTTATTGTAGAGCTATAAACACTCTTCATCCACGCTTCTATAGTAAGTATCCCTGTATTAGGTATAGCAAAGGAAGGGGTTTGGATATAATCAGCTCCTACAGCATCTCAATATAATGTCATCTCACCTGATGTTAAAGAAGTTCAGGCTGGTCCTACAAGAGTACCAGTATTATTCCTCCCAGAACTATCATAGGTACTAGTCCCAGTACCTTCAGAAAAGGAATAACTAAGGATTAAGTTAGTATCCCTCACAACCGGAGTAGCTACATGATTAGGAGTCCCTGTC
>CAZFNU010000041.1:0-5428 GCA_964520445.1 uncultured Candidatus Saccharibacteria bacterium
TCCCGGCTAATAAAGCTAAGATAGCTAATACTATCATGAGTTCTACGAGGGTGAATGATTTTTTTAAATTAATTTGTTCCATAAACATCTTTAAGTCTTAGTTGATTAGAGTATATCAAATAAATATACTTTAATCAAGGATTTTATTTAAAAAACAACTTCTCTGGATAATATCTAGCATCTATGTATTCTATAGCTTTTTTCTTAGGTTGTATCTCTTTTTGATAATATATGTCTGCTGCTTTAAAAGCATCCACAATCTTATCATTAATGGGTAAATAAACATCAAATCCCTCTTTAGTTTGTATAACTAAAGAATTTTGTTTATTAAAAGAATACTCTAAATTAATAACCAATTTCTTAACCTCTAGTATATAATCTTGTAATAACATAATATTTTTAATTTGATCAGCTGAAAAAATCTGTTTATCCACGATAGTTTCATTTAACCCAGCCATAATATTTTCTGGTACATCAAAAAAATTAATACTGCCCATATTAGTATAATCTACAGTATTAGCTTTAAATAAAATTCCATTTTGATCTACATACATATTACTTAATTCTAACCCACTAATCTTCGCAACTAATATAGGACGCTTCTCCTCTATCTTTACTTCCAAAGTATGGGTAAAAAAGTTCTTGGAGACATTAACTGTATTAATTTGGGGAAAATCAATTTTAATTTGAGAAGCAATATTAGAATTATTAATCAAAACTAAATTAGCTAATACATTGGGGTTCTTGGTAAACAATGATAAAAAATTCCAATATATTTTATTATTATTCTCCATAATCCTCTGTCTTAAAACAGACAATAACAAATCAGATGGTATTTCTTTATTATTCTTTACCCCTATATTAATTAATAAAAAAGCAGGGGAAAAAAATATAAAATACAAACAAGCTAAAGTTAAGATAAAACAAACTCAACACAAACAATTCCTCATTGCCCTTTGTTTGTGTAGATGTTCTACTCTTTTACTAGAATAATTTAATTTTCTTTTTTGTCTTAGCATTTTTAGATGAAATTATTTTTATTCCATTCATATATGGCCATAAAACTTTAGGAATACGTATTGACCCATCTTTAGTTTGATAATTTTCAATAATAGCAATCATTAACCTACCTAAAGCTATCGCAGTACCATTTAAGGTATAAGCTACTTCATGCTCCCCTTTCTCATTTTTATACCTAATCCCTAATCTTCTTGCCTGAAAATCAGTACAATTAGAATTAGAATGAGTTTCTCTGTATTCCCCCTTTCCTTCATTCTGCCCTGGCATAAATGACTCCATGTCAAAAGATCTAGCTGAAGGACGAGAGATATTCAAAGTGCTCGTCTGTACTACCCTATAAGGAATTCCTAAATCTTTCAAAATCTGTTCTTCAATTAAAGTAAATAAATCCTGTTCCTTTATCACTTGGTCTTTAGAACATACAGAAAACATCTCTATTTTATCGAATTGATGGGATCTTAAAATACCTTTCGTATCTTTCCCATAAGAACCCGCTTCTCTTCTAAAACAAGAAGAAAAACTCATAAATCTTTTAGGTAATTCCTTTAAATCAAAAACATGTTTAGCATTCATAGCTCCAACAATATGTTCTGATGTCCCTATTAAAAACAAATCATCATTCTCTAAATAATAGGTTTCTTCTTTGTCTTCTTTAGTATCTACATACCCCATACCTTGAAAATATTCTGATTTAATAAAAAATGGTGGTAATATAGGTTCAAACATATATTTAAAACAATACTTCTGATAAACATAATTAACTAAAGCGAATTCTAGAAATACCAATTCATTTTTAATAAATCCAAATCTACTCCCAGAAACTCTTCCGGCTGTATCAACATCTATTAAATTTAATTTTTCAGCTAAAGTTAAATAATCAACTGGTTTAAAATCAAATCTAATTTTCTTTCCTACCTCTCTTAATACTTTGTCTGTATCCCCAACAGGTACGTCATCCAAAGGTACATTAGGAAAACTATGCATTAAATTATCAAATTCTTTTTGATTTTTTTCTAATTCTTTCTCTAAAACATCAATGGCTTTCTTTACTTCTTTTAAAACCCCTAATCCTTCTTCTGATTTCTCTTTAAAAAACTTTTCTTCTAAACTCTTGCGTTTAGATTTTAATTCATCAGTTTTCTGAATACATTGTCTTCTTTTTTTATCTATAATTAAAACTTCATCAATCTTTTTAGGATCAACTCTCCTAGTTGCTAATTTTTCTTTAAACCAATCAGTATTTTTTTGAATCGCTTTAATATCTAACATATTTAAAACTTATTCTTTGTTTCTTAAAAGAGGAAAAAATAAAACTTCTTTAATGGCATTAACTCCTAACAATACACTCATTAATCTTTCAATACCTATTCCTACTCCTCCAGTAGGCGGCATACCATATTCTAAAGCATCAACAAAATCATTATCTAATGGATGGGCTTCTTTATCCCCTCCTTCATGCATTTTTTCTTGCTCTTCAAATCTCTTCCTTTGTTCCATTGAATCATTTAGCTCTGAAAACCCATTCATAATTTCTTTCCCATTAATATATAGATGGAACCTTAATGTATGCGCTAAATCTGAAGGATCCTGTTTAGCTAAAGGAGATAATTCTATTGGATCATCAATAATAAAGGTAGGATTTACTAACTCATTCCTAAATTGTTTTATAATCAAATCAGCTAATTTAGCTTTAGTTTCTCCCTTTTCAAATTCAATATGATTTTTCTTTAAATAATCTTCAAATTGTTCCTGTGTCCCATTATCAAAATCTAACCCACTTTTATCTTTAATAAACTGACAAAAAGTAATCCTAGGAAATGGAGTACTAATATCCTTTAATGAAGATTTCTCTCCTAATTTATCAACTAGAAATACAATTAAATTTTCTTACATCGACATTATTTCATCTCGATGTGACCAGGCCCAATATAATTCAAGGTTAGTAAATTCTGGATTATGCTCTCTATCCATTCCTTCATTACGAAAACATTTGGATATTTCAAAAATCTTTTCATACCCTCCAATTAATAATCTTTTTAAATACAATTCAGGAGAAATACGTAAATACACATCAGTATCTAAAACATTTAAATGAGTAATAAATGGTTGCGCTAATGCCCCACCATAAACAGGTTGTAGAATTGGAGTTTCTACTTCTTTAAACTCTAACCCATATAGAAATTCTCTGATGTATCTTGTTAAGTCAATTCTTAAATCAAAAATTTCTTTAACTTCTTTATTTAAAAGCAAATCAAGATATCTTTTTCTTAATTTTTCTTCTTCGTCTTCTAATCCAAACCATTCTGTAGGTATTGGACGTAATGTTTTACATAAAATTTTAAATTCTTTAACCGCTATTGTTTTTTCATTAGTATTAGTCATAAATACTGTACCCTTAACTTCAACGAAATCCCCTAAATCAAAAAAATCTTTAAATAAATTCATTTTCTCATCTCCTAATTCATCTTTCTTTAACAGAAATTGAATTTTCCCAGATTCATCTTGCATATGAGAAAACATTAAGGCCCCATGTCCTCTAATACTCATAATTCTCCCTGTTACACAAACTTCTGTATTATCTTTAACTAATACATCAAAATTTTCTAAAACTTCTACAATAGAATGATCTCTTGAAGTTTTTTCTGGATAAGGATTAATTCCTAATCCTCTTAACCCTTCTATTTTTTTCTTTCTTTCTTGGATAACCTCTTCTAAACTAGCCATTTTTAAGATATTTAATTATTGATATAATACTAACAAATAATTAGTTAAAATACAATCCTTTAAAGTAATTTGTCGCTCCAATATGATAATGTCCTAGTAGGCCAAAATAAGAATGTCCGCCCTAGGTCGTTTAAATACTTAATAAATCAAGCAAAATATGGTAGTATCTGGAAGTCTAAATTAATCAAAGACTAATAGATAAAACCATGGATAATAAGAAAATAGTTATGAGTAGCAAAGAATTGCATAAAGGAGCTATCATTAAGGATTGTCTTAATGGAAAGTACACCAGTAAAGAAGCTGGTACATTATTGAAACTTACCGCTAGGCATATTCGTAGATTAAAGAAAATAGTAAAAGAATTTGGCCTAGCTGGTTTAGTTCATAAACTTAGAGGAAAAGAAAGTAAAAAGAAAATACCCAAAGATATAGAAGAAAATATTGTTAAGATCATCAATGATAAATATTGAGATTTTACTCCTGGGTATGTTTGTGAGAAATTAAGAGAGGTGCATAATATAATATGTAGCGATGAATGTACTAGACAATTAATGATTCGCAATAATATCTGGTTTCCTAAGAAAAGAAAAGATAATAGTGAGTATAGGCAATGACGAGACAGAAAAGAACACAGAGGAGAAATGATCCAATATGATGGATCATATCATGATTGATTCGAAGGCAGATTGTATACAGAAAAACTTCCCTGTCTGTTAGGTGGCGTAGACGATGCCAAGGGAGAAATAATGTATCTGAAGTTTGATACTGACGAAGGAGTTATCCCTACTATGAAATTTTGGACAGAATACTTCTTGCTACATGGTAAACCCCATGAAATCTATCTAGATAAACATACTACCTACAAGAAGAGCGGATTGAACCCATATAGGATATGAACCAAGGAAGAGGAGTTAACTCAGTTCCAGAGGGCATGTAGTGATTTTGGTGTCAAAGTAACTAATGCCCATTCCCCCCAAGCTAAAGGTCGAATAGAAAGATTGTTTGGAACATTACAGAATAGATTAGTTAGGGAGATGAGATTAAATAATATCTGTAGCATAGAAGAAGCTAATAAATTCCTAACAGAAAAATTCATTCCTTGATACAATAATAAATACGCTAAGAAACCTAAAAAGAAAGCAGATTTTCATAAGGTATTAACTAAGAGACAAATTAATGAATTACCTAAAATATTTTGTATTAAAGAGAAAAGAGTTTTGGCTAATGACTTTACTGTACAACATGATAATACTTGATATCAAGTCCTTAAGGATCAACCCTGTTTGGTCTGTAGAAAAGACAAGATAACGGTTGAGAAACATTTGAATGGAGAAATTAAATTAGCTTTACGTAATAAATATCTTAACTTCAAAGCCTTAACTGAAAAACCGCAACCCTTAAAGAGAGTTACGGTTTATGAGATTAAGAAAAAGATGAAAACATATATTCCTCCTAAGAATCATCCCTGAAGAAAACCTTTTTTCATCTCAAAAAATTCAAAACCCCTTTCTGAATTAATTAGGAAGAATTAATAGAGTAGGACATTCTTACGTTGGTAAGAAGTAGGACATTTTAATGTGGGGTTGACATCCTTTAAAGTAATTTCTTTTGTCCTTGTTTCTCAGCCAAATGGTCAATTATTACACCCAAAAACTCTTTAGCTTTAACAATCGCTATTTTAGCC
>CAZFNU010000042.1:0-4457 GCA_964520445.1 uncultured Candidatus Saccharibacteria bacterium
ACATAATGAATTGGCTCACGCTGCTTCTTGTGCAGTAGTAGAAAATTTGGGAACAAAGTATAACCCTTTATTTATTTACGGGGGAGTGGGTTTAGGAAAAACACATTTGGTACAAGCTATTGGTAATTCAATCCCTAAACACTATAAAGGAAAGAAAATATATTATACAAGTTCTGAAACACTAACCGGTAATATTGTAAAAGCGGTCAGAAATGGGACTATTGCTGAATTAAAAGACGAATACAAAAAATTGGATTGTTTATTAATTGATGATATCCAATTTATTTCTAACAAAGACAAAACTCAAGAAGAAATATTCCATATCTTTAACACATTATATGAAAATAACAAACAAATTGTTTTTACTTCTGATAGACCGCCAAAATCTATCACGGGGATAGAGGAAAGACTAAGATCAAGATTTGAAGGAGGTATGATTGTAGATGTTAGTTTGCCGGATTTTGAAACTCGCATGGCTATTTTAATGAATAAATTAAAAGAAAAAAACTATTCTTTACCTAACGATGTAATAGAATATATAGCACAAAATGTAAAAAATAACATTAGAGAGTTGGAAGGTTCATTGAACACTATTTTAATTAAATATCAGTTAAAAAATCAAACTCCTAGTTTGGATGATGTTAAAAAAATATTAGAAGATCATATTAAAAAACCCAGCAAAATGCTTTCTCCGGGAATAATTATTAAAACTGTTTCTGGTTTTTATGGTATACCTGAACCAGACCTAAAGGGAGGGTCAAGACGCCAAGATATTATCAAGGCAAGACAAGTCGCTATGTATATTTTAAGAGACGTGATGAAGTGCTCCTACCCGGTAATAGGTTCCTATTTTGATAACAAAGACCACACGACAGTCATGCATTCTTGTGACAAAATGACTAAAAATATAAAAACTAATGCTAACCTAGCCCAAGAAGTATATACCCTAACAGATAAAATTGTCAATTCTCCTTTTTAAGAAACTGTGGAAAAAAAGATACGGAAGATGTTTAAAACTATTGAATAAACACAAGGAAAATATCGAGTAAAACAGAAGAGATAAAAAAGAAAATTTTGACAATATAAATAAAAAATTTCCTACTGCTGAATTTTTACAGAAAATAACACAAGGAGCGCAAAATTTTTACACAGGGCCGATTTTAAAAAAGACAGTGAATAAAAGAAAAAAGTTAATTTTCCACTTTTACACAGGACTAAGTAATAATAATAAGTTATATATATTAATAAAATAATTAACAAACAAAATTAAGAATAAAAAATATTTATGAAATTCACATGTTTAATTGAAAATTTAAAAAGGGGAGTAGCGATTAGTGAAAAGGTCACTAATCAGAATCTAACTTTACCGGTACTTTCCAATATATTACTAACAACAGATAATAATAAATTAAAAATATCTGCTACAGATTTAGAATTAGGTTTAAATTATTATATACCAGGTAAAGTAGAGGAAAAGGGGTCTATTTTAATTCCTTCTCGTATATTCGTTAGTGTCATTAGTAATTTTAAAGGAGACAAAATTAATTTAGAAACAGATGGTAATAAATTAATTATTAAAACAGATAAGTCAGACTTAGTAATTCAAGGGGGAAATGAAGATGAATTTCCTATCATTCCCAGTATTGATTGTGTACAATTTATTGAAATTAATAGCAAAGATTTAGAATTAATTTTAACTCAAGTAGTACGTAGTGCTGGAGCGGGACTAAGCAAACCAGAATTAAATAGTGTCTATTGTTATCAGGCAGACAAAGAGCTATTTTTTGTCTCTACAGATACGTTCAGGTTGAGTGAAAAGAGATTGAATAAAACACAATATAAAGAAAACATTACTGAAAAAATAGTTTCTATTATTCCTATTAAAACAGCTATGGAGGTTTTAAAAATTATTCAAGGTATGGAAAGTAGTAGTGTAAAAATATTTATTAACACCAATCAAATATTCTTTGATTTTGGTAATGCTAATTTAATTTCAAGATTAATAGAAGGGGAATATATACAGTATAAAAATATCATACCAACTAGTTTTGAAACTGAAGGGACTTTTGATAAAAAAGAATTGGTGGATGCGGTCAAATTAGTTAGTTTGTTCAGTAGTAAAGTTAACGATATTTTTGTAGAAATAGATACAAAAACTAAAGAGATTATTATTAAAAGCCAAGAGGTGACGGTGGGGCAAGGAGTATATAAGATATCAGGGGATGTTAAAGGAAAAGATGTAGTTATGAGTTTTAATTATCGTTATTTATTAGACGGGTTAGATTCTTTAAGTGGGAATCAAGTATTCATGGGTTTTAATCAGGATAGGCCCGTACTCTTAAAGAGTACTGAAGACGAAAGTTACATTTATATAACAGCACCTATTAAAATATAACATGTCACAATTTACTTCTTTAAAAGCAGTAATAACTAAAAAAATCGCTTCTTTAGGGCTAGGAGATTTCATGCAAGAAGCTATGGTTCAGAATCAAACTGAAGAATTTTTAGGTAAATATAAAGAAAGAGGGGAAATTAAATTTCAGAACTTTAAAGATAAAGTAATATTTCTGCAATGTTCTAACAATATTATAGCTAATGAATTGAGGTATATGGTAGAACCATTAAAGAATCATTTAAAAGAAAAATGCAAAGGGGTTTTTGTGAGAGACGTATATATAAAAACTAGTAATACTTTTAAACGGAATATATATGAAGGTTAAGATAGAAAAACACGTTTCTAAAAGTGTTTCTGAAACTCATAAATGAGCAGAAAAAATATTAAAGATTATTAATGAGAAAAAAGATTATTATACAAACAACGGCAAACAAGCTGTTATTTTATTATTAGAAGGGGTTTTAGGAAGCGGAAAAACAGAATTTACTAAAGGAGTGGCTAAAAGTTTGAGAATTAAAGATACTGTATTAAGCCCGACTTTTTTGATTATGCGTAAGTACGACAATTTATATCATTTAGATTGCTATAGATTATTACCCAAACCAGATAAGGCTTTAGAAGAATTAGCTATTTCTGAGATCATTGATGATTCTAAAAACATTGTAATATTTGAATGAGGAGAGAAAATAAAATTATTAAAAAAATATATCAAAATTAAAATTCATTTTGATATTTGTAAGAATTCAAGAAAATTAGAAATTTCTTTTTAATGTTTTAGACGGACAATTATATAGGTGATAACTAATCCTGATAAAATAACTCCCATAAAGGCGAGTTGTCCTTTACGTAATGGGTCTAGGTTGTATACGTTCGCTAGAAGATTTTGGGTAGATCAAGGAGAAGTATTATCGGTTAATTTTAAATTTAATTTAGGATTAATTGATACTTTAAAAGTACGTGTGGTAGTAGTGTTTTTCACTGGCAGAGTAGTGTTTGTTGTAGGCTTGGTAAAAAGATTATCAAAAGTGTCTTTTATAATTTCTGGTAAAGAATTTTTTGATGTGATTGGGGTGGTAATCTTTGGTAGGGTAGTATTACTTATATTACTAGCTATTTGCTTGGAATCTTCTGTAACAGTATTTATTGCATTATTATATGTTTCTTTATAATTAGTTACTGTTTTGTTTATTGTAGCTGGAAGGGTTTGGATAGTGTTAACAGCTTCTAATGTTTTAGGGATAGTTTCGTTTTGGAGAGTTTCAGTATTTTTTTTGACTTCTTCTAAAATATTATTAGTCTTAGTTAAAGTTTCTTTATTCTTTTCAATTAGGTTATTATATGTGTTCTTGATTGCTTCTAGTGGGGGAGTTATTACTTTAGAAATACCGGCTACTAGTTTTTGGGATTGGGCTTTCATAGAGGGTTTAGCAAAGTATTTGGAATAAAAACTAATATATAATAATCAACCTAATAAACCCGTGACTATTAGGGCTATAAGAACATCTAACCAACGGTTTTTATTGGCTTTGAAAATTAGAGTAGACAGGAATAAGGAAATACCGAAGATAATAGTTAAAAGAATGAAGAAGGGAACCATATTTGTACGTTATTTGTTTGTTATAATTAAGTATTACAAAGAAACTCTTAAAAGTCAAGAAGACCATTGATTTTTGATATATAAAATGATATACTATATTTATTACTGGTTATTCATAAAATTAGTTTAAATTAATACATATGAAAGGTAGTTTTAAACAAAATAGTTTCACCCTCGTAGAACTCATGATAGTATTAGCTATCTTAGCTTTATTAGCCGGGATAGTAATCTTTACTATCAAACCAGGTAATATCTTAGATAATGTTAATGATTACAAAAGAGTATCAGATCTTAATAACATCACTAAGTCCATTAACTATCTTAATGTTATTAACTTAGGTTTACTTAACCTAGGATCAGCTACTACCATATATGTAAGTCTTCCTGATAATACCTCTACTACCTGTTCGAGTTATGCATTACCCAGTCTACCAGCTGGTTATGGCTATAGCTGTAAGAATACGA
>CAZFNU010000043.1:0-4287 GCA_964520445.1 uncultured Candidatus Saccharibacteria bacterium
TCTGAACAGCTGTAACATCTGGAGAGATGACTATGTACTATCCTGTAGCTGGTACCTCCTATATCCAAACTCCTTCCTTTGCTATACCTAATACAGGGATACTTACTATAGAGGCGTGGATGAAGAGTGTGGTGAATGGGACATCTGATCAAATCATAATCGGTGAGGGTGCTCAAGCTAGTACTATTGGTTTTATTCTTTTTTATAGACTTGCCAATACTAATACATTCTGGTACAAATATGCCAATAATACAATAATAGTAACCGAGGGCGTATCTCACTTTTTTCTAGACCTTGACAATCAATGGATGCATATAGTGACAGTATGGGATTATACCAATAAAACATTAAAACTTTATAGAAACGGAGTCCAGTTTACTGCGACTATACAGCTTTCAGGTACTCCCTTGTTTCCTTTAACTAACAGAGTAAAATATGTTGGAGCATATAGCCCGACTGTTGCCAAAATTATTGACGGTTCCCTTGATGAAGTAAGAATATATAATAGAGGGTTGAGTGCGGATGAGGTTATGTCAAGGTATAATAAAACTAGGGGGAGATATCAATAAAAATAAATTAATTTAAGATATGGAACAATTAAATTTTAAGGGGGTGAGACAAATTGAGAAATATGTAGCGGAAAAACAGAAGATTGAATCAAAGGATTTTTCTAAATCTTTAAGTAAAGAAATGATTAGAGAGGCAATTGAAAGTATTATTGAGGCAGAATTAAGTAAGTTGCCTAAAGAAAAAGAAAGTTTTGAAGCTACTGGGGATAATGTTACTTCTGCTATTTCTGCAACCGCTTATCAGTCTACCGGGTTAACTGATAAAGGGAAAAAACAAGCAGAAGAGATATTAGAGGAACTAATAGATATTGCTTTAACTAAAGGAATATCGCAGGCGGTTAAAACAAGTTTAAAAACAAAGAATGCGTATTTGATCGATAAATTACATGATGTGTTGATCGATAAATTTTATGAAATTTTAAAACAATAAAATATGGACTTTTCAAATATGCTTAATTTAACTTTAATATATGGTACTGTAGCTTTAATAGGAGCAGGACTATTAGTTTGATTAATTAATATTGTATCTTACAGGAAAAGATTTTTTGCTTCTTTGCATTATAAACTACTGTCTATTAGAGTTCCTAAGGAAACTAACTTGGAAAAATCAGGAGAAGACCATAGGAAAATTTCTGAAATTATTAGTGCGAGTGAACAAATAATTTCTAGTTTTGTTCAGTATAAAAAACCAATTACTTTAGAAATTTCTTCACCCATAGGGAGCAATGAAATTATGTTTTATATCGCTTGTCCTAGAAAAGAACAAGAATATATTAAAAAAATCATTACGGCTTTTTATCCTTTTGCAGAAGTTAAAGAAATTAATGATTATTCTATTTTTGCACCTCAAAATCATACCGTAGCTTCATTTCTAACTTTGGAAAAACCATATTCTGTTCCTTTAAAAACATATCAGAATTTTGAAAACGATCCATTAAATGCCATTGCTAATGCTTTGAGTAATGTCCAACAAGGAGAAGGGGCAGCAATCCAGATTATTTTTAAGCCAGCAGGAGGTTATGCACAGAAAAAGATTTTTAAGGATATTGGAGATGCGAAGAAAGGTAAGAACTATAATGATCTATTTCAAAAAGCTCCATTAATAGATGCGAATACTTTTTTAAAAACTCTTAATAAAGAATCAGAAGAAGAAAAGAAATTTAAAGACATGAGTCCGGTAGACGATACTTTAGTTAAGGGTATAGAATCTAAAGTATCTTCTCCATTATTTGAAGTAAATATTAGGTTATTAGTTTCTTCTTCGGATAAGTATCATGCTAATTTTGTTTTAGGGCATTTAGAAAGCGGGTTTGCAGAGATTGCTATGCCCAATATGAATAGTTTTAAGATAAAAAAAGTTTCTTCTTTTGCTTTGACTAATTTTATTTTCAAATATGTGTATAGACTGTTTGATAGTAAAAATGCCATGATCCTAAATTCTTCAGAAATTAATACTATATGACATTTACCACACTGTAAATTTGAAATTCCTAATATTAGTTGATTATTAAACCGAGTAGCATCACCACCGGCTAATTTACCAAACGAAGGAACCATTTTAGGTATTAGTCGTTTTAGAGATGAAGAACAGAAGGTTTTGATTAAAGATAAAGATCGAAGATTACATATGTATATTATTGGACAAACTGGTACTGGTAAGACTACTTTTTTAAAGAATATGATGATCCAGGATATTGCAGCTGGTAAGGGATTATGTTTTCTTGATCCTCATGGGGATCAAGCAGAAGATCTTTTAAATTATATCCCTGAATCAAGAAAAAATGATGTCATCTATTTTAATCCAGCGGATAAAGAGATGATTATGGGTTTAAATATGTTAGAAAGAGATCCTAAAGATTCTCAGGGGCCTACGATGATAGCTAATGAGTTAATTGAAATTTTCGATAAACTATATGATTTAAAAACGACCGGAGGACCTATGTTTGAGCAATATATGCGCAATGCTTTGAATTTGTTAATGTCAGACCCGAATCAGCAATATACCTTAGTTGATATTCCTCGTGTTTTAACTGATGCTTCATTTAGGAAATATTTATTAGAGCATTCAGCTGATTTATTAACTAAAGATTTTTGGGAAAAAGAAGCAGAAAAAGCAGGAGGAGAATTTGCTTTAGCTAATATGGCCCCATACATTAATTCTAAATTAACTCCTTTTTTAACTAATGATTTTGTAAGACCGATTATAGGGCAAGTGAAGACGAGTATTAATTTTAGGGAAATCATGGATCAGAAGAAGATATTTATTGTTAATTTGTCTAAGGGGTATATGGATGAGTTTAGTAGTTACTTTATTGGAATGATTATTATTGGTAAATTCTTATTAGCAGCTTTTTCACGTGCGGAATTAGCTGAAGTAGTTTTGATTGACTTTTATTTATATGCAGATGAATTTCTGAATTTCAATACTAAGATTTTTCCTACTATATTATGAGAAGCTAGTAAATATCATTTGATTTTAACATTAGCGCATCAATACATTACTCAGTTAGATGAAAAAATTAGAGAATCAGCTTTTGGTAATATTGGGACATTAGTTTCTTTTAGAGTTAGTAGCCAGGATGCAGAGGTATTAGCTAAATATATGACCCCGGTTTTTGTAGCTTCTGATTTAATGAATATATCCAATTACAAAGCATATTTGAAATTAATGATTGATGGTCAACCATCTCGTCCTTTTAATATCGATACAATAAATCCAGAAAAACCGGCTAAATCGCACGCCTTAGATATTAAGAAAATATCAAGAGATAATTATTGTAGAGACAGAATGGATGTGGAAAAAGAAATCCAATCTCGTTATCAAATAGCAAGAGAAGAAGAGGAGGAAGATGATTTGGATGAAGATTTAAAATTTGATTTTTTAGGAAAAGATAAAGATGAAAAAGATGATAAAGAAAATTAAAAAATTAATTCAATACTTTTTAAATTTTGAATTTATACGATTTGGGATTGTAGGAGTATTGAATACCATAGTTGATTTTGGATTATTGACTTTATTAGTTTTGGTTACAGGGGTTAATACGGGGATTACTTTTATTGGATTACGTTCTTTGACTTTTTTATGTGGGGTGTTAGTTAGTTTCCCGTTAAATAGGATTTGGACTTTTAATGATATGGGCTTGCATAAACAAGAAAAATTTGTTAAATTTGTATTAGTTACTTTTATTACTTTATTAGTTAATAATATAATAACTGGGTATTTGGTAGCTCGTAATTTTCTTAATTTAAATCAAAGTTTATGAGCCATATCATCTGCCTTCTTGGGGGCTATAGTCGCATTATTAATTAGGTATATAATTTTTAAAAACTATGTATTTGAAAACAAGAAATCCTAAAAACTCCTTCACCCTCGTAGAACTCATGATAGTATTAGCTATCTTAGCTTTATTAGCCGGGATAGTAATCTTTACTATCAAACCAGGTAATATCTTAGATAATGTTAATGATTACAAAAGAGTATCAGATCTTAATAACATCACTAAGTCCATTAACTATCTTAATGTTATTAACTTAGGTTTACTTAACCTAGGATCAGCTACTACCATATATGTAAGTCTTCCTGATAATACGAGTTCTACCTGCTCTTCTTATGCATTACCCAGTCTACCAGCTGGTTATGGCTATAGCTGTAAGAATACGACCATCTATAGACTAAATGACTCTACAGGCTGAATCCCTATTAACTTTAGAGAATCTG
>CAZFNU010000044.1:0-3986 GCA_964520445.1 uncultured Candidatus Saccharibacteria bacterium
GAGCTGTTTCTTCTTGTCAGGTATTAACAGTGTTTATTTTTATTATATTCCAACACTTTCGTATTGTTTCAAAGAATGTTTTCATATTTTATTTGTAGTTATAGTTAAAATTATCGACCAGATAATTGAAATTGATAAATATCATAATACTGTGGGTATAGGTAACTTGTTTTGTAAAACATAGACAGGTAAAAAAGCCATAGCTGGGAATGGGGTTAAAAGAATAATATTTTTTAATAATGTGGGAAATAAAGAAATGGGTATAACAGCTCCGGTAATAAGACCCAAAACATGATTTAAACCATTTCTAATTCCGTCAGCATCAGGAGTGTAGAAATTTAAAGAAGCAATTAGAATATTGATATTTAAAGCGATTATAGTACCAGGGATAACAAATAATAGACAGAAAAAGATATTAATTAAACTGGGTAAGGGCATAAGGAAAAAGCCAATAATAATAACAAGAACGGAATAAATATAATTAAGTCAATTCTCTCCAGTAAAACTAAAAGTAAGATATGGAATAATATCAACAGGTTTAATAAGATAATTGGAAATATCTCCATTTTCTATTATATCTTGGAAATATTTGCTTAATCTAGTATCGTAACTATACATCAAGTTTCTTAATCCGTCTACGATTAAGAAGTAAGAGAGTATTAATCTGAAGTTAACAAGACTTGGATTAGCTAAACTAATCACATATCAAAAAATGCCTAGCATAAAAAGATCTATAAAACGAGCTAATATGTAGGCAATAAATTCACTAGGATACATAGAAAATTTTGAAAAGTTGAAAGATATAACTTTTCAATAAAGTTTTAGATCTAGCTTTTTCATATTTTTGATTAAATTCGTATACTTATGTAGACGTAAAAAGAAGTTAAATGTTACATTCTTATGTCTTTTTGTAAAGATCAGAGATTTAGTCTGAATAATCTATTTTTTTGATTATCGAAAAGAAGAACATAGATAAAGGTAATATGCTAATACTTAGTAAGGCGTATTTTAGCGATTTGTCAGCTAAAAATCCAATAGCAGGATTAAGAGTAATCAAGATAAAAGTTTTGAACATAGAAACAGAGGAAAGAATTGTAGCACGAGCAGAAGAATTAATTTTTTTATTCATATGAACAAGTATTAGTTCTATTCTGGTTAATCCGACCCCCCCAGCGAGAACTAATAAAAGAATTATAGTGAATAAGTTTGGAATGAAAGCAACGAGAATAAAAGACAAACTGATAAGAATAGCAGATATTTTAAGATACTTATTTATTCCGAATATTTTTTCTATAAAAGCAAAATTACTGCTAATCAATATTTCTGTTAATACTAATATAATATGAAAGCACCCGAAATATACTATAGGAAATTTAATTTTCATTAATAATGGTTGATAGAACCAGATAACAAAATAGGCTGCGGGAAAAACTAGAATGGCGTTCAAAGTTAATGAGCGAAATATTTTATTCTGTTTAAAGAAAGTAAACCCTTGCTTTATAATATCCAAGTACCTCTTTGATTCGCTAATTTCTTGTTTGCATTTTGGTTCTTTAATTCCTAGGATAATAATGAAAGCTAAAAAGAGAGGAATAGCAGATAATAATAGAGGTGCATTAAGCCCTCATTTAGCGGCAATAAAACTACCTATAAGAGCGGAAATTAACATCCCTCATAGTGTAAAAGAATGAGCTTTACCAAATATCTTTTTACTCTCTTCTTCTTTATTGGCTTCTTTAAGAGAATCATAAAGTAAAGCGCCATCAGCACCAGAAGTGAGAGATATGCCCAAAGCAAATAAAAATTCTCCAAAAAGAAATATATAGAAATTAGGAAACGATCCATATATTAGCGTACCTATAGCCGCAATAGCCGCGCCAAGGGCTAAAGAATATTTTCTGCCTCAATAGTCAGCTATAACTCCAGTAGGTATTTCTAGAATAAAAGTTCATAACATAAATCATGATTGTAACAGCTGTATTTGAAGTAAGGATATGTGACCCCACTGAGTAAAAAAAGGAATTAAAACCGCAGAGACAAAGAAAAAATCCCTTAAGAAAACAAAGGTATAGTATCTTCAGATTGTGTTTTTATATTGATTATTTTCCATAATTGAACATTAATATCATAAATATGTAGACGTAAAAAGAAGTTAAATGTTACAGAAAAAACAATAACACCACTAAAGTGTTATTGTTTAGTGGTGTTTATTTCTGTTTTTGGCATTTCCCGTGTATAGTATCAAGATATATTGAAATGTGATTACCTGTTTCAATATGAACTAGATGGATTGTCCTATTCGGAAACACAAGAGATTTTACCTTGTATTTTTGGTTATTAATTATTACTGTATCGTTGACATATACGTATTCACCATCTAGTGTTTGGCAACATCCTGGTAAGTAGCCGTCTCTTACTTTAGCCGTAATATTTAAATCGATATGTCCGACTACTGCTCCGTTTTTGCCACTACGAACCGGAATGTTTTTTAAGAACATGTCTGTAGATAGTATGGGTAAATACATTTATACTTCCTCCTTTATTTATTAAAGTAACTTTATTTCTAAATGGAATATATCATATTTATATCTTTTTGTAAATACCTCTCTTTTCTACCTTGATAAAATCCCCTTTCTATGATAAGATTAGGATATTAAACTACATACAGATGAGAATATCACATTCCTTAATTGAGGCATTTAAACAGTGTCCATATAAGTACAAATTACTAGCAATAGACAAACTAACAGAGCCAAAAAGCCAAGAAGCTGTGTTTGGTTCTTTTATTCATTATATCTTACATTGATTTTACCAAAATCATCCTAAAACCATTCCTTTAGAGGAATTATTGGCTTTTTATGAACAGAAATGAGAAGAATTAAGATGTATGGATTTAAAAACAAAAAAAGAAATGAAATTAGATGAAAGGCATTTTGATACAGGGAAAATAATTTTAACTAATTTCTATAGCACTAATAAAGAAAATGATTTTTGTGAGTATGCGGTACTAGATTTGGAAAAAAGATTTGAAGTAGTATTACAAACTCCGGATAATGAAACTCATATCTTATCTGGTATTATTGATAGAGTAGATAAGATAGATGAAAGATCATTTGAATTGATAGATTACAAAACAAATAAATCTCTCCCCTCTTTAGCAGAAGTTAATAGAAATCCCCAATTAGGATTATATGCATTAGGAGTAAAACAAATGTGGCCACATATAGACGTATCTCAAATTAAATTTAGTCTTTACTTTTTAAAATTCAATGAAAAAATAACTATAGCTAAGGATGAAGAAAGTTTAAAAAAGGTAAAAGAGAAATTAATTGAATCTATTGAAACCATATCTCATACTAAGGAATTTAATCCTAAACCTTCTCCTTTATGTGACTGATGTGGATTTAAAGATCTTTGTCCGGTGTTTAAAGGAAAATATATTAAAAAAGAGCAAAAGGGCCTTAAAAGCCAGGAAGAGGTGGCTAAACTAGTAGATCAGTATTTTGACCTTGAAAACCAAAAAAAGAGCCTAGAAAGCCAAATAGAGGGCCTTAAAACCGATATAGAAGCCTACTGTAAGTCTGAAGGAGTTGATAGAGTCTATGGGGAAAATGGGTACTTTACCAAAACCGATTTAGAGGAAGAAAATTATGATTGAGTGAAAGTAAGGGATCTTCTTCGTCCCCTGGGTAAATGGAATAAACTTTTAACAGTGAAGAAAGAAAAAATTACAGAAGTACTACGAGAAGTACCTGAAGATACAAGAATTGAAATTGAAAAAGCAAAGATTATAAAAAAAACAACGAAAATTATTCGAGCTACACATTATAAAGAACTATCCCCTTTTCAGAATGGGGATGTTAAGGATGATAAGAGTAGTTTAAAATTAGATGAGGAAGATAATATATTAGTGGGATAATGAATTGACGATTAGCTAAATGAATAAAAAAAGACTCTTCTTTAAGAGAGTTTTTTTTAATAAATCA
>CAZFNU010000045.1:0-3711 GCA_964520445.1 uncultured Candidatus Saccharibacteria bacterium
AGGATCAGCTAGATTATACAAAGAAGGTTACGCATCTAAAATTATGTATACCGGTAATCAAGCTTCGTATTTAAAAGGCTCTAACTTACCTGAAGCCGAATATCTAAGAAATATCGCTATTAAAGAAGGCGTTTTGGAATCAGATATTATAATCGAAAATCAATCAATTAATTCAACTGAAAATGCAGCTTTTGGAATTAAAAAATTAAAAGATATGAATTTTAATTTTAATAAAATCATATTAGTCAGTCTGCCATATCACATGCGTCGCGCTTCACTAACTCTCATGTCGGCTATAGACGATAGAAATGTAAAAGTTATTAAAAGTATTGTTCCTTCTGCTAAATATACCCGAGAAAATTATTACAAAGATTTAAACGGTTGGACTTATATATTTTATGAATTCATAAAATTATATGGCGGAAGATTAATGAAACATTTTTAAAATATAAACATGCCTAAAAAAATTTTAATTACAGGCGGCAAAGGAAGGTTAGCGACTATTCTTAAGGAAAAACTTAAAGAATATGATTTAGCATTGGTTGATCTTCCTGAATATGATTTAACTAATTATGAAGAAATCTTTAAAAAAACATCTAATTATGACGCCATAGTTCATTTAGCTTGAGATTCAAAAGGTGAAAATTGAAAAAATAATGAAATAAATACGGACAATATATTAATGACTCATAATATATATAAACTAGCGATTAATAAAAATATTCCCAAGGTAATTATGATGAGCTCTATCCATGCTAATAACTATTTTGATGCATCAGACCAAAAATTAATTACCATTAATGATGAGGATATCCCTGACAGTCCTTATGGAACTAGCAAAATTTTTATTGAAAAATTAGGGCTATATTATTCAAAAAAATACAATATTAATGTAATTTGTCCTAGAATTGGAGGTGTTAATTTACCAGATAGCCCTCAACAATATCCAGACGAAAAATATTATGATCGTATTTGACTAAGCCAAAATGATTTTTGCAATTTAATAAAAAAATGCATAGAAACAGAAGATTCTAATAACAAATTCTGCAAATTTTATGCCGTTTCTAATAACAAAAATAAACTACATGATACAAGCAACCCTATAGGATGATTGCCCATATAATAAACATTAATTCAAAACTATGAAAATATTATTAACTTCAGGTGGTATTACTAATGAATCTATCAAAACTGCTTTATTTGATTTAGTAGGTAAAAAACCAGAAGATACTTCTTTGGTTTTTATCCCCACCGCTTCTAATGTTGAACAAGGTGATAAATCATGGCTGATAGATGATTTAATAAATTTCAAAAAATTAAATTTAAAAGCCATACACATTGCTGATATTTCTGCAGTCGAAGAATCTATTTGAAGACCACAATTAGAATCATCCGATATAATTTTTTTTGAAGGGGGCAATGTCTATCATTTAATGAATTGAATTAACAAAACTAATTTAAATTCTACATTATCAGAATTGTTAAAAGATAAGGTCTATGTGGGATTAAGTGCTGGCAGTATGGTAGCTTGTAAAGATTTAGTATTAAATATTTCTCAAAAGATTTATGAAGAAGATTTAGACCAAACAGTCAATATCCCTGGCCTTAATTATGTTAATTTCTACTTCTTGCCTCACCTAAATTCACCCTGATTCCCTAAAGTCAAAGATAATAACTACATAAGAGAAGTCGCCAAAGACATTAAAGACAAAATATATGTTATGGACGATAATTCCGCTATTAAAATATTAGATGATAAAGTCGAAATAATTAGCGAAGGCGTCTGATTTAAAATTAATTAAAATATAAATATGATAAATATATCTGAAACTACTATTGAAAAAATAATTCCTTTAGAATCTTTAATCCCTGAATTTGATGAGGGTTACATTTCAAATAATTTAAATAAATTAGAAGGCAATAAAAAGTTAATACTAATTGCTAGTATTGATGATAATCCTGCTGGTTTTGCAATTCGTTATGATCGCTATCACGACGGTTCGCTATATGCTTGAATTCTGGGAATTCTGCCCGAATATCGCAAACAAGGAGTAATGACTGCCTTAATGAATTATACCTATTCTTGAGCTAAAAAAGAAGGGTTCGAAAGTATTAAAGTAAAGACTCAAAACTTTCGAAGGCCTATGTTATTTGCTTTAATTAAAGAAGGTTTTAACTTCTTGGAAGTCGAAGATAACGAAGACATTAATAAATCCAAAATATTATTAGAAAAAATATTATAAAATACAAATATGAATAAAAAATATATCAATATCTTACTTTTAATTTCTATCATACTTATCGGTATGTTAGGCTATCGCTTATTTAACAAGCCATCAGCTTCAAATATTTCAACCACTTCTGAACAAACATATCAAAACGTCCAATATGGATTTAATTTTAAATTGCCTTTAAGTTGAAAAGGCTATACAATTCTAACTACAACATGAAATGGCTCCAATACAGATTACAATATTCCCGTTAATTACGAGGGACCGGAGATAATAATTCGTAATCCTTTATGGACTTCGGAAAATACTTACCAAGATATTCCGATAATGGTCTTTACCAAGACTCAATGGGATCTAGTCCAGCAAGAAAAGATGTCGGTATCAGCTGCTCCAGTTGGACCAAGCAAATTAGGGCAAAATTCTAAATATATATTTGCTTTACCAGCTAGATACAACTTTGCTTACGAAACTGGTTGGGAAGAGGTTGAATCTATTCTTAAAACAAATCCTTTACAAGGCTTTTAATTAAAGCTTAATATAACAATATGAAATTCTATCTGTCATCCTACAAAGTTGGTAGTCCCGAGAATCAGGAGAAATTAAAACAATTAACTGGGAATAAAAAGAGTGTTGCTTACATTCCTAACGCTCTGGATTGAACCACTGATTTAGAAAGAAGGAAATTAAGCGAAAACAAAGATTTTGAAGATTTAAAACAACTTGACTTTACAGTCAATCGCTTAGATTTACAAGAATATTTCGGAAAGCCCGAAGAATTAAAAAAAGAATTAGAAAAACATGAAATTATTTGGGTAAGAGGTGGCAATACTTTTGTTTTAAGACAAGCCATGAAGTTAAGTGGTTTTGATAATATTTTAAAAGAATTGATTGATTCTAATTCTGATATGATTTATGGTGGCTATAGTGCTGGAGCTTGCGTCTTGAGCCCAAGTCTGAAAGGAATAGAGATTGCCGATGATCCAACTCAAAAGCCTTATGGTGATGATAAAGATACTATTTGAGAAGGATTATCAGTTCTTAACTATGCTATAGCTCCTCATTATCAATCTGACCATCCAGAATCTGAAATGATTGAAAAAGTTGTAGAATACTACAAAGAAAACAATGTTTCTTTCAAAACTTTACATGACGGGGAAGTTATAATAATCGAATAAAAATATTAATTTGACAATATGAATAATACTACCATAATAATGTTAAGTCCAAAAAGTAATTTTTCTCAAGAACAAATTGCTAGTATAGAATCACAAGGAGAAATTGTCTGAATAGAAACAAATGATTATATTAATAATCCAGTATTTCAAAATTCAAAAGAAAAAATAATTGCTATTTGACCTGAAACTACTGATTGGAAATTTCCAAATGAATTTATAGAGAAAATTACTAATTTAAAAGCAATTTGCCTAGCTACTACTTCTTTTGCTTGAGTAGATGGTAATTTCTTAAATTCAAAAAATAT
>CAZFNU010000046.1:0-3503 GCA_964520445.1 uncultured Candidatus Saccharibacteria bacterium
GTTAGCCCATTTAATAGTATGTTCTCAACAGCTGAACGTATGATGGGTAATTTTGGTTATCTCCATTTCGTTGTTTTTGCTTTTATCCTATCAAGTACCATCAAATCCAAAGATACCTGATTATATATTCTTAAAGCTTGAGCTTGAGTTAGTGGTATTATTAGTACTCTTTTTTATCTTGCTACCATTATTCCTAGCTCTCCAGTATCTATCTTAAATTCTGAACCTGGACGTTATGTTGGTTTTACTGGTAACTCTACTTTTACTGGAGTTTTCTTACTCTTGCAAACTCTTCTATGTCTTTTTCTTTATTTCGAGGAACTGGAAAAAGATCTTCCTAAATTACACTTCTTTGTTCTTTTCTTAATTAATAGTTTTCTCTTATTCCTTACTGGTTGTCGTGGAGCTATGTTATCTTGAATAACTTGCATCGGTATGCTTTTAATTTGTTTAGCTATCCTTGATCATAAAAAAATCAACTCTTTATACCATATTAATATTAAAAAACTAGCTATCTTTTTTCTTATTACTTTGGGTTCTTTAGGTATTATCTTCTTTACTCTTAGAGAAACACCTCTAGTTAAAAATAATGTACCTCTACAAAGACTAACTTCCATTCCATTTCTTAACCAGTCTGCCTTAAGTAGAATTTGAGTTAGCCGTATTGCCTTAAAAGCTTTCATTCAAAAACCTCTTACTGGTTGAGGTCCTGAAAACTTTGAAATAGCCTATCAAAGAAACTATGACCCAATGATTGCCAAAATTCTACCTAACGACAATCGCTTTGACAAAGTTCATAATATGCATTTAGAAGTTTTAGCTACTACTGGAATCTTTGGATTTATTAGTTATCTTGCAATTTATTATTTCTTCTACAAAGACTTAAGAAAAAGTTCTTCTTTTTCTTTCTGACCAAAAATAGTTTTAACTTTATTCCTTCTGGGATATTTTCTACAAAACATCTTTCTTTTTGATGTTATCGAAGGATTAATTTTACTATTCCTAATATTTGCTTTTATTATTTCTCAATCAGTGCCCATACAAATTAAATACCCTAGGATATCTATACCTAAATGATTATCAAGTATTCTTGTAGCAATCTGTTCTATTATTCTACTTTTTACTATATATATCTATAATATTAAAGTTTTTACTTCCTCTTCTAACGAAATCAAAATCAAAAAATTAATGAGTAGAGGATCTTTAGACGAGGGGATTGCCTTAATGAAACAAAATTATGCCTCGAATACTTTTATTAAGGATTTCTTTATCTTTGGAGACTTAGAATACATTGCCGGTACTGATATTAAAAAAATGACCCTGAAACGTTTAGAAGATCTATATATCTTCTTCACTAATGAATCTACTGCTTTGTCTCGTTATCATCCTTTAAATTTAAGACTCTATGTAGCAAGACTCCTTATTATACTTTCTAAATCCCGCTGAAACAATGACGAGCTCAATAAAGAAGATATTATTCAACTAAGAAAGATAAATGATGAAATTCAAAAAACTAAACTCTATCTTCCTGATACTGATTTCTATTATTCTGAGGTTTTAATCAAATCTGCTGATCCCAAGGATCAAGAAGAAGCTCTAGCTCTTTTAAAAGATTTCTATGCTCGTATTCCTGAATTAGTTCGTACCCCTTGATTAATTGGGGTCTATCTTGTTGAACATAATAGAATTCCTGAGGGATTAGAATATCTTCAAAAAGCTATCCATACAGGCCCGGTATTTAACACACCCCAGGAAGCAATCGGTGGTATTAATCTTTTTCTCAAATTAAATGATTCCAAAACTGCCCTAGAAATAGCTAAGATGTTAGAAAAAGAAACTAAAAATGAACCTTTGGTATATATTACTTTAGCTCGAGTTTATCAAAAAGAAGGAGATAATAAAAAAGCTTTGGAATACATCTTAAGAGCTAAACAATTATATGATATTTATTCTACCAAACAAACTGATCCACAAATGGAGGCCGAAATATCAAAAATATTAAAAGAATTATCTAACTAATATGTCTTTCTTTCAAAAATACAAAGGATTTCTGCTACTATTACTTGATACTCTAATTCTTTATGGAGTATTAGTTTCTGTTGTTTTAGTTCGTTTCCATAATGCCTTTGTTTTTAATACCTGATCTTCTCATTTATTAAGTTTTACTCCTGTCTTTTTAATCTGATTAGTTATTTTTTACATCAGTCATTTATATGAAAGTTTGTTTGTTCCCCAACCTTTAAAATTAATCTCTTCCCTTGGTAGAATTTCCGTTATCAATTTATTTATTAGTATTCTTTATTTCTACTTGCTTCCCTTTGTTTCTTTAACTCCCAAAACTAATCTTTTATTAGTCTGAGGTTTTTCCAGTATTTTAATTTTCTTAAACCATACTTGATTTGCCTTAGCTAGTAAAAAACAAAAACCCTTAAATCTAATTTTAATTAGCAATAATCAAAGTTCTTCTGAGTTAATTACTACCTTACAGAATAATCCTCAAACAGGGTATTCCTTAATTGATAGTATTGATAATATTGAAGATTGTTGAAAATTACAGAGATTAATTAATTCTCAAAATATTGATGTTATTGTGGTAGACAAAACATTCCAAACAGCTGAAATTAAAGCTATTCTTTTTGATTCTCTATTAAATAAAATCAAAATTATTGATTTTGTTGATTTCTATGAATCTATTTTAAATAAAACTCCTCTATCTTTAATCGATGATCCAGAATTTCTTTCTAAATTAGAAGATAAAACTTATCAACTGCTAGAACCACTTAAAAGATCCTTAGATATCATCTTTGGGTTAATTATTCTTTTAATTAGTTTACCCTTATGAGCAATTATTATTTTTTTAATTTTAATTGATAAATGGGGCCCTGTTTTTTATGCTGGTAAAAGAATTGGAAAAGATCATAAATCTTTTTATGTAATTAAATTCCGTTCTATGTTACCCAATGCTGCAAGTATTGGACCAAGCTGAACCTTACCTGACGACCAAAGAATTACTAAAATAGGTAGATTTCTACGTAAATATTATCTAGATGAATTATCTGAAATTATTAACGTTTTAAAGGGGGATATGTCTTTAGTTGGGCCAAGACCTGAAGAAGCTAAATTAGTTACTGAATTTGAAAAAGAAATTCCTTTTTACAATATTCGCCACATTGTAAAACCCGGTATTACTGGTTGAGCTCAAATTCATTATCCTAATTCTTTTACTATCAAAGGGACTAAAGAAAAATTACAATATGACCTTTACTATTTAAGACATTATTCTATTTGATTAGATTTGATGATTGTTTTAAAAACCCTACATATTCCTTTAGATATTAAAACCCATTAATTTTATTGACAATTAATTTCTTTTTTGTTATACTCTATATATCTCTTAAAAATTAATATTTTCCCGATGAATAATCTAAAATCTAAAAACTCCTTTACCTTAGTAGAACTCATGATAGTATTAGCTATCTTAGCTTTATTAGCCGGGATAGTAG
>CAZFNU010000047.1:0-3242 GCA_964520445.1 uncultured Candidatus Saccharibacteria bacterium
GAGTTGTGAGTAATGTATCAAGTAAAAAAGAAAGTAAAGAATAGTAAAAAAGAATTGTCTGATTTGGATTTAGAAATATTATCTAAGTTAGGAGAAGAAGAATTAGAGAATATTAATAAATTAAAACCTCAAATAGTAGTTATTAGTACTTGGCGTTATCCAGGAATAAGCCCTAAAAAAGAAGAGATTCCTATACCAGAAGATATCAAAAAGGTGTTTGGGCTTTAATTTTTAAAAGATTTGTGGTATAATAGAATTAACTAAAAATTAACAATAAAAATTGCTATGCAAAAACAACTTTCTTGGTCTACTTATGCAACCTATTTACTTTGTATTCTATTACTAATTTTTTGTTTTATTGGATCAGTAATTTTAAAAGAAAGAGCGACTATAGAAACAAAAATGGGGGAATGGATGCCAGAGAATATTTCTATACTAGATCTTGGTTTTACTAATATAAAGTTTAATGAATTGGGTACTATAAATAAACAGATTCTTACTTGGAAAGATCAAAAATATTTAGTAGTATTCACTTATTCTGTAGATACATATGGGACAGGGATGTTTATTTATGGTCCGGATACTTCAGGTAAAACTCAATTAAAAGATATGCTAGTTTTATCTAATGGGTCTGATGAAGTGTTTATTAGCAAAGTTCCCAATATCATACGAGTTGTGGATATAAATATGGATGGGAAACCAGAATTTATTGTTGATGTTGGGGAATATGTATCTGGGTATGAGCAGTATACTATTATTAGTTACGATTTAGTTAAGCAAGATTTAATTTGGAATGAATGAATAGATAAAGATAAAGATACCCAAGAAATGGTAAATAAAGGTCATGTTTATTTCATCAGCGGAGAAACAGAAGGGATAAATATGAATTTTGATATTGATTCACAAAAACACGTAGTAAGAGTATATCAAGGGTTAGCTCCCAGTGAAGTGAATACGGATTGAGAATGAACATCGGTGTTTTACGAAATGAACAAGAACAATCAATTTGTTTTTAAATCAATAGAATAAATTTAATGTATGTCTAAGATATTTGTTATTAATAATTTAGGAGAGAGAGAACTTTTTTCTCCACAGAAATTATTTAAAAGTGCAAAGCGTAGTGGGGCAGATAAAGAATTGGCCGATAAAGTGGTTTCCATAATTGCTTCCCATGTAAAGAATAACGATACTACAGCAGATATTTACAAGCTGATGAAGGCATTACTTTTAAAAGAAGAGAAATCAGTAGGGATTAAGTTTAGCTTAAAAGAAGCAATTCGTAAATTAGGTCCTACAGGATATCCATTTGAGATATATATGGGAGAATTATTTGCTAGATATGGGTTTAAGACTAAAATAGAAACTTTTATAAAAGGAAAGTGTGTAGATTATGAGGTAGATTTTCAAGCAGAAAAAGATAAAAATATGTATTTATCTGAATGTAAGTTTCATGATGATATTTCTAGTAGAGTAGATATTAATGTTATTTTAATAGCTTATGCAGGGTTTTTAGATATGAAAGAAGGTAGATATTGTTCTTTGTATGAGGCTAATGGGGGTAAAATTAAAAGATTAGTAGTTACTAATACTAAATTTACTAATAAAGCAATTAAATATGCGAATTGTTATGGGATAGATTTATTGGGGTGACATTATCCAATGAGTGGAGGAATTGAAAGATATATTGAGAATAAAAAACTATATCCTATTACTATTCTACCATCTGTGAATAAGAATATTTTGGACTTGTTTTTAAAGGCAGGAATAGTTTTTTGTGTAGATTTGTTAAAGATGGATGAAAAGACATTAATAAAAACATGTCATATAGATATTAAGGATGCGCAGAAGATTTTAGAAGATGTAAAAATATTATTAAATCATCATGAATAAAGAGTTGGCTAAGATATTTTATGCTATTGCCTATTACTTGGAAATGGAGGGGATATCATTTAAACCACAAGCTTACCATAAAGTAGCTGAAATTTTAAATACTCTAAAATCAGATATATCCAATATATATATAGAAGGAGGGGTTAAAAAATTACAAGAAATACCAGGGATAGGAAAAAGCATAGCATTACAGATTGAAGAATATATTAAAACAGGAAGAATAAAGATGTTTGATGATTATTATAAACGTATCCCTGTAAGACTTTTTGATTTGCTAAGTATTAATGGGTTAGGTCCTAAAACCATTTATTCTTTGTATCTAAATTTAGGGATAAAAGATGTATCGGATTTAAAGGAAGCTTTGAGAGAAGGTAAAATACGCAAGGTGCCAAGATTAGGGGAGAAAATGGAGGCTAAATTAAAAAAATCTTTAAATTTTTACGATCAAGACAAAATTAATATACCTACAGAAAAAGAATTAGCACAAACAGATGATAAAGATGGGGATTTAGTAAGATTATCAGATATATGTGGGGATTTGCATATTCATACTCCTAGAAGTAGTTTTGTAGAATCTGTTTTAAATGAAGAAAAACAAATTTGAGAATATATTAATTTTGCTTTAAAACTGGGGTATACCTATGTAGGGATATCAAATCATACAGAATATTTAAAGATAGAGCATGGGTTAACTGGAGAAGAATTAATGGAAGAAAAGAAATTAATTGAAAAGATTAATAATGCTTTAAAAGAAAAAAAGATAGATTTTCATATTTATCATGGGTGCGAATGTAATATTTTAAAAGACGGGAGTTTAGATATATCAGATAAATATTTAAAAGAATTGGATTATGTAATGGCAGGTATTCATTCTAGTTTTAATTTAGAAAAAGAAGAACAAACTAATAGACTAAGTAAAGTTTTAGAAAATCCCGTAGTTAATATCATTACTCACCCTACAGGGAGATTAATTAATATGAGGGATTCGTATGATATTGATTTTGACAAGATATTAGAAGTAGCTAAAAAGAATAACAAGATTTTAGAAATTAATGCTTCTCCAGTTAGATTAGATTTAGATTACATTAATATATCCAAAGCTATTAAACAGGGGATTAAATTAGTTATTAATACAGATTCACATATTATAAATCAGATGGAGTTGATGAAATATGGGGTAGAGCAAGCAAGAAAAGGTGGGGCTAGCAAAGAGAATATATTAAATACCTGAGAAAAACTTGATTTTTCTAAAAATTAATGATATATTATATATATGAATACAATTAATCTAAAATCTAAAAACTCCTTCACCCTAGTAGAACTCATGATAGTATTAGCTATCTTAGCTTTAT
>CAZFNU010000048.1:0-2894 GCA_964520445.1 uncultured Candidatus Saccharibacteria bacterium
CAAGTTGAAAAAGGAAGAACAATAAAAGAAGCTGAAAAGATGCTTGAAGAAGGACTTCCTGAAAAACTTTACAAAGAAGCAGATATTTTTTTAGCAACAAATTACGCTCTTGGAAGAGTACTAACAAAAACAGATTATCTTAATTCTGTTAATAAAAACAGATTTTCTGATAATGAGGAATATTTTGTTAGCCAGGATGTGGATAATAATGTTATAGAATTTACCTATGATAACAACCTTTCTAAAAATAAAACTCTTTCAGATGAAGATAAGTTTACTGATTTCCTAAGAAAAAATCCTTCTCATACTAAGAGTACAGTTGAAATATACAATATTATAGGACTTTCTACAAGAAAGGGTAACATACTTAAGAACAAATTATTGACTAAAGGTTTAATAAAAGTACAGGAAGAAAGAAGCGATAAAGGATGGAAGAAAATAATAAGATTATCAAAATAAAAATTCACAATAAAATCATATTCACCTAACAAACATAAATCAAAAACACACAAAGCACAAACGTCCAAATAAATACAAAATCGCACACACAAACAGCAAAAACAATTTCAATTTATTGAAATAAAACCCGCTGAATACAAAAAGATTTTGAATTAAATTTGATGTGCAATACACTTTGTTGATTTAAACAATGTGAAACAATTGCCCTGTCGTTTAGACACAGCATAAGACGAAACAACACGAGAAATACCTCGATATCTACACAAAACTTACTAGAACCTAATACGATATTTCACCTGAAATACCCTAAAATACCCTTAAAATACCTCCAAATATCTGCTCCAATATTATACATATATTCGCACATGAATTCGCGCGCGAGAAATACCTGAAAACACTGAAACAAGAAATAATTAACTAATTTAATATAAACTTAAATTTTGAAATCATGAAACCACTTGACAGAAAAACAACTCAATTCGTACACCACGAATTAAACCTCTTAAGATCAGCTATTAACCTTGGATTTAATTCCATGGAAGATGATTCAATTATTCCTACAACAGACATAATTATAGATGTCCGTACTCTTTTTGATATTGAAACAGACATTTCAGAATCCCTTGGAAACAGGAACCTTGTTCATAGAAACTAACCAAATTACCTATTAATTAACTTGTTTTTAACCTGAATTTTTAATATTTAATAAACAAATCAATGAAAGCAACAAATCAGCTTACACGTTTTATTGCTATGATTTTCTTTATAGCATTATTCTTTCTTCTTGCAGGCCTTGGAAAGCTTTTTGGACAGAACAATTTTGAGTATCTGCAAACAGATTCAAAAGAGACCTCACGTTGGCGTCCAAATATATATTATACTGGACCTTTTGGTATCAAAGGATATACCTATGTAGAGTTTTACAATACAGGAGATAGCTTCTTTGGTCAGACATTTTTAACAAAAGAGATTAAAGGGATCTTTGGAGTAGAAGTTAATACTTATTATGCTAGCTTTTTTTCAGACTATGTGGGGATTGGACCCAAAATAACTGTTCCTACAGATAAATCAACCCTCCTAACCTTTAGTTTAATTCCAGCATTTATAGAATTTAATGGTAAATACAAAAGGAATTATGTTTTGGGAGAGTTTGTCTTCTTTAAGGAATTTAATATACCTTCTCTTGGGAAATGGCGCATCAATTCTTTTGGGGTGATTAATCTTGCATCAAAAGGAGGACCAACTTGGGATTATGGAGAAGTTTATCTTGAAAAACCCGTGGGCATTCATTTATTTTTAGGTACAGGAGCAGATCTTTTCTGTAATACTAAATGGTATCCAAATCCAAATTGGGGAGCTAAAATAGGTTATAGTTTTTAATATTTTAATAAATTTTAAAAAAATGAAGACAAAAGAGATTTCTTTAACAAATGATTGGACTTTCAGTAGATTCATGAGAATTTCCTTTAAGCTTGCATTTATCTATTCAGTTTTGTCTGCTATCTGTATTTTAATTTTCGGAAATAATCCGGAGATTAGCTGGAAGATTCGGATAGAACACGATATAATAAAAGAGCTTCAATTTACATTGAACTCTTGGATTAGCCTGTTTATAGACTTAGGGGGCATTATTTTGCTAGGAGCCTTGGCTTATTGCATATATAGGGTTCTCCCTTTTCTAAAAGATTTTGATCCTGATCCTCAGGATAATTTATCAGGATATTTGTGGTTATTATTAATAGTTGGCTTAATTATTAGTTTTGTTTTTTCTTAGGAGCCAGTTTTATCCTTCGAATAAATATGGGAATAATTATAGGTTTAGCTTTAGGCACATTTTCTTTAATACTCGCATATTTATTAACCGCTGTGTTCTATGGATTTGGATGGGCAATTAAAAAAATGTTCTTTGGCTTATGGTGGATAATAAAAAAGCTCTTTTTAGGTTTAGTGTGGATAATAGATAAAATCTTCTCGGGTTTATGTTTAGCAATAAAAAAGTTATTTTCAACAAAACCTATGAAGTATCTTGCCCATAAATTATTTGTTTTATTAAGATTTATTAAAAGCTCCTGCACTTATATCTGGAGTAATTTGGTTATTTTTTGGAGTTGTCTAATTAGATAAAATACATTTTTAATATTAATTTACAACATCATGAAAAATTTTTCTGAAAACAATTTGTCAACACGCACTATGTTTATTATTGCAATGATTCTTATTATTGTGATTCTTATTATGGGTGCAGAAGCTTCTGGTCAGGAATCTTCAGATTCTTTGAGAAAATGGAAATTAACTTCTATGGCTCTTACCACAGGAGAAACTCCTCTTAGTTCCGGATTAAACGTTGACGCATTTGTCTCAAATGGTAAAAATTCTGCCTGGCTTTGCTATAATGGTTCATTAGGGCAGATTGTTTATGATATCCCCCTAACTAA
>CAZFNU010000049.1:0-2763 GCA_964520445.1 uncultured Candidatus Saccharibacteria bacterium
ACACCCCAGAGATCTGGGGTGTTTTAAATTTTATTATCTTTTAGAAATCTTCCTATGATATTCTCCTATTATGTTTTTTATAAGATACCTCTTTCTTTTCTTTCATTCTTTTCTCTTTAGAGGTAAATGATGGTTTTGTTTTTCTTCTTGATTTTTTGGGAATTAATGATTCTTTAATTAATTCCTTTAATTTATTAACTACTGCTCCCCTATTCTTTATTTGTTCTTTATATTTCTCAGAATCTAAAAATACATACCCTTCTTTACTAATATTGTTTTTTAAATACTCTTTGATTCTAATTTTCTCTTCAGGATTAAAAATTAAAGAATTAGATATATCTCATCTAATTTGAACTTTACTAGATACCTTGTTTACATTCTGCCCTCCGTGACCTGAAGAACGAGTGAATATAAACTCTAATTCTTTTTCAAGATATTCAAACCTATCTTTTTTTAAATCCATATCTTCTATACCCATATTGTTTTTTTTATATTTTAATCTTTGATAATTATAGCATAATTTTGAAAAAATAAATAGTTTTTTGAGTATTTTGAAAAAGACATCATATGGGCTGTATATGCCCATATGATGTCTAACGTATCCCCAACTAAGACTCAAGGTAGAATATTTATCCCATCAAAAACCCAAATAGAGTTTCGGCAATCTTATACATTTTCTTTCCGATAATATGTTTGACTTCTTCTAGTAGTATTTCATGAGTTAAATCTGCAGGATCAATACATCTTTGCATGTCATAAGATGGCGCAGCATAAATAGTAGTATTATCTTGAAGAATTTCTCCGGATACGAGCGATGATGTTGCGTCAGAAAGAACGTTAGTACCCGTCACTTTCATAATTCCAGGGTGCTGAGCAGACTTACAATAATAAAAATGCCCAAGTCGAATATCTTCTATTAACATCTATTCTTTCTCCTTCCATAAAAATAGTTAACAATGGCCATCGAAATTTTGATTCACATCTTTCTCGTGGTTCTTAGCATTAGTGAAAGCTATAGGATCCTCAAATCTAACAGAACATTTTGTACAGACGTAGTGAGGGTCTACAATCCAAGCTTTACGGCCAGGCCCCAATATCCCATTGCTTCCCCTTATAAATTCAAATCTACAGTCCTTGCTACCACAAATTGGACAACAAAAATCTTTCATTTTCTCTTCTGCTTTTGCTATTTGTTCAGATATACCGCTAGATGGATTCCTTATCCTGTCTATAAATTTTTGTAATTCTTCCATTATACAATTAATAGTTTCTGGGTTTGCATGGTGAACTAAGCCTTTTTTCTCTAATTCTTCCCAAATCTCTTTAGCTCTTGATTTCATATATAAAACCTCCTTGTTAAAGTTCTAATTAATACGATCGTATCAAATATGTATACCTTTGTCAAGAGATATAAATATACTATAATGTCTTAAATTTTTTAACAAATTGAATGAAATTTTTATAGATCTCTTCCCCGTATTGGGTATCATTAACTTCAGCATGAAACTGAATACCAAAAAAAGGTTTTTCTTTGTGTCTCATAGCTTGTATAGCACATCCTTGTGATTTAGCTAAAATTATAAACTCAGAAGCTTCTTTAACTTCATCGTTATGTGATTCTCAAACAAAAAATTCTTTGGGAATTCCTTTAAATAATTCATCTTCATTCAAAACTTCTATCTGCATTAAGCCAAACTCAGGAATTGAAGATGGTCCAGCTTTACCTCCTCTGTTTATTGCCATTAATTGATGCCCTACACAAATACCTAAGATAGGTCCTTTAAAATTATCTAAATAATCCATACACATACCTAATTTAGGAGTTTCTCAAGCAATTCTTGGTGCTCCTCCACTTAAAACTAAAGCATCAGCAGTAATTTCATTAACAGAGGTTTCGTTAGAAACGATCTCAGTTTCACAACCTAGATCACGTAGTAAACGCCAAATACGATGGGTTCATTGTCCTCCATTGTCTATAACATCAATTTTAACTGATTCGTTTTCGTTATTCATATTCAATAGTTGCAGGGGGTTTATTAGTAATATCAAAGACCACGCGATTAACAGAATCTTTTAGAGTATTAGTAATCCTAACAGAAATTCTTTCTAATACTGGATAAGGAATTTTAGAATAGGAAGCACTCATACCATCAATACTATCAACAGCTCTAATGGCAATGGTATAACTATAGACTCTTAAATCTCCATGTACTCCGACAGTCTGGCACGGAAGAAGAGTAGCAAAATATTGTCAAGGTAAAATCATTTCATTATTCTTAGAAGCTTTTTCTAATTCTTCTTCTACTATAAAACAAGCTTCTTGAACAATCTTGACTCTTTCAGAACTAGCTTCTCCTAAGATACGAATAGCTAAGCCTGGACCAGGAAAAGGTTGACGGTTATATAGGTCTTCAGAAATACCTAATTCTTTACCTACTAATCTTACTTCATCTTTATACAAATCCCTTAAAGGTTCAACTATCTTAAAACCAATATCTTTAGGTAGCCCTCCAACATTGTGATGGGATTTAATAGTATCTCGTAATCCTCCCCCACTTTCAATTCAATCAGGAGCAATAGTACCTTGAATGAAAAATTGAGCATCTTCGTCTTTAGCTACTTCTTCAAAAATTCTAATAAATAACTCTCCAATGATTTTACGTTTTTCTTCAGGATCAGTTATTCCTTTTAATTTTTCATAAAACCTTTCTTTAGCATCGACTGCTAAAACATTTAAACCCAATTCTTTAAGAAATTTTTGAT
>CAZFNU010000050.1:0-2532 GCA_964520445.1 uncultured Candidatus Saccharibacteria bacterium
ATTTCTAGCACTTGGAGTACTTATATTTTGGATTGTCTTATTAAAAGATTTTCCCATTTTTAGGGTATTTATAAGTGATTAGATAAATTAATTTTAGTACTTGAGAAAGGGAAACCTAAATATAACTTAACAGATTTTTCAGATGTTCAAACCTGTAGTCATATTAATCATAATAAAGAAAACCATCCTCATGAAAAACCAGTTGATTTAATTACAAAAATGATTCTCCATAGTTCAAAAGAGGGAGATTTAATTCTTGATCCTTTCTGTGGAAGTGGTTCAATATGTCTTGCTTGCCAGCAAATAAAAAGAAGATGGATTGGAATTGAACTTGATGAAAAATGGGTTAAGATTGCGAGTAAAAAAGTTAATTAATAATTTAAAACCCTCTTGTAAATCATAGAAAAGGATAAATAACTGTTATAAATAGTATTTGTATGAATGAAACAGAAGAATTAACTTATTATTATGGAAGTTTAAAAGAACTAATCAAGAATTTAAACTCTTTAAAGGAAAGAGTAAATATGATTAAATTGGGTATAGCAAATGACAAAAGAAACTCTTTCGGATATGTTTCTCCTCTAGAAAGAGACCTTCGTGAATTAGAAGATGAAAGAATTAGTCTACTGGATGAATTCAATCAAATAACTTTAGGCATAAACCATTCTCAAAAAATAAATCTGCAGAAACTTGATGTAGAATCTAGTATAAGTCAAGCCTTAGTTAGAGCGGAAGGAGCTCTTACAATGATTAACAAAAAGATTTCTCCATTAAAACCTGAAGAAAGTAAGCAAATTAAAGAATTTAAGGAAAATATAGAATCTTTGTCATGTTCGGATAAACTGAAAAAGAATCTCATTTATAGTGTTAATGAAATAAAAAATGGAGATTATTTAGGAAGTGTATTAATAAGTGGAAGAATAATAGACTATTGCTTAAGTAAATTAATATCAGAGGCAAAAAATGAGGAAAATGTAATAAGCTATTTAGCTCAACAAGGAAAAATTCCTGACAAGAAAGAAGATAGAGACGGTGCTGAAAAAAGCTTAGTTAAAGAAATTTTAACTGAGTACAATGTAGAAAAGAAATATCGTGATAGGACATCTCATAATCTAGATTTTTTTCCTCAGATTGATGTTGCATTTAGAGATTTACATTATGCCATTATTTTAGCAGAGAAAGTTTAATCTCTTTTATATCAATTTTATTCTCTTCCTACAATAAAAACTCCCTGTTTAACCAATTCAGAAATAACCTTCATCTGTTTTTCTAAAACATCCACCCTCTCCTGTAGAACATTCTTTTCATTTTCAGACTTTAATAGTCTTCTTTCAATCTCCGTCTTTGTAAGATCAACTAATAAGTCTTCTTCACTAATTGTGTCTTTCATTCCAAGCATTTCACTATAATAGTGAATTTTATCTTCTTTTTTCCATCCAAACCTAAATTTTAATGCAGATTCTGATTTATATCTTGGAAGCCAATAACAGCAGGAACAATGCCTAAAATCGTACATAGTTAATTGGGAATATCTCTGCCCCGCAGGGCTTATTCCATCCCCTAAAATTCTATTTGCCAATCTCTTAAGATATTTATTCATGACTCTTGGTGTCTTTGTAAAAAGATAATCTTCTGATTGAAGTTTCTTATTTAGAATATACTCTTTTATTATGCCAGAGCATAACATTAATTTTATTCTCCTGCCAAAAGTCTTGCTTATTTCTTCTCTTATATTCAATTCTCTAAAATTATTATAAAAATCAGATACTTTAATATTCATTAATTCTGTTGGAGCTCTAATTCCTGTATCAAATAAGAACATAATTAGAACCTTATAATCATAGATTGCATTTTCGTATAATTTTTTGACCTGATCTTCAGTTAAATAAACCCATGAGGGTTTATCCTTGCTTGTATCCAAATCAATTGTTAGATCTTGAATTTCTATGCCATTTTTTCTATTAACTTTTTGGTGCCAATGCCAAAAAGCCTTGAATATTTTAACATAATCTGTGGGGGACTGATAAGTTTTACCATCCAATCTAGGAATTGTCCCATTTTTCATCCCAGTAAAAAATTCATGAAGAATCCTTTCAGAGATCTTAGTTATATCTGTAAGGTTATATCTTTCTTCAAATATCTTAGTTAGAAAGATTGCCCTTTGTTTAAGATTGTTCATTCTTGCATAGCTTCTAGACCCTTTTTTGCTTACACTTGCAACATTAAGCCCATTTTCCATATCTAAAAGGTACTCCAAGATTAAGCGAGAATTTTCTTCAGAAACTCCTGGGATTCTACCTTTTATGGAGCTTTTCCAAGTCAGATACTTCTCTTTGTAATTATTCGGGTCTATTTTCATAGTAATTCTCCATAAAAGCTAATTAAATACAATATGGATAAAATTACAACAAAGTGATTCTCATTAAAGTCCCACAAAGATACAACGCCCCGACCGTCCCTTCGATGGTTTTGTCCATTCAGAGGGTTTCTCATTATATAAGGAGTTTTTGTTTTTTATCATTGCTGTTGTGT
>CAZFNU010000051.1:0-2420 GCA_964520445.1 uncultured Candidatus Saccharibacteria bacterium
AATTAGGATTTAAAAATTAAAAGACAAATATGTTTCAGGGAATAGGAGAAGTATTGAAGAGAAGGTTAAAAGAATTGAAGATTGATAGTGGAATTAATGAGCAAATTGTTTTAAGTTTGACTGAAGATTTTTTAAAACAAAATGATTTTTTTCTTTGCTTTCCTAAGAGCTTTAAAAATAATGAATTATTAGTTGTTTGTTCAAAATCAATATTGGCGAATGAATTGAATGAACAGAAGGATAAGTTAGTTGATTTTTTAAAAGCTGAGAGTCCTAGTATTAAAGTAAATAAAGTTATTGTTACGACAGGGTACAATAATTAAATTAAATACCAAATATGATTGATAAATTAAAAAATATTGTTTTTGAATTGGTTTTACAAATTCTAAAAGAAAATAATATTGAAAGAGAATTAAAAATTGAAGATATTAAAATTGAAAAAACCCAAAACGATGTTTTTGGTGATTTCACTTCTAATATTGTTATGATTTTGAAAAAAGAAATTAATATTAAAGATCAATTAATTGAAAAATTGAATAATGATTTGTATGTTAAGGAGAATATTTTGAAACTAGAATACAAAGAACCAGGGTTTATTAATTTCTTTGTTAAAAAAGAATTTTTAATTAAGAATTTAAAAAGTTTTGTTGAATTTAATAATACAATGGTTTTTAAAGATAAAGTTCAAAGTTTTTTAATTGAACATACTAGCCCTAATACTAATAAGCCATTACATATAGGGCACTTGAGGAATAGTGTGTTTGCTATGGCCGTTATACGTGTTTTAAAGGCCTTGAATCACAAGGTGACGGTAGATTGTTTGTTTAATGATAGAGGTATACATATTTGCAAGGCAATAGTTGGATATTTAAGATATAATAGACAAGATCTGGATCCACTAGAGAAAATATTAGAAGAATTAGATGATAATCCTAAGAATTGATTAAATCAACCAGAACCTGGGATGGAGGCTGAGTTTGTGGGGAAATGTTATATAAGAGGTCTAATTAATAGTTGGGAAGTAATAAAAAGTGGTGAAGAACCGAAAATAGATAAAGAAGAAGAATTAAAGAAATGAAAAGAATACCAAGAGCAATTTACATTAGACGCGATATGACTACTTAATGAATGGGAAAAAGGGAATAAAAAAGTTTTATTGGTATGAGAGACTTTAAATAAATGGTTTTATATAAGTTTTTACAATACTTTTAAAAGAATTAATAGTTATGCTGACCATTTTTGATATGAAAGTGAGTTTTTTCAAAAGGCAAAAGATTTAGCTCAAGTTGGGTTAGAGAAGGGAGTATTTGTGAAATTAGAAGATGGAGCTTTACTAACGCAATTAAAAGAATATGAGTTAACTGATGATATTGTTCAGAGATCTGATGGAACAGCAATGTATTTTACACAAGACCTATACTTAACCAAAATGAAAGTTGAGAAATTTCCAGTTGATTTGTATTTATGAGTAGTTGGTCCAGAACAGAAATTACATATGCAACAAGTATATGCGGTTTGTGATCAAATGGGAATTGGAAGTATTTCTAAATTCAAACATTTAAGTTATGGGGCTGTTTGCCAGAAGGATGGAGGGAAGATGAGCTCTCGTACTGGAACAGTAATTACAATAAACGAATTAATTAAAGAATTGAAAAATACAGTTTTAAGCAAGAAAGATAATGAATACAAATCTTTAGCTAATTTTTCGGATATTGAACAAGATAATATGGCTGAGATTATTGGAATCGGAGCTATTAAGTATGCAATATTAAGGTTAGAAAAAGAACAAGATTTGCATTTTAGTTTTGAAGAGATATTGGATTTGAAGGGGAATGGAAGTCCATATATTCAATATACTTATGCGAGATGTAAATCAATAATTGAAAAAGCAGGGAATGTTGATAAGAATATAGATATTGCTAATATTACAGAAGAAGAATTAGTTTTATTAAGAAAATTAATTCATTTCAAAGATGTGATTGAAAAGGCAGGAGATAATTTTGCTCCACATTTTGTAGCTAACTATATCTATGAATTAGCTAGAGAATTTAGTAGCTTCTATGAGAAGAATAGAATTTTGGATGCGGAAGTTAACAAAGGATTAAAAGTTGATTTGACTATAGCTGCTGCTAATGCATTGAAGTTTGGGCTAGGATTGTTAGGGATTAATGTATTAGAAAGATTATAAGAAAAAAATATGGTTTTAAAATATGTTTCTAATTCGGTAAAAGAAACACATAAGATAGCAGAAAATTTTGTTAAAGAAGTTAGTAAAAAGCAGGATTTAAAGAATGCTTTAGTAATTGTAATGCAGGGAGATTTAGGAAGTGGGAAGACAGAATTTGTAAAAGGATTGAAGAAAGTCTTAGATATTAAGAATAATATCTTAAGCCCTACTTTTGTTTTAATGAAAGTTTATG
>CAZFNU010000052.1:0-2362 GCA_964520445.1 uncultured Candidatus Saccharibacteria bacterium
CTGGTAGACTGGGTAATGCATAACTCGAACAGGTAGTAGAGGTATTATCAGGAAGGCTTACATATATGGTAGTAGCAGAACCTAGGTTAAGTAAACCTAAGTTAATAACATTAAGATAGTTAATGGACTTAGTGATGTTATTAAGATCTGATACTCTTTTGTAATCATTAACATTATCTAAGATATTACCTGGTTTGATAGTAAAGATTACTATCCCGGCTAATAAAGCTAAGATAGCTAATACTATCATGAGTTCTACTAGGGTGAAGGAGTTTTTTAAATTAATTTTAGACATATATAATATATATATTATTCTTTGATTACACGTAATATTTCTTCAATGGTAGTTAAACCTAATTCAGCTTTGACTAATCCATCTTCAAACATAGTGGTCATGTTACTCTTCCCAGCTGATTCACGTAGGGAATCTAAACTAAAATGAGAAGATTGAATTAAACTACGCATTTCTTCGTTGACATCTAAAATCTCATAAATAGCTAAACGGCCTTTATATCCTTTAAAACCACAAATCTTACATCCCTTACCTTTATACAATTGAGTAGGAATAGTATATTTTGTTTTTTTATATGGGCTTTCAGCAAAATATTTTTTGATTAAATCTTTAGCATCTTGGGTAACCGGAACACTTTCAATACAATCTTTACAAATACGACGGACTAAACGTTGAGCAACAACTGCATTAACAGTAGCAGCAACTAAAAATGGTTCTATCCCCATATCAAATAAACGAGGAACAGCTGTAGTAGCATCATTAGTATGTAAAGTAGATAATACTAAATGACCTGTTAAAGCAGCATTAATAGCAATACCAGCAGTTTCTCCATCACGAATTTCCCCGACCATAATGATATTAGGATCTTGACGAACTATAGAACGTAAACCATCAGCAAAAGTTAACCCAGCTTTTTCATTAACTTGAATTTGATTAACATATTTCATTTCATATTCGATAGGGTCTTCAATAGTAACTACATTAACTTCTGGCCTATTTAGTTTATTTAAAACAGAATAAAGGGTTGTAGTTTTACCAGAACCTGTAGGTCCGGTAACAAGAATCATACCATAAGTACGTTTAATATTAGAAGATAGAATATCAGCAGAATATGGTTGCATGCCCAATTCTTCAAAACTTAGAGGTTTTAAAGCGCCTAGTAATAAACGCATAGCAACTTTTTCTCCATACATAGTAGGAAGAATGGAAATACGAATATCAAAGACCTCATTTCCTTTTTTGTATTTAAAACGTCCATCTTGGGGTCGGTTATGCTCATCAATTTGCAAATTAGATAATACTTTAATACGAGCTATAATAGCAGGATGAGTTTCTTTAGGTAAACGAATAACTTCTTTTAATAAACCATCAACACGAAAACGGATTAAAACAGCATCTCCTAATCTTTCTACATGAATATCAGTAGCTCCTAAAGAAGCAGCATACTCAACAATATTATCAAACAAAGCAATGATAGGAAGTTCGACAGCTGCTTGTTCTAAAGATAGGCCCTCGATTTTAGCAGCTTGCTTAATATTTTCTTCAACAATAGTTTTAAAATTTTCAGCAATTTTTTGACGATATAATGAATAAGAACTTCTAAGATCTTCGTCAGTAGTTATGAAAACTTTTAAGGGATGATTAGTATAGCGTTGTAAGAATTCAATGGATTCAAGATCAGTAGGGTCTGACATAGCTACATTAAGATAATCCCCTTCTTTAGCAAAGATAGCTAGGTTTCTAGCACGAGCAATATCTTCGGGAACAATATTTAAAATATCATAGGTAATATCTTTACCACGTAAACGAACCTGAGGAATTTTTAAGAAATTAGAAATGATCTCTGTAAGATAATCACGAGTAATAATTCCATCAGAAATTAAAATATCTGTAACGTTTTGTCCGGTACGTTTGGAAGATTCAAGAGCCTTATTAAATTTTTCTTCGTTAACAAGACCACTCTGGAGTAATATTGGTTTTATAACTTGTAGGGATATAGCCATAAAAATATATTTTAAACAAATAATAAATTAAGGAATGGTATATGTCTAAGTATAGCATAGGTTATGAAAAAAGACAAGAGAGAACAGGGTAATCAAAGATAAAGCATAGAGAGGCGTTTATGTTTGGAAAACAAGAGATTAATGACTTGGATTATTAAGAAAGTAAATAAAAGAGTAATTATTAAAACAACTAATCCTGGCCAAGGATTTCAAAGTAACCCCAACCCCATTAAATAGATTTCTTCTTTATAGAAAAATCTTTCTTTAAATCGTTTATTAAGATAGTTTACAACAAAAACAAATAAAAGAGAACTAAGAATAGTAAATAAATTACGTTTGCAATATT
>CAZFNU010000053.1:0-1740 GCA_964520445.1 uncultured Candidatus Saccharibacteria bacterium
TTTTTAGCTTGATATTCCTATTATCATCATGCTAGGTGTTATGGGTTGGTTTGTAAGGAATATGGGAAGTTGATAGATGGGTTTTATAGGAATAGTTAAATTTGAATACAGAAGAAATTATGTCTAGGTATAATAAAACTAGGGGGAGATATCAGTAGTCTTGATTTTTAGGTGTTTTAGTGTATTTTAAGGAAAATACGTAAATACTTGCAAATTAGACAGAAAAATGCTATAATCTAGATATGTAGAGTTTTAGGTTACTAAGTGAATAAAGGGTCGTGGCTTGGTAACTGAACACATAATTTTTTAAAAAACGACTTAAATTCATATTAATATGAAGAAAGATGATTTAGTTGAGTTGGTACACGCAAAAATCCAAACAACAAAGAAAGAAGCTGAAGAAATTGTAGATGGCATTGTTGATGCTATTTGCAAAGCATTAAAGAAAGGAGATGATGTAGCTATTAGTGGTTTTGGTACATTTGTAGTCAAAGCAAAAGCTGCTAGAATGGGTATTAATCCAAAAACCGGAGAAAAGATTAATATTGCTGCTAAGAAAGTAGCTAAATTCAGAGCTGCTAAAGCATTAAAAGAAATGATTCAGTAATTTTTAAAAGAATATATTAAAACCCCGTGGAGAAATCCACGGGGTTTTCTGTTTCTGTATCTATATGGTTAAAGTAATTCTTCTGGCTTCTTTATCAATGGTTTTGATAGTAAATGTTTTTGTTTCATTTATTTCTAGAGGTTTTTCAACTTTAGTTTTATCAGTTACTTCGCTATATTTCATAAAGCCATAAATTCCTGGTTCAAATTCTACAAGTACTCCTAGTGTTCCAGTTTTTAAAACCTTTCCATCATATTTTTTATCTACTTGGTAGATATCAGCAGCGTCTTTTCATGGATCTGGTTTTAGAGCTTTAATTGATAGAGAAACTCTACCATTAGCAATACTTTGAATTTTAGCTTTAATTTTATCTCCTTCTTTGTATAGATCAGCTGGGTTAGCAATTAATTGATAATCTATTTCAGAGATATGGATTAAACCATCTATTGGTGGTTCACTGAATTTGATAAAGATACCGAAAGCTACTACTTTGGTAACTTCTCCTTCTACTATATCACCAACATTGAAGTTGCTGACAAGTTTTTGTTTTTCAGCTTCATTTTGGACTTCTTTTTCTGAGAAGATCAATTTTCCTAATGGTTGGTCTAGGTCAAGGATTTTTACTTCAATATCTCTATCTACTAAATCTCTTAATTTAGATAAGATAGTATCTTTATCTCCACCTTCTACTTCTGGGTAATGGAGAGGGGATAATTGAGAAGCAGGAAGAAATCCTTTAATTCCTTTTAATTCTACTATTAAACCACCTCTATTAGCTTCTTTAGGTCTGATAATGATAGTTTCATTGTTTTTCTTGATATTATATAAGAAGGATCAGATTTTTTCAGAACTAGCTTCTTTAAGGGAAGCCTCAATTAAACCTAATTCATTATCTAATTCTAATACTTTAATATTAACCTTATCCCCAATATGTAAATCTTTGATAAAGTTTCTGGCAGTATTGAATTCATATCCTCTAACAATAGCTAAACCAAGAGGGCTAGCATCAATATATAGTGATTTACCTTCTTGAGTTAAGACAGTACCTTCAATGGTACTTCCTACTGTAGGAACATTAATTTTCTGATATTTTAATCTTGGAATCATTTAATTTTTTAATTACAATTTTTATT
>CAZFNU010000054.1:0-1676 GCA_964520445.1 uncultured Candidatus Saccharibacteria bacterium
CTAATACTATCATGAGTTCTACGAGGGTGAAGGAATATTTTTTAGATTTTAGATTTAAGTTATTCATACATATAATATATCTTTTTTAATTTTAAAAGTCAAGGTGTGTTGTGGAAAACTATTGTTTGTATTTAGAGATAAAGATAGTAATTCAAATAATAATAATTAATAAAGAAATTGTTTCTGGGATGGCAATACCAAATCTGTGATCCATTAATCAAATCATTAAAAAAGTAAATCAAGTAGCGTAAGTAATTAAAGCTGCAAGTATAGTACAATAGCCAACACTAGGACAATTCTTAGCAACTCTTTTACCTAAAACTAACTGAGCAATGCTAACGGTAACAAAAAAAGAAATAGCAGCAATAGGATGAATTGGTAAAGTAAAATCTTTACGAAAAACTCCTATTAAAATTAAACTTACTGAGGAAATTAACATCAAAAAACGAGCTAAAAATCCTACTCTTTCTTGAGTTAAAGTATACATAGTAAAAATACCTAGAGTAATGCCACTGATAATAACTCCTCAATTAAAAAAAGGACTAAAAACACCTAAATCACTTAGAGAATTAGATAGCCAATTAAACCCATGATAATATGAGAAAACGATACCAACTATGGGGAAGATTAATCCAAATAATAAACATTTTTCAATCCTTTTTTTAACTTGCATGTTCATAAAATTAATTTAGGGATAGTTTGATATAATATAGACCTTATCAAGATAAGGTAATTTAAATAAGGGTTCGATAAAAATATCAGGCTCTACTAAAGTTTTAGATTTAACGATATTACTGATTTTCCCAACTAATAATCCTCTTAAATATTCTTTGTTCTCTAAAGAACTAACTAAAGGATCATTCATTTTAAATTTATTAGCGTCAGAGAATAAAGTTAATTTTAAAAATCCTTTAGTATCTCTCTTAGCCAAGGCAATAGCATTGGAAGAAGTATTGATAACACTAATAGTAACATTGGGACTATATAGTGACTCAACTTTGGAATGTTCATAAAAAACTTCAATAATATGTCCAACTAAAACTGAATCATTAATAATTACATTCATTCCAACTTTGAGATTATCTTTAGCTCCTTTATTAATTAAGAATACTCCGGAAATACCCTCAATATCAGACATTAAAGTATTAGCTTCCACAGTTTTATATACAGTTGATTGAGAAGAGGAAACAGTACTAGGAGAAAAAGTTAAGCGGATAACTTCGTCTTGTTTTAAACGATAGTATTCATTACGAATATTCCCGAAATGAATTAAATCTTCAATAAAACCTAGGGGACTATGAAGATTTTTTTGAGCATTAAATGAAGTAACATAAGTAGTATAGGCAATTTTAGAATTTCAAAAAGCTCAAAAACTCTTTTTAGTAGTTAGTATTCCTCAAAGAGCTAGAATAATAAAAAATCAGGTAACAGGGCGTTGAAAAAAAGATTTACGATCTTCGAATTTTTTATTATTATATATCAACATTATTCAGAAATTTTAAGAGTTAATAAATATGGTTTCATAGCATCATAGTTTTCAAGGATAATACCTTCTCCTCTTACTACACTGTTCATTGGATCATCAGCTATATTAACATCTAACCCAGTTGATTTTTCAATTAAAGTATCCATATCTTTTAGTAATGAAGTACCACCAGTTAATAAAATCCCCTTTT
>CAZFNU010000055.1:0-1546 GCA_964520445.1 uncultured Candidatus Saccharibacteria bacterium
GGATTAATTGGTATAAATTCCAAAAAATGATGGTTTATATTAATATTATTTACACACGAAGTAGTTGCCATTAGAATTAAGGTCCAGAAACAGAAACAAGGTCGCTTAGGCTAATGGTAGACCCTCTCGTTTACATGTTTGAATGATGAAGAATTAACAAACTAAAAGCCGAGAAGGCGGAGGTCCGATTCCTCCAGCGACCATTTTTAAGAAAATATTAAAAAGCTTAAAACAATTTATTATTCTAATTAGGTGATGCAATATGAGTTTAAAATATAGATATAATTCTAATATAAGAAAATCATATTTTTATGACTTTATGAAGAATTTCACTTTGTTTTCAGGTGTTTTAGTTCCTTTTTTTACAATCTGGGGAGGAATAAGTTTTGCTCAGATAATGATTCTTCAAGCAATATTTACTTTTTCTATGTTTTTGCTTGAGATACCTACTGGAGTTATAGCAGATAGATTTGGTAGAAAAACAAGTTTAGTTCTTTCAGGTATTGTAACTGGTATAGCTGCTTTAGTTTATACTTCTCATGCTAATTTTTGGGTTTTTGCATTTGCAGAAGTTTTATGGGCAGTTGGTTCAACACTTGCTTCAGGAGCTGATTCTGCTTTAGTTTATGATTCTCTTAAACAGGTTAAGAAAGAGAAAAAATCTAAAAGTATATTCAATAGAGTTGAAAGTTTAGGTTTGTTGGCTATGATGATTTCTGCTCCTATTGGAAGTTTAATTTCAAAAGAGTTTGGCCTTACCTGGCCTATGATTTTAACTTCTATATCTATGTTCTTTGCTTCAATAATTGCATTGACATTTAAAGAACCCCCAACAGGACAGAAAAAAGAAGATAGAAATTATTTTAAAATATTAAAATCTGGTTTGAAATATTTTAAAGAACATAAAATTCTAAAAATTTTAACATTTGATTATGTTTCAATTATGGTTTTGTCATTTTTTATGGTTTGGGTTTATCAGGTTATATTAAAAAATTTGAATTTTCCAATTCAATACTATGGTTTTGTTCATGCAGGAATAGTTTTAGCAGAGATTATTGTCTTAAATTCAATAATAAAGTTTGAAGTTATTTTGAATAGTAAAAAGAAATATATTTTGTTTTCTTCTTTGTTAGTTGGCGTTTGTTATTTTGTTCTTGCTTTTTCCTTAAATATTTATATTGTGATAGCCGCAATGCTTTTAATTGCAGGTTTTGGAATGACTATGAAACCTTTATTTTATAGTTATATGAATAAGTATATTGATTCAAAAAATAGAGCAACTGTTCTTTCAGCAGTATCAATGAGTAGATCTATTTTCGCAGCAATAACTAATGTTCTTTTTGGATATTTAGTTGATTGGAATGTTAAGTATACTTTATTGGGTATTGGGTTAATAACCATCTTTCTAGCTTTAATTTCTAAATTAGAAGAGAAACATCTTAAGGATTAATTGGTATAAATTCCAAAAAATGATGGTTTATATTAATATTATTTACACCGAGTATTCAGCGGTTCGATTCCGCTTAGGCCCATTCGAAACTTATTT